>JBBQZD010000293.1:0-3647 GCA_038208045.1 Gemmatimonadales bacterium | reverse complement strand
CATGCGCTGGTGCAGGAGGGGGCCGTGTTCGCAAAGCTCGGCCTGGCCGTCATTGACGAGCAGCACCGCTTTGGCGTGGAGCAGCGCGCCGCACTCGGTGAAAAGGGGGAGGCTCCCGACATCCTGCTCATGTCGGCGACGCCGATTCCCCGATCGCTCGCGCTCACGCTGTACGGCGACCTCGACGTGAGCGTGCTCGACGAACGTCCGCCGGGCCGCCAGCCCATCACGACCGCGCTGCGTCCCGAGAGCGGGCGCGAGCGGGTCTTCGAGTTCGTGGAGACGCAACTTGCGACCGGGCGGCAGGCGTACGTCGTGTACCCGATGATCGACGAGTCCGACAAGATCGCGCTGAAGGCGGCGACCACGGAGTTCGAGACGCTGGCCGGGGGGCAGTTCGCGCATCGCCGCGTGGCGCTGCTGCACGGGCGCCTGTCGGCGGAGGAGAAGGACGGCGTGATGCGCAAGTTCCGCGACGGGGCGGTGGACCTGCTGGTGAGCACCACGGTCATCGAGGTCGGCATCGACGTGGCCAATGCCACCGTGATGGTCATCGAGCACCCCGAACGCTTCGGCCTGTCGCAGCTGCACCAGCTGCGCGGCCGCGTGGGGCGGGGGGGCGAGGAGTCGTTCTGCATCCTGTTGGGCGACGTCAGCCCCGACGCGCACGAGCGCCTGCGGCACATGATCGAGACCGAGGACGGCTTTGAGATCGCCCGCGCCGACCTGCAGATCCGCGGCATGGGCGACCTGTTCGGCGAGCGGCAGAGCGGCCTGCCCGCGTTCAAGATCGCCGACCCCGTGCGCGACGAGATGCTGAGCGAGATGGCGCGCGAGGTGGCGGAGCGGGTGCTACAGGCCGATCCGCTGCTGACCTCGACCGCCAACACGGCGCTGCAGCGGATGCTGACGTCGCGGTACGGGCGGGCGCTGGAGCTGTTTCGGGTCGGGTAGGGCGATGTGGCTCGCGAGCAAACGTCGGAAAGGGAAACGCACTCTGAAAAGCGCGCGAACGGAGCCTTCGGCCGTTCGAGGCCCGCCCTACCTGTCTCGATGCAACGCGATTTGCCGTTTCGACCACATTGCTTCGGCCCGCTGGCCCTCCTCCAGGGTTGCCTGGGGCAGCCCCCCATGGTCCGCCATCAGGCGCGACCACCACTCGATCACTGCGCGGGGCGGCATGGACTCCGCATACACCGGCGCGTCGGCCCGGCCTGACAAGTGCACCAGCGTCCGAATCACGCTTTCGGCGAGGAAGTCGCCGACGATCTCGTGACGCTGGTCGAGCGTGCCGACCAAGTCGGGCGCGAGCGAATACAAACGAAGATCCCGGACGGCGGAGAGGATGGCCCACCGGGCCCCAACGTAGGCATGCGTCAAGTCATCCCGGATGATGTCTTGAACGGCGTCTGCCACCCGCGGGTCGCGCAGGGCGGACGGGGTGAGGGCCAGCAGCGCATCGCCGCGCGGGAGTTGCTTCGCTTGCGCGAACGCCACGAGCACACGCCACGCGTTCGGGTCATCGTACGCCGCCAAGGCTCTGACCATTGCGCGCTTTCCCTCGGCGACGGGAATGGCGCTGACCAGCAGCCCGAACCCGGCGCGGTCACGCACCGCCGCGACGATGTCGGCCGCCGCCGCGCTCTCGTCCACGGAGTCCTGGCTCGCCGGTTGTCGGCCCCGTCCCACCGCACGCGAGGACACGATGCGCTGCAACTCGCCGCGCGCCCAGCGCACGGAGGTCGAGTCGCCGACCAACGCCAGCGCGCGGCCGAGCGCGGCGCGGTACGCGGGACGCTCGTACGACTCACGGGACTGCAGCGCCAAAAAGGCCCGGTGCACGCTGTCGACGGCCGACGCAGGTGCGCGCGGCCCCATGGCGCCGACGCCACCGGCGGCCATGAGCATGCCTGGCGAGGGGTCCATCGCGAACAGCATGCGGAGGAACGCGGAGTCCCCAAGCGCGGCGCCGATCGCCGCGAAGTCGTCCGACTCCATCTGGCGCGCAAGTGTGTCCGGCGCGATCCGCGCGAGTGCCTCGGCCAACGGGCGTTCGTGGCCAATCCGCCCGTAGGTCTGGGCGAAGATGTACCGCGCCTCGTCGGCGACCTGGCGCAGGTGCTGCGCCTTCGTGCCGGGGTCGAACACGAGCGAGTCGCCGACAAACGCGGGCACGAAGTACCGGACATCCCATCGAGAAATCGCCAGGTCGCCGCCCGCAGGCGGCGCGGACGCGCCCTGTCCATCCCGCAGGTCCGCCACGGCGAGTCCCAGTTCGGTGGCGACCGCGAGGACGTGGCCGTCGGATTGCACCGCCAGAATGAGCGTGCCGGGCAGTGGGGATGTCGCGGCCGTGTATGCGCGCCACTCCCGCGAGCGTTGGTCGAGTCGCAGCAACCCCGAGACGCCGAACGAACCGAACTCCGCAGGGCGTGCCGTGCCGACCCAGAGCCAGCGGCCAACGCTGGCCATGCTGGTGACCGTGTGGTCATCGAGCAGCGTGTCGAGGATCAGCTCGTGCCGGCCCGTCCGGCGCTCCACACGATAGATGCCCCCGACGGCGCCCTCTCCTTCGGGGAACCCGCCCGCAAGTCCGATCCAGAGCAGTGAATCACTGACGGCCATCGCACTGACGGCGGCGAAATCCGTGTCGGCGAACGTTCCGTAGCTGGCCATGAGGGCCCGCATCTTCGTCGGGTTGACCCGCGGCACCAGGTCGGTCTGTCGGCCGTACACGTCGTCGGTCAGCCGAAGGAATGCCCGGCCAATCCTCCGCCCGCTGTCGCCCCAGCTCGTCGAGTCAATGCGCGTGAGCTGATAGCCGACGGCGCGACGCGTCGCGTCCTCGCTCGGGGCCGCCGCGCCGCGGAGGTGGGGCACGCACGGCCCGGCGGGCCCCCCAGCGACGCGCCTCCACTCGCGCGTTCGCCGAAGAAAATAGAACGCGCTCGGCACATCCCAGCCCGAACGGTCCCCGCCGCAGAACCACACCGTGTCGGGGCGAATGATGAGCTGCTCGACGCTCGGGCGTTGGAGGTAGTACCCTCCCTCCGGCCTCGACCATGCCGGCGTGAAGGCGGCGGCCGCGATGGCCGTCGTCGTCGCGGTGATCATCGCGAGGCGTCTCAGTGCGTGCATCGTCCCCGCGCGTCGGAGGGAACTGCGCGTTCCAATCGTCGCCTCGCGGGCGCCGGCACGAGCCGGGCGATCACCGCCTCACACCGACCCGCCGATCTGCTGGCGGGCGAAGGCGCCGACGACGGGCACTTCCCACGCCTTGCCCTGGAAGGCCTGCCACATGAGGAAGAGCCAGAGCAGCACGCCCACCAGGCCCAGCACCGTGCCCAGCAGGAAGCTGATGATCCAACCCACGAGGGGCACCGCGGTGAAGAGGGACAAGACCACGGAGAGAACGATCCACGCGAAGCAGACCATGATCGATTGCATTGCATGAAAGCGCACGAACCGGTCCTGCCGCTCGATGACGAGAAAGAGGATGCCGGTGATCGGCCCGAGCAGGTAGGCCAGTGCGCCGGCCATGTTGGAGGAGAGGCCGGTGGCGCTGGTGCCGGATGGAACGTTCGGGCTGGTCATGCGTGCTCCCCGGAAGGTGGGTGTCGTGCGAGTTTGCCCTCCTGCAATGTCAC
>JBBQZD010000292.1:0-3674 GCA_038208045.1 Gemmatimonadales bacterium | reverse complement strand
GCTGGAACGCGCCCTGGCTCCGAAGATTCTGTCGTCGACGCGCGCAGCCGCGTGAGTCGATTCCCCGAGGTCATCACCTGAATATCAACTGACTTCGGGACACACCCGCGACACAGGGCACGGCGCTACTCTGGCTCGCGCCGGCGCTGTGGCCGCTGATGGCCGCAGTGCAGATGATGTGCGCGCGCATCGGCATGGTCACGGGGCGCGGGCTGATCGGCGCGCTTCGCCAGAAGTTCCCGCGCCCGCTGCTGGTCGCGGCTGCCGGTGCGCTTTTCGTGGCGAACACGATCAATGTCGGCGCGGACTTGGGCGGCATGGCGGACGCGGCGCACCTGCTGACGGGCGTCAGTGCCTCTGCCTGGGTGCTGGTGTTCGGCGTCGGGATCACCGTGGCCACCATCCGCCTGCGCTATGCCGCCATTGCGAACACGCTCAAGTGGCTCGCGCTGATCCTGCTGGTGTACATCGTCGCGGCCTTCGACGCGCGGCCCGACTGGGGTGCCATCGTGCGCGCCACCGTCGTGCCCACCATGCCACGGACGCGCGAGGCGTGGGCGATGGTCGTGGCCATTCTTGGCACCACCATCAGCCCGTACCTCTACTTCTGGCAGGCCTCGCAGGAAGTCGAGGAGGAAAAGGCACACGGCAAGATCACCCTGCGCATGCGGCAGGGCAGCAAGAAGGTCGCGATCACCGACCGCAAGATCGACGTGGGGCTTGGCACCTTCTTCTCCAATCTCGCCATGTTCTTCATCATCGTGACCACGGCCAGCACGCTGCACGCGCACGGCCAGACGGAACTGGCCAGTTCCGCCGACGTCGCCGCGGCGCTCCGACCGCTGGCTGGACGATCGGCCACGCTGTTCTATACCGTCGGTATCGTCGGGACCGGGCTGCTCGCCATCCCGACGCTCGCGGCTTCGGCGGCGTACGCCCTCGCCGAGACGTTCAACTGGAAGCAGGGCATGGACGAGAGCTTCGCGCGCGCCCGTGCCTTTTACGTCATCATCGGCCTCTCGATTGCCGCCGGCATCGCGATGGACTTCGCCGGGTTCAGCGCGGTGCGGGCGCTCTACTGGACGGCAGTGATCAACGGACTGCTCGCGCCGTTCCTGCTGGTTGGCATCCTCGTGGCGGCGTCGGACAACCGGCTGATGCGCGGCCAGCCGAGTTCCCCGCTCGGACGGGTCGTCGTGGGATTCACGACGCTGTGCATGTTCGGCGCCGGCATTGCCATGTTCGTCGTCTAACCCGGATGCACGCAGCGTGACACCCACACGTCGTGGCTGCTGATGAGGGGCGCAACGCGAGTTGTGCGATCGTGCGGCGGCATGACAGCAAACGCGGAATGCACAATCCCGCGACCATCCGGCGCTGGTGCGCGCCGCATCCTATCGAGGTCGCTCAGGCGGCGGTGAGGCCTCTCGCGTGAGGCGGTCGAGGTCGAGCAGCCGCCGTAGCTGATCGGGCGGCAACACGTGCTCCCGCTCGACAAGATCGCGAATCAGCACGCCCTCCGCCACGCTGCGCTTCGCCAGCTCGGCGGCTTTGGCGTAGCCGATCACCGGCGCCAGCGCGGTGGCGAGCGCGGCCGATCGCTCGACCCAGTAAGCCGACTGCTCGCGGTTGGCCTCGATGCCCACCACGCAGCGGTCGGCGAGCACGCGCACCGCATTCCCGAGGATGGTCAGCGAGAAGAGCACGTTGTGCGCAATCACCGGCATCATCACGTTGAGTTCCAGCTCCCCGCGCGCCGACGCGGCCGATACCGTGGCATCGTTGCCCACGACTTGCAGGCAGACCTGACAGACCATCTCGACGATGGACGGGTTCACCTTGCCGGGCATGATCGACGAGCCCGGCTGCACGGCGGGGATGCGAATCTCGTTGAGGCCAGTGCGCGGTCCGCTGGCCATCAGGCGCAAATCGTCGGCGATCTTCGTGAGGTCCGACGCGAAGACCCGCAGGTTGGCGTGGAATGCCTCCACGTCGCCCATTGACTGCATCAGCTGCACGCGGTTGGCGCCTTCGCGCAACGCGAGCCCGGTGTCATCGCACAGTTGCTGCACGATCCGCGCGGCGTAGCCGAATTCGGTGTTCACGCCGGTGCCGACGGCCGTGCCCCCGATGCCGAGGTCGCGCAGGTCGTCGAGCGCGCGCCCGAGACGGGCGCGGCCCCGCGCGATGGTTGCGGCATACGCGGCGAACTCCTGCCCCAGACGGATGGGCATCGCATCCTGCAGGTGCGTGCGCCCGGCCTTGATGACGTCGTCGAATGCCCTCCCGCGGTCGGCGAACGCCCGCTCAAGAGTCGCGGCCGACTCGTCGAAACCCGGGAACGCGAGAAGGATGGCCAGCCGAAGCGCGGTCGGGATGACGTCGTTGGTGGACTGCGCCTTATTGACGTGGTCATTGGGATGCACGGGCGCGTAGCTCCCCCGCGGCGTGCCCAGCAGTTCGTTGGCGCGGTTGGCAAGCACCTCGTTGACGTTCATGTGATGCGACGTGCCGGCCCCCGCCTGGTACGGATCGACAACGAACTGGTCGCGATGTTTGCCTCTCAGGACCTCGTCGGCCGCACGTACGATGGCGTCAGCGAGCAAGGGGTCGAGCGTGCCGAGCGCCGCATGTGTGAGCGCGGCGGCGCGCTTGATACGCACCACGGAGTCGACGAAGCCGGGAAGGGGGCGGAGCCCGCTGATGGGGAAGTTGCGGCGCGCCCGCTCGGTCTGGATGCCCCACAACGCGGACGCGGGCACCTCGAGGCTGCCGAGTGAATCCTGCTCTGAGCGAACGATGTCGGGCATAGGGGCCTGGTCCCAGGGGGCGGGTCGGCTACTCCCGGTTCCACTGCCGCGTAGCCGCCGCCGCCAGGAAGCGCCCTTCGTCGCCGATCGCGACCACGCCCTCGCCGCGAGGTACCCGCGCCGCCTCCAGGAGCATGTCACCACCCTCGTCCACGGACATGGCCTTGAGATGGAGGAAGGCGTCCCGAACAAAAGCGAGCGCCGCGGAATCCCGGGCCAGCCGCTGTGCCGCCTCTCCACACAGAATGACGGCGACGGCATCGAAAACGACCGAACTGGTGCCCGCCAACTGGCCATCCGCGACAATCGTGGTGCCGTCTGCGAGCGTGGCTCCCCCGATGCGCGGGGCGACGAGTTGCACGCGAGCGCCAGCGCGCACGGCGGCGTTCCGAACCGCCGTGATCATCGCGCCGTCGGAACCGTCCGCGATGAGGATGCCGATCGTGCGGCCCTCGAGCGTGGGCTTCATCCGGCCGATGAGCTGCGTTGAGGGCGCCGGTTCCATGTCGAGCACGGGCACCGAGTGCGGCGGCAAGTCCGGCAGCGATGAGAGCGCCAGTCCATCGGCCACGCGTGCGGCGAGTGGTTCGTCCACGTGCCGCAAGTGGCCCACGATCGCTCGGCGCACGTGCAGATGCGCAACTTGTGACAGCTCGAAGACGAGCGCAGCGGCGATGTGCGACTGTTCGACTGCGGTCTGGCTGCGGAAGAACTGCCGAGCCTGGCTGTAGTGATCGGCAAAGCTCGACGGCCGGACACGGCCCTTTGCTCCGGCGTCGCCGGTGCTGAACGAGCGGAAGCCTTCAGTTGGATGCTCGTGTAGTCCGGCCGGCGCCAGCGAGTTGGGCTCGTAACTGACACGAC
>JBBQZD010000291.1:0-3708 GCA_038208045.1 Gemmatimonadales bacterium | reverse complement strand
CGGATGGCGGATGGCGGCTGGCGGATGGCGGACGGCGGCGGGCGGATGGCGGAGGGCGGAGGGCGGATAGCGGAGGGCGGATGGCGGCTAGCGGAGGGCGGATGGTTTGGGGCCCGGGGCGAGGGCTCGCGACCGGGCCCTCTGCTTGCCTGCCCTCCGCCATCCCCCCGCCCGTACCCCGGCGGTAACTTCTCCGCATCTCTCCGCTGAGGGCACCTCATGTCTGCACGTCGTTCTTCTGACGGCTCGCCGCCGGTCTCCCGCCGCGATTTCGTTGCGCTCACCGCTGCTGGAGCCGCGATGGCATCGGGCGTTGCGCCAGCGGAGGCACGGGCGGATTCTCCGCAGGGTGAGCGCGCCGACGGCACGCGCCCGATGCCGCCGCGCGGCCATTCTCCCCGTGAAGACGCGCTGTTCGAGCAGTCCGTGCGCGACCTTGGCGCGATGATGGCGCGCGGTGCGCTGTCGTCGCGCGCGCTCACCGAGCGCTACCTGCAGCGCATCGACGCGATGGACACGCGGGGCCCGGCCATCAACGCGGTCATCGAGCTGAACCCCGATGCGCTAGCCATCGCCAGCGCCTTGGACGCGGAGCGGAAAGCGGGCAAGGTGCGAGGCCCGCTGCACGGAATCCCGGTGCTCATCAAGGACAACATCGACAGCGCCGACCGGATGCGCACGACGGCGGGCTCGCTGGCGCTCGCCGGCAGCACGCCGCCGCGCGACGCCTTCATCGTGGAGCGCCTGCGCGCCGCGGGGGCGGTGCTGCTCGGCAAGACAAACCTCAGCGAGTGGGCCAACTATCGCTCCACGCGCAGCACCAGCGGCTGGACCGGGCGCGGCGGGCTGACGCGCAACCCGTACGTGCTCGACCGCAACTGCAGCGGGTCGAGCAGCGGCACGGGCGCGGGCATCGCCGCCGATTTCGCGACCGTCGGCATCGGCACGGAGACCGATGGGTCCATCATCAGCCCGGCGTCCATCTGCGGCCTGGTGGGCGTGAAGCCGACGGTGGGGTTGTGGAGTCGGGCGGGCATCATCCCCATTTCGGCGTCGCAGGACACGGCCGGGCCGATGGCGCGTAGCGTCGCCGATGCCGCGGCGCTGCTCAGTGCGCTCACTGGCATTGACCCGCGCGACGGCGCCACGGCCTCGAGTCGCGGCAAGGGGTCGGCCGACTACTCGACGTTCCTCGATGCGGCCGGCCTCAAGGGCGCGCGCATCGGAGTAGCCCGCAACCTGGCGGGCTTCAACCCGGACGTGGATCGCGTCTTCGACGAGGCCATTGCCGCACTGAAGTCCGCCGGCGCCGTAGTCGTTGACCCCACGAACCTGACGACGGCCAACACCTTCGGCGCCGCCGAGGGCATCGTGCTCGACTACGAGTTCAAGGCCGGGCTCAACGCGTACCTCGCCTCGCTGGGGCCGAACGCGCCGGTGAAGACGCTCGCCGAGCTCATTGCGTTCAACGCGCGAGAAGCCGCGCGCGAGATGCCATGGTTCGGGCAGGAGATCTTCATCCGGTCACAGAAGTGCGGGCCGCTAACGGACAAGAAGTATCTTGACGCGCGCGCCCGCTGCATTCGCCTGGCGCGCACGCAGGGCCTCGATGCGACGATGGCCAAGCACCGGCTGGACGCGGTGATCCTGCCGTCCAACCAGCCGGCGTGGACCACCGACCTGCTGAATGGCGACCATTTCACCGGTGGCGACACCAGCATGGCAGCGGTGTCGGGCTACCCCAGCGTAACCGTGCCGATGGGGATGGTGCACGGACTGCCGGTGGGACTGTCGTTCATCGGAAAGGCATGGGGGGAGGGGCCGCTGCTGAAGTACGCGTATGCGTTTGAGCAGGCGACGCGGACGCGGCGTGGGCCGGGGTACGCTTCGACGCTGGGCTGAGCGGAATTCCGGCCAAAGCGCACAGGAATGGTCGGTCTGCCCCTATCTGACGGTCCTTTGACGTGGTAGCGTAACTCATTGTGGCGCAGGGTCGTGGTCCCCGGCCGATCCTGCCGCGAGAATCTGACGCGCTTCGGTACCGACGCCGGTCCGACTCGGGTTCTTCTGTTCCTCGAAACTCGACTGTCCACGCATGACACGCAGAATCAGCGGCGACGAGCAACGGTCCGCCGTGCGGCTGGTGCTTCGGACCTTGGGGACTTTCGAGGGATCGTCTGAAACGGCGAACGGCGAACGCCTGGGGCGGTTCGGCCCCGGCAAGCCACTCTCGCTCCTCGTCTACCTCGCGCACTCGCCCAACCGTGGCGCGCCACGCGACCACCTCGTCGAGTTGCTCTGGGGCGACGTCGACACGGAGGCTGCCCGCCACGCGTTGCGGCAGACGATCTGGTACGTGCGGCGCGTGCTCGGCAGCGGCGTGCTCGAGACGGACGGCGACGTCGTGCGGCTCTCCGCCTGGTGCGACTCGGACGCGCACGACTTCATCCGCGCCATCGACGAGCACGACGAGGACAAGGCGCTGGCGCTCTACACGGGCGACTTCCTGCCTGCGGTCGCCATCCCAGGCGGCGCCGAGTTCGAGCGCTGGGCGGATCTCGAGCGCCTGCGGCTGCGCTCCGTCTTCACGCGCACCGCGGAGGCGCGCGTCCTGCACTACCTCGGCCGCGGCGAGGCCCGGCTGGCGCTCCCCCTCGCGCGCCGCGCGCGCGATGCCGATCTCGCGGATGAGCGGCTCTGGCGCCGATTGCTTGAAGTCCACCTCGCGGCGCACGACGTCGTCGGCGCAGCCGTCGACGCGGACGCGCTGGAACACCAATGGCGCGCCGAGGAGCGCGAGTTGGAAGCCACGACGCGGGCGCTGATGCGCCGGGCGCGCCATCCGACGTCGACGGACGAGCAGTCCGAGGCAACCGCCACCGCCGTCGCCACCCTGGTGGGTCGCGTCAGCGAGTTCTCGGCCCTGACGGCCGCGTGGGACGAGGTGCAGCGAGGTGGCCGTGCGCGGCACCTGCACATCGCCGCGCCCGCCGGCCTGGGCAAGACGCGCCTGCTGTCGGACTTTCGACTGCGCCTGCGCGCCTCACGGTCACGCGTGGTGCTCCTTCGCGCCAATCCTGGTGAGCGCAGCGTGCCGTACGCTCTGGTCTCGTCGTGCGCGCAGGCGCTGGCGGTGCTGCCGGGCGCCGCCGCGATTGCGCCGGGAGCCGCCAATGTGCTCGTCCAGCTCAACCCGGCCCTGTCCTCGCACTTTCCGGAGGCGCGGGGCACGCCGGATGTGTCGGACCCGCTGCATCACCGCACGGTGGCGGTCCGGGAACTGGCCGCGGCGGTGTCGGACGAGCGCCCCGTGGCGCTGCTCGTGGATGACCTGCACTGGGCCGATCGCGAGTCGCTGGCGGTGCTCAGCGCCTGCGCGGGCGACTTCCGCGAAGCCCGGATCCTCCTGGTGACGAGCGCACGCGGCAGCGCCCGGCAGTGGTTTGCCCACCACCCGAACGAGTTGTCGCTGCATCCGCTCGACGTGCGGGCGATTGCGGAGCTGGTCGCGAGCCTCGGGCAACTGCCCGACGAGCCATGGGCCGGTCCGCTCCCCGCACTGCTGCACGGTGCCAGCGGCGGCTCACCGCTGATCGTCTTCGAACTGCTCCAACTGGCCTCCGATCGCGACCTTCTGGTGGCACGGGACGGGCAGTGGCGCTGCGACAACGTCGACTGCCTGCTCGCGATGCTTGCGAGTAGCGATCC
>JBBQZD010000290.1:0-3719 GCA_038208045.1 Gemmatimonadales bacterium | reverse complement strand
GGCGCGACGGCGGGCGCGACGGCGGGCGCGACGGCGGGCGCGACGGCGGGCGCGACGGCGGGCCCGGCGGCCGTCGCGTCGTCGCTGCCCGCCAGGTCGCGTTCGAGCACCCGGTCGAGGGCCAGTCGCACGTCGTCGAGCTTCGTCGGCTTGCTCACGAAGTCGTCCATGCCGGCCTGCAGGCAGCGTTCGCGCTCCTCGTCGAGCGCGCTCGCCGTCAGCGCGATGATCTGCACATGCTGGCCCGGCGTCTCCGCCGCCCGGATGCGCCGCGTCGCGTCGTAGCCGTCGAGCAGCGGCAGGTGGCAGTCCATCATGATCGCGTCAAACGTGTGCAGCAGGGCCTTGTCGACCGCCTGCAGCCCGTCAACGGCCAGATCCACCTCGCAGTGCAGCGACTCGAGCATCTTGCGGCCAATGATCTGGTTGACCTTGTCGTCCTCGACGAGCAGGATGCGCATCCGCACGCGCGACGCGGAACGCGGCATTGGCAGCGAACTCTTGCGAAACGCGTCGCGCGCCGAGGCCGACTGCTCGGCCAGCAGGTGCTGTGTGAGCAGCGGCAGGTCTGCGGTGCCGGGGACGTCGCGGGCCAGCACCGCCTCGATCATCGCCTGCAGCGTGTCGGCGCGCAGCGGCTTGGGCAGGTAGCCGTCGTAGCCGGCGCGGTGAAAGCGCTCCGCGTCGCCCCGGAGGGAGGCCGACGTGGCGAGGATCAGGCCCACCGGCTGCAGCGTCGGGTCGGCGCGCACCGCACGCCCGACGCCCTCGCCGTCGGCGCCGGGCATCAGGTAGTCCACGACGGCCAGGCGATAGGGATCGCCCGCCTCGCGCGCGGCGCGAATTTCGCGCAAGGCCTGGTCGCCGCTCACTGCCGTGCCGACGCGCATGCCCCACGCGGTCAGCCGCTCGCGGAGCACGCGGAGCCCGACGTCGTTGTCATCGATGACCAGCGCGCGCACACCGCGCATTTCCACGCTCGGCGGCGCCACGGGCACCGCATTCGGATCCACCGGGAGTGCGAGTTCAATGCGAAACGTCGAGCCCTCGCCGTCGACGCTTTCCACCGTCATCGACCCTTGCATCAGGTCCACGAGCCGCTTGCTGATGGACAGGCCCAGGCCCGTGCCGCCGAATCGCCGCGTGGTGGACGAGTCGGCCTGCTCGAACGGACGAAAGAGCGCGGACAGGCGATCCGGTGGAATGCCGATGCCGGTGTCCTGCACGCTGATGCGAATGCCGGCGAATCCATCGGGTGCGCTCGTGCGCTCGACGTCTATCAGCACATGGCCGCGCTCCGTGAACTTCACCGCGTTGCCGGCGAGGTTCACGAGCACCTGCCGCAGCCGGCCGCTGTCGCCGATCAGGCGGCGCGGTGCGTCCGGCGACACGCGCAGCACGATCTCGATGCCCTTGTCCCGCGCGCGGGGCGCCAGCAGGTCGGCCACCTCGGCGACGGCGACGGGCAGGTCAAACGGAATGGGGTCGAGCCCGAGCTTCCCGGCCTCGATCTTGGAGAAGTCGAGAATGTCGTTGATCACGCTCAGCAGGTGCTCCGCCGACCGTTGCGCCGTCTCGAGGTACGAGCGTTGCTCCGTGCCGAGCGTCGTCTCGGCGAGCAGCGACGTCATGCCGATCACGCCGTTCATCGGCGTGCGAATCTCGTGGCTCATTGTCGCCAGAAAGTCGCTCTTGGCGCGTGACGCCGCCTCGGCCTGCTCCTTGGCCGCCACGAGCGACGCCTCGGCGGCCCGGCGGAGTTCGCGCTGCCGATTGGCGCGGCGGCGGTTCAGCGCGGCGACGCCGGCGTTGAGCAGCAGCACCGCGCACAGGGTGAGGTAGAGCACGCGCAGCAGGTGGTACTGCGCGAACGCTTCGGCGGCGTCGATCTCGAAGATCAGCCCGGCGTCGATCTCGGGCACGAAGCTCCACGCGCCGACCACGGTGGCGCCGCGGTAGTTGCGGTAGCCGCGCATGTCCACGTCGGTGGCGCCTTGTGTGACTTGCGCGGCGGCGCGGGTGAGTGGCCACGCGCCCGGCGGCCCGTGCCCCACGTTGCCGGCGGTGAGGTCCACGCCGGGGTCTCGCACCATGGTGCGGAAGGCCACCGATTCCGTGTCGGTGGGCACGACGCCGGCGCGCTGCAGGACCTCGCCAAAGCGGGGGCTGCTGGCCAGCGTGCCGTCGCGCAGCACCAGATAGATGTCACCCGTCTGCCAGGTGCGGCTCACGTCGAGGCGCACCGCCATGGGGGCGCCGAAGACCAGCGCGCCGACGGGCCGGCCCGTGTTGTCGGCCAGCGGCGTTGCGACGGCGACAAACGCGTCGCCCGCGCGCAGCGGCGTCTCCGGGCCATTCGTGGCGTACGGCAACGGCGCCGGAGCACTCACGACCGTGCTGCCCCCCAGCGCGCGCCGCAAGCGCGGCATGCCGTTCCAGCGCGTTGCGGCATCCGCCCGCGAGATGCCGGACGCCGCGACCACGCGCCCGCCAGAGTCGACGAGGAACCAGTCGAACCAATCCTCGGCCTGGATAGCCGCGGCAATGGCATCGAAGGCGGGGCGGGCGGCCTCGGTGCCGTCGCGCGCGCCTGCCGCCCGGACCAGCGCGTCGTGGATGGGTCGCGAGCCGGCAATCGCCCGGCTGGCGCGCACGAGCCCCCGATGCCAGCGCTGGATCTCCTCACGGCGTTCGTCGCGGCGAGAGACCAGCAGGGCCTCGTCCGAGTCGCGGATGCTCGACTCGAACGCGACCAGGGAAATCGCGCCGACCACGACGGTGAGCGACAGCGTCGTCCAGACGAATGCGCGCGCCGCGGCGGGCGAGGAGAGCAGCCGAATCGGTGAGAGCAGTTGCACGGTGCGTGGAAGGTCGTGCCTCGGGTACCGGAGGGCAAGACGCGGCCGTGCGCTGACTGGCGCGCGCACGCAACCAAGTTTATTGTTTACGCATTGCCGCCAGGGGTACCTCGGTCGTTGCCGGGGTTGAGAAAAACCCATGGAACCTGATCCGGATCATACCGGCGTAGGGAGTGCGGCGTGTCGCAGCGGCTTCCGCGGCGACACCCCATCGGCCGAGCGCCGCCCCAGCTGCAGGGGCGACGCCCGGCCGACCCACTTCCGGATCGCATACCCAGCAGCGAACCGGTCATGCATTTCATCGTCGCAGTGGTCGCGGCACTCGCAGTTCCCCAGCAGCCTGTTGCCCGCCACGCGGTGCCAGACTCTGCACGCGCCGACTCCGTGCGCGCCGACTCCGTGCGCGCCGCACGGCGCGCGGCGCACACGGACACGCTCGAGCGCGTCGTCGTGCGCGCGGTCCGCGCCGGCGCCGGCGCGCCGGTGAGCGAGCGCACCATCTCCCGGCAGGAGCTCCAGCGCGGCTATGCGGGGCAGGACGCACCGCTGCTCCTCACCCGCGTGCCCGGCATCACGGCCTACTCCGAGAGCGGATCGTACACCGGGTACAGCTACCTCCGCCTGCGCGGGCTCGACCAGAACCGCGTGAACCTGACCTTCGACGGAATCCCGCTCAACGATCCAGAGGACCAGGCCTTCTACTTTTCCAATGTGCCGGATTTCGCCAACAGCGTGGAGTCGGTGCAGGTGCAGCGCGGCGCGGGTACGAGCACATTCGGCACCGCGTCGTATGCCGGTTCCGTGAACTTCCAGTCGTTGCAACTGGCCACGGCGGCGCGGGGCGGAGAACTGCAACTGTCG
>JBBQZD010000289.1:0-3732 GCA_038208045.1 Gemmatimonadales bacterium | reverse complement strand
CCATGGCGTCCATTGACGGCGCGATCGGCATCTACAAGGGCTTCCCCCTCGGCGTCACGCACGTGGGCGGGGTGGACCTCCTGCTCACCGCGACCTATCTCCCCAAGCCGTCGTCCGATGGCGGCGAGGTGCAGATTGACCTGCCCGGGGGCTCCACGAAGATCGGCGCCGGCGTGCGCATCGGCCTGCTGCAGGAGTCCCTCGTGGTCCCCGGCGTCTCGTTCAGCTGGGTCAAGCGCGACCTGCCCACGATCTCGGTGTCGGGCACCAGCAGCGTCAGCGCTGGCGGCGGCAATGCTCCGGGTTCCTTCGCCATCAACAACCTGGCGATCAAGACTTCGAGCTGGCGGCTGAGCGCCTCAAAGACCTTCTTGATTTTCGGCCTGCAAGGCGGCTTCGGCCAGGACAAGTACGACAACTCGGCCGGGCTCGACGTGACGGTCAACGCGGCAGCACCGGTGGGCACGCAGCGCGCCACGCTGACCGCGTCGAACACCATGACGCGCACCAACATCTATGGCGGGCTGAGCATCAACTTCTTCATCGGCAAGCTCGTCGGCGAAGTCGGCAAGGTGAGCGGCGGCTCGCTGCCGTCGGCGCTCAACACCTTCGGGTCGGACGCGGCGGCAAGCCGATCGTACTTCTCGGTGGGACTCCGCACGGGCTTCTGATGCCGGGGCGGGACGGCGCCTGGAACAGCCGCGAGCGCGCGTGGATGCGGCGCGCGCTCGCGCTGGCCGAGCGCGGATTGGGACAGACGGCGCCGAACCCGATGGTCGGCGCCGTCGTCGTGCGTGACGGCGACGTGGTGGGCACGGGGTTCCACGCGCGGTACGGCGAGACGCACGCCGAGGCCATGGCGCTGGCCGCGGCCGGTGAGCGGGCGCGGGGCGCGGACGTGTACTGCACGCTCGAACCGTGCAACGCGCACGGCCAGCAGCCGCCGTGCACCGAGGCCCTCGTTGCCGCCGGCGTGCGCCGGGTCGTGGCCGCGATTCCCGACCCGAATCCGGCCAAGGCCCACGGGGCGGCGCGACTGCGCGACGCCGGCATCATTGTCGAATTCGGCCTCGAGGAGGAGCGCGCCCGAGAGCTCAACGCCTCGTTCCTGCACTGGGCCGGCGGCGCCGCGCGTCCGTGGGTGACGCTCAAGCTCGCTGTGTCGCTCGATGGCGCCATCGCCGCGGCCGACCGCCAGCCGCGCTGGCTCTCGGGCGACGCGGCGCGCAAGCACGTACACAAGCTGCGGGCCGGCGCCGACGCTGTCGCCGTGGGCATCGGCACCGCGCTGGCTGATGATCCGGCGCTCACGGTGCGCGGCGTCAGGAAGCCGCGCGTGGCACCGCTGCGCGTGGTCTTCGACCGGCAGGCGCGGTTGCCGGTCGCCAGTCAGTTGGTGCGCACGGCCCGCCGCCTGCCGACGCTGCTCGTCACCGATCAGTCGGAAGATCGCGACACCGGGGCGCTCGTTCGGAAGGGCGTCGAGGTGCTCCCGGCGGCCGGGCTGCCCCAGGCGCTCGAGGCCCTGCACGGGCGCGGCATCCACCACCTCCTCGTCGAGGGGGGGGCGGGGCTGGCGGGGGCCTTGCTGAACCACAATCTGGTGGACCGGCTGGTTATGTTTCAGGCGCCGGTTCTGCTTGGCGCCGGAGCCCTGACGGCCTGGTCGGCGATGCCGCCGGCGACCGCCGACACGCTCCCCCGCTGGCGGGTTATCGAACGCCGCGAGTTCGGCGACGACCTGATGACGGTCCTCGCTCCACCCGCACGCTGACTGACCTGCTCTGTCGTTCTCTGTCGTTCTCTGTCGGTTCCGTCGTCCTCTGTCGCACTCTGCCCCATGTTCACCGGCCTCGTCACAGACATCGGCACCGTTGAGCGGGTCGCGGCCACCGCCGCGGGCCGCGAGTTCGTGCTGCGGTCCGCGTTCACCGGCGTGTCCGACGGCGAGAGCATCGCCTGCGACGGGGTCTGCCTGACGGTCCGTGAGTGCTCGGCCGGCACCTTTACCGTGGCGGCCGTCGTCACCACGCTCGCCCGGACGACGCTCGGCGAGTGGGCCGACGGGCGGCGCATCAATCTCGAGCGCGCCATGGCCATCGGCGACCGCCTTGGCGGGCACTTCGTGCAGGGCCATGTCGACACCGCCGGCGTGGTCACGCAGGTCACCCGGTTGGGCGACGCACTGCTGGTCGACATCGCCCTCGCGCCCGAGTGGATGCCGTTGATGGTGCCGCACGGATCCATCACTGTGAACGGCGTCAGTCTCACGGTGAACCAGCGCCGCGCCGACGGCGTGCAGGTGTCGCTCATCGAGTACACCCTGCGCCAGACGGCGCTGGGTGATCTCGCGGCCGGCAGTCGCGTCAACGTGGAAGCCGACGTCGTCGGCAAGTACGTGCAACAGCTCGCCGCCGCACACCTGACCTCGCACATCGACCGTCCAACGTCATAGCCATGCCATTCGCTTCCGTACCGCAGGCCATCCAGGACCTCCGCACCGGCAAGTTCATCGTCGTCGCCGACGACGAGGACCGTGAGAACGAGGGCGACCTCATTCTCGCCGCCGAGTTCATCACGCCGGAAAAGGTCAACTTTCTCATGCAGGCCAAGGGCATGATTTGCGTGGCCCTCAGCCCGGCGCGGGTGGCGCAGCTCGACCTGCCCCTCATGGGCAGCCTGAATTCTGACGCGCTGCGCACGGCGTACACCGTCACCATCGACGCCGCGCCGCGCTTTGGCGTGACCACGGGCATCAGCGCCGCCGACCAGGCCGCGACCATCCGGCGATGCGCCGACCCGCTCGCGGTGCCGGTCGACTTCCGCCGTCCCGGGCACGTGCATCCGCTGTGCGCGCGCGAGGGCGGGGTGCTGCAGCGCGTGGGCCACACCGAGGCCGCGGTGGACTTGATGCGCGCGGCCGGTCTGCAGCCGGCGGGGGTCATCTGCGAGATCCTCACCGACGACGGTTCCACGGCCCGGCGCCCGCAGCTCGAGGACTTCTGCCAGAAGCACGGGCTCACGTTCATCACCGTGGCGCAGGTGGTGGCGCACCGGCTGCAGCACGAGCGCCTGGTGCATCGCGTCGCCGAGGCGCGGCTGCCCACGGAGTTCGGCGAGTTCAAGGTGATCGGCTACCGCAACGACGTGGATGCGCACGAGCACGTGGCGCTCGTGATGGGTGACGTGGGCGGCGGCGAGGACGTGCTGGTGCGGATGCACTCCAAGTGCCTCACGGGCGACACCTTTCACTCGCTGCGCTGCGACTGCCACTGGCAGTTGCACGAGGCGATGCGCCTGGTGCACGAGGCGGGCCGCGGGGTCATCGTCTATCTCGACCAGGAAGGACGAGGCATCGGCCTGCTCAACAAGCTCAAGGCGTACGAGCTGCAGGACCGCGGCGCCGACACCGTGGAAGCCAACGAACGGCTCGGGTTCGCGCCTGACCTGAGGAACTACGGCATCGGCGCCCAGATCCTGCTCGACCTCGGGCTCGCGTCCATTCGTCCGATCACCAACAATCCCAAGAAGCTCGTCGGGCTCGAGGGGTACGGCCTGCGGCTCGGCGAGCGCGTGCCGATCATCTCGCCGTCCAACACCGAGAACGCGGGCTACCTCGAAACGAAGGTGCGCAAGCTCGGGCACCTGCGGCGTTGCGCCTGGCACTACCGCCTGACCCACCGGCAGGGCTGGCGGCGTGGTCTGGCAACCGGTCACCGCCAAGCACGCGGC
>JBBQZD010000288.1:0-3736 GCA_038208045.1 Gemmatimonadales bacterium | reverse complement strand
ATCGCGGGCCACCGCGTAGCCGCGCGCCAGCGTGTTCAGCGGACTCAGCGCATCCAGGCGACCGGCGACTTCCTGCACGCGCGCGCGGCGGCGCTCGACGCTGCGCCGCGCGCGAACGGACAGGTCGCCCGCCCAGCGGCGCAGGTCGCGGCGTGCGTTCACCGCGCGGCGCTCCACCCCCGCCGTCATCACGCGATGCAGGGCGGCGAGCCCGGCGACGATGTCGTCGAGCACGGGAACCGCCGCCTCCGCCGCCGCCGACGGCGTCGCCGCGCGCAGGTCGGCGACCAGGTCGGCGATCGTGACGTCCACCTCATGCCCCACCGCGCTGATCGTCGGCAGCCGGCACGCCGCGATGGCGCGCGCCACCGCCTCGTCATTGAATGCCCAGAGGTCCTCGCGCGAACCGCCGCCGCGCCCGATGATCACCACGTCCGCGCCGCGCCAGCGCGACACGCGCTCGATCGCCGCCACGAGACTTGCCGGCGCCGTGTCGCCCTGCACCGCTGCGGGAATCACGACGAGGTCGACCGACGGATTGCGCCGCGCGATCACCGACCGGATGTCGTGCAGCGCCGCGCCGTCGGGGCTCGTGATCACCGCCACGCGCGCGGGGAAGCGCGGGATCGGCTTCTTGCGCGCCGGGTCGAGCAGGCCGTCCTTCTCCAGCCGCAGGCGCGTCTGCTCGAACGCCTTGCGCCAGAGCCCTTCGCCCTCCGCCTCCAGCGCGCGCACCATGAACTGCATCTGCCCGCGCGCCGCGTACACCGACAGCTGGCCGTGCGCCATCACCTGCATGCCCTCGTCGGGCCTCGCGGGAATGCCGTGCGTGTCGCGCGCCCAGACGACGCACGAGATGGACGCCGACGCGTCCTTGAGCGAGAAGTACCAGTGGCCGTTGCGGTGCGCGGTGAAGTTGCTCACTTCGCCGCGGATCCAGAGCGGCGGAAACGAACCCTCGAGGATCGCCTTGGCCGTCTGCGTCAGGTCGGCGACGCTGAGCGCCGTCTCGGCGCTCTCGCCGGGTGCCGCGTCGCGCAGACTCACGCCCGCCGCGCCCCGTGCCGCGCCGCGTGCCGCGCCGCGTGCCGCGCCGCGTGCCGTCACGCCAGCCCCTGGGCCGCGGCGCGCACGGTGTTCTTCAGCAACATCGCGATGGTCATCGGCCCCACACCGCCCGGCACCGGCGTAATCTTCGACGCCACCTCACGCACCGACGCGAAGGCCACGTCGCCGAAGATCCTGTAGCCCTTGGCCGCGCTGGCATCATTCACGCGGTTGATGCCGACATCAATCACGACGGCGCCGGGCTTCACCATGTCGGCCGTCACGAACTCGGGCTTGCCGATGGCGGCAATCAGGATGTCCGCCTGCCGCGTCACCGCGGCCAGGTCGCGCGTCTTCGAGTGGCAGACGGTCACCGTCGCGCTCGCGTTCACCAGCAGCGAGGTCATGGGCTTGCCGACGATTGTCGAGCGGCCCAGCACCACGGCGTTGGCGCCAGCCACGGTCACGCCCGCCTGCTCGAGCAGCACCATGACGCCGGCAGGCGTGCACGGGGCGAACCCGCTCTTCTCGCCGATCCAGACGCGCCCCACGTTCACCGGGTGGAAACCGTCCACGTCCTTGTCGGCCGAAATGCGCAGGATCACCGCCTGCGGATCGATGTGCTTCGGCACCGGCATCTGCACCAGGATGCCGTGCACGGTCGGGTCGGCGTTGAGCCGGTCGATGAGCGCCAGCAGCTCGGCCTGCGGCGTGTCGGCGGCCAGGCGAATGGTCTCGCCCTTCATGCCGGCCTCGAGGCACGCTTTTTCCTTGGCGCGCACGTAGACGGCGCTGGCCGGGTCGTCGCCGACGAGCACGACGGTGAGTCCCGGGGTCACGCCACGGGCACGCAGCGCGTCGGCGTCGCGCGCCACGTCGGCGCGCACGATTTTGGCGACGGCGACGCCGTCGATCAGCTCAGCGGGCAATGTCCACCGACCTCTTTTCGCGGATGGCGACGACCTTGATCTGCCCCGGGTATTGCAGTTCCGCCTCGATGCGACGCGCGATCTCGTCGGTGAGGCTCTGCATCCGGTTGTCGTCCACGTCGTCAGGGTTCACGATCACGCGGATTTCGCGCCCCGCCTGGATGGCGAACACGCGGTCCACGCCGCGGTAGCTCGCGGCGATCTTCTCGAGGCCTTCGAGCCGCTTGACGTACGTCTCGAACGCCTCGCGCCGCGCGCCGGGACGCGAGCCGCTGATGGCGTCGGCCGCCTGCACCAGCACCGACTCCTCGCTCTCGTGCGGCACGTCATCGTGGTGCGCCGCAATGCAGTTCACCACGGACGGGCTCTCGCCGTACTTGGTGGCCTGCTCCACGCCGAGCTGCACGTGGGTGCCCTCATGCTCGTGCGTCATCACCTTGCCGATGTCGTGCAGCAGCGCGCCGCGCTTGGCGAGTTGCACGTCGAGCCCCAGTTCCGCGGCCATGATGCCGGCCAGGTGGGCGACTTCCTTGGAGTGGTCGAGAATGTTCTGTCCGTAGCTCGTGCGCCACTTCATGCGCCCCACCAGCTTGATGATCTCGGGGTGCAGGCCGTGGATGCCCACGTCGTACGCCGCGCGCTCGCCGGTCTCGACGATGCCGGCCTCGATTTCCTTGCGCGCCTTCTCCACCACTTCCTCGATCCGCCCGGGATGGATGCGGCCGTCCTCGATGAGCCGCGCCAGCGCCAGGCGCGCCGTCTCGCGGCGCACCGGGTCGAAGCACGAGATCACCACCGTGTCCGGCGTGTCGTCAATGATGACGTCCACCCCCGTCGCCAGCTCGAAGGCGCGAATGTTGCGCCCTTCGCGCCCGATGATGCGTCCCTTGATCGTCTCGCGAATCTCGCGGATGCGGCTGGCGGCGTCGGCGTGGGCCTCTTCTTCCATCCGCTTGATCAGCTCGGCCTTGGCTTCCTGCGCCGACAGGCCCGCCACCTGCTCGAGCCGGCGGCGCTCGTCCACCACCATCTTGTCGAGTTCGGCCTGCTTGTCCTCGACCCCTTTTTCCTTGCGGCCGATGTCGCTGGCGCGGCGCCCCAGGTCGCGGTCGCGCTGCTCCAGCAGCTCGACTTTCTTGTCGAGCTGCACCTCGCGGTCCATCAGGCGCTTTTCCTCGATCTCGATCTCGCCGCGGCGGTGGCGGGCTTCCGCCTCCCACTCTTCGCGCGACTTCATCACCTCTTCCTTGCCTGCGAGCACCGCCTGCTTGCGCAGCGCTTCGGCGTCCCGGTCTGCATCGGAGAGGATGCGCTTCGACATCTGTTCGGCGCTCTCTCGCGCCGCATTCCTCGTATCGCGCTCGGCCGACTGACCCTGCTTGCGGCCCACCACGTACATGGTCACGGTGGCGGCAAGGCCGGCCACGCCCGTGATCACGGTGATCATCGCTGCGGACAACATTTTTGTATGCTCCAAGGTGCGGCGTCGACCACCCGCCGCTATGCGTTAATGGTCAGGGATGTCGATGGCGCCGGTGCCGCGCCGTGGGCCGATAGACGCTCCGGCCGGGCCCCGACGAAAGGGGCGCGGAGGGATGAGCTAACTGCCGAGGCCGCTTGAACCTACGCGCTCAACTTCCGAGACACACTCTAACGTATAGCGGGTGCCGGGGATTGCCAAGCGTCGACGGGGCGGATGCTGGCTGCGGGGAGAATGGCATGCTGGACGACGCGTTGCCAAGGGAGGGGAAGAGACCGGG
>JBBQZD010000287.1:0-3748 GCA_038208045.1 Gemmatimonadales bacterium | reverse complement strand
AGGGGTCGTCGATTTCGTCGGAGTAGTTGATCTCGACGGTCATCACCTTCTTGAAGCGCGTGAAGATGTCCTTGAGCCCGGGCTCGAGCGGCGACAGGAAGCGCAGGTGCGTCGACGAGACCTTGAGGCCCTCGGCGCGCGCGCGGTCCACCGCCTCTTCGATGGCGCCCTTGGTGCTGCCCCAGCCGACCACGAGCACGTCGCCCTTCTCGTCGCCGTACACCGGCGGCGGTGTGAGCAGCGAGGCCAGCACCGCGATCTTGCGGCTGCGCATCGCCGACGAATGCTGATGGATGCCCGAGCTGTATGCGACCTTGCTCCGGTCGTCGTGCGAGAGGCCGGTGAGCGTGAACATCCCGCCGGCCTGGCCGGGGATGATGCGCTGCGTGAGGCCCGTCTGGGGGTCCCACCCGTATGGCTTTTGTCCTTCGCGAATCGGCGCCAGGTCGAGCGGGGCGGCCTGCCAGCGCTCATCGAGCACGGGCTTCGGGAAGGGCGTCACGCCGGTCGCCAGGTTGGCGTCGGTCAGGACCATCACGACCGTGCGGAAGGTCTCCGCGAGCCGGCGCGCCGTGATCATGACGTGGAAGCACTCCTCGATGGTGGCCGGGGCGATGACGACGTGCGGCGCGTCGCCCGTCTGGCCGAACAGCGAGGCCAGCAGGTCGGACTGCTCGACCTTGGTCGGCAGGCCCGTGCTCGGGCCGCCGCGCTGCACGTTGACGAGCACCAGCGGCGTCTCGGTCATGATGGCGAGACCGAGGAACTCCGTCTTGAGCGCGAGGCCGGGGCCCGACGTGATGGTGAAGGCCACCTTGCCCGCATACGAGGCACCGATGGCGACGCCCGCCGCGGCGATTTCGTCCTCCGCCTGGTGCACCATGCCGCCGAACTTCTCGAAGACCTCGGAGAGGTAGTGCGACACCGACGTCGCCGGCGTGATCGGGTACATCGCGCACATCTCCATGCCCGACGCCACCGCGCCCATGCCGATGGCCTCGTTGCCGTTCATCACCAGCAGCGGCACTTCCGACTCGATGGCCGGCACGTCCACGCGGAAGTCCACGTGCTCCTCGGCCCAGCGGAAGCCCAGCTCGACGAGCGCCACGTTCGAGTTGTAGACCGCCTCGCTCTTCTTGCGGAAGGCGATGGCGATCTGGTCCTTGATGCGCGTCATGTCGCGGCCGTAGATGCAGGCCAGCAACCCGAGGGCGAACATGTTCTTGCCCTTCTTCGGGTTGTCGACGACCTCGAGGCAGAGATCCTCCATCGCGACCGGCACGATGCGATAGTGATGCCCCGCCAGCTCGACCATCGCGGCGTTCCACGCGGCGACGATGTCGGCATCCTCGCTGCGCGACCAGCTGTCCTCCACAATGAGGACGGCGTCCTCGGCGAGCGCGTCGAGCCGGTGCCGGGCCAGCAGCACCTGTTCGTTGAACGCAATCACGAGGTCGGTGCGGTCGCCCCAGTTGGTGACGGCCTTGGTGCCGATGCGAATGCGGTTGCCGCTGGCCCCCTCGGGGACGCGCGGCGGCGGCTGGATTTCGGCGGGAATGATCTCCACCGTCCAGACCCCGTTGCCCATCTTGGCGGAGACGGCGGCAAAGATCTGGCCGCACTTCTGGGCGCCCTCACCGGAATCGGAGACGATTTCGATGGTGTGCTCCGACAGGCGGCGCACGGTAGGGGGCGCGGTGACGGTAGCGGTCGCGGACTCTGATTGCATGAGCGGGTCACACCTCGACAGTTCTGGCCGGTCGTGCCGCCCCGCCCCCGGATTCCCGAGAGGCAACGCAAGGCGCCGGCTCGTGACAACGATGATCGTGTCGAGGCCTCGCACCCTGCGTCGCCCAGCTGCCTGCCCTGTCTTCGCGACGCCCTGCGATCGCCTTCGACACGTGCAATTTCACCAGTTGTGAGGCATTTGGCAGTAAGGAATAACTCCTACACGCGTAGGTAGAACCGCTGACTTGTTCCGGCGACAGCGACTCGCTACTCAGCAGTACCTCCGGGCGCGCCCACTAATTTGGAAGGGCCGGACCGTCAGATCCGGCCGGCGCCCGTCCGGGGAAACCCTGCTCGTTCACGACATACTGAGACCATACGCATGAAGCCCCGTTTCGCGCTCGCCGCTGCCCTGGCGGCGCTTGCGCTGCCCGCTACCGCCGTGGCCGAAGAGGCCGCCGGCATCGCCAGCACCACCGACGCCGTGTCGCAAGGCATCGTCGGCGTCGTCATCATCCTGCTCTTCGTCCTGCTGGCCCTCGAATCGGCGCACCGCGTGCTGATCGTCGCCGGGGCGGCCGCCTTCGTCTGGTTGCTCACGTACCTCACGCCGTTCCACCTGATCTCCTTCGAGGGCGGCTGGCGCCACGTCGACATCAACGTGCTGCTGCTGCTCGCCTCGATGATGGCGGTGGTGGGCGTGCTCAAGTCCACCGGGTTCTTCAGCTGGGCCGTGACCAAGATCATGAACCGCGCCAAGGGCCAGCCGCGCAAGGTGCAGTCGCTGGTGGCTTGGGCCACGGCGGTGCTCTCGGCGTTTCTCGACAACGTCACAACCGTGATCTTCGTGACGCCGATGGTCGGCGGCATGGCGAAGAAGCTGAAGATCAATCCCGTGGCGATCCTGCTGCCCATGGTGATCGCCTCGAATATCGGCGGCACCGCGACGCTCATCGGCGACCCACCGAACATCATGATTGGCTCGGGCGCGCACCTGTCGTTCCTCGACTTCATGGAAGCGCTGACGGCCCCCGTGCTGGTGATGATGGTCGCTATCCAGTGGTACTCGGCTCGCGTCTTCCGGGCGGACCTGGCCGGTGCACCGTCGGCCGGCGCGTGGGTGGACGAGGAGGCCCCGGCGCCCACCGACCCGCTGCTGCTGCGGTGGATGCTCTTCATCTGCGTCTTCATTCTGGTCGGCTTCCTCACGCACGCCGCCACGGGCATGCCGCCGGCGGTGCCGGCGCTGATCGGCGCCGCGGCCGCGCTCATCGTGCAGGATCGGCTGTACATCCGCCGCCACAAGCCCACCGCGCACGAGCGCTCGCACGGCATCCTCGACATCATCGAGCACGAGATCGAGTGGCCGACGCTGTCGTTCTTTTTCTTCCTGTTCATCGTGGTGGGTGCGGCGGTCGAGACCGGCCTCATCGCGTCGCTGGCGCACGGACTCGAATGGACCATCAACGCGGGGCGCTCGTCGTTCGCGCTCGGCGACACGGGCACGCTGATGCTGGCCATGCTGCTGATTCTCTGGGCCAGCGCCTTCCTCTCCGCGTTCATCGACAACATTCCGTACGTCGCCGTGAGCATTCCCATCGTCTGGGAACTCACGAAGGTGCTGCCGGGCGAGACGCAGGTGCTCTGGTGGGCGCTGTCGCTGGGGGCCTGCCTTGGCGGCAACGGTACCGCGGTCGGGGCATCGGCCAACGTGACGACGATCGGCCTGGTAGAGAAGGACGGCACGCGCATCGGGTTCGCGCAGTTCATGCGCTTCGGCATGCCGGCGATGATCATCACGGTCGCGATTTCCTCGTTCTATCTCGCTGGGCACATCTACTTCGGTGAAGCGCGGGGACGGATGTACGGGTGGTTCCTCGCCATCCCGCTGGTGCTCTACACGTTCGTGTCGGGCAACCGGAAGTCGGCGGCGCGCGGCTGACCTTGGCGGTGTGGACGGCCGCGGGCCCGGGGAGTGCTGCCGGCGCCCGCGGCCGTTGTGTGCTGTGGGCTGTGGGCT
>JBBQZD010000286.1:0-3793 GCA_038208045.1 Gemmatimonadales bacterium | reverse complement strand
TAAGAAGTCACAGTGCCCGTAGTAAGGGTGGGCTTGTCAGAAGCTCTTATAAGCTTGCTAACTATGATATTATTCTAATAAGATATAATTTTTCCTAATTTCAATTTATGGTTTATAACGATCAATTTGGGGTTTTGGGGTTTTGGGGCTACCAAGCGACCGCGTACTTGCCCACCACCTGCTCGGCGCCGGCCTCCATGACCAGGATGAGTCCGTCCCCCTCGCGCAGGACGAGGTCCGGGCGTGGGGCAATCATGTGTTCGTCGCGCAGCACCAGCAGCAGGTGCAGGCCGTCGGCATTCAGGGACTCGGCGCCCGCAACGACGGGACGATCCACCACGTCGTTGTCGCGCTGCAGCCGGCCCACGAAGAGGCGGCGTTCGCCAGGGAGCGGCGCCGTGGCTCCGGTACGGATGGCCGCCAGCAGGGCCGTGTCGTCGCCACCCTTCGCCGCAAATCCCTTGTCGCGGAGAATGCGCAGGGCGATCTCCAGGTGCCGCTGGTGGTGGGCCGGTGAGTCGGCGCGCGACACCACCTGCGCCTCGTACAGACCGCGCACGGCCATGCCGCGCGTCAGCCGCACCTGCACCAGGTAGCTGAGCACGACGGCGAAGGTGGCCGGAACGAGCAGGCCATAGCCGCCCGTCATTTCCGTGACCATCATCATCGTGGCGATGGGGACGTGCGCCGCGCCGGCAAAGACCGCCGCCATGCCGACGATGACGAGCGGCGCGAACGGCTGGTGCAGCAGCACCGCGCAGGTCCCGCCGAGCATCGCGCCCACGAAGAGCGTCGGCGCGAAGACGCCGCCGGAGCCGCCGGACGACACCGTGAACGTCATCGCCACCGCCTTCGCCACGATGAGCACCGCCAGCGTGCCCAGCGCGAGCCGGCCGTCGATGGCCTGCTGCACCCAACCGTAGCCGCCGCCGATGACCTTCGGCACCGCCAGCGCCAGCAGGCCGGTCAGCAGGCCCCCGACCGCCGGCCGCGACCAGGCGGGGACGGGGAGCCGCCGGAAGAAGTCGCGTCCCCCGTAGAAGAGCTGAGGCAGCAGCGTCGCCACGATGCCCGCCGCGATGCCAAGCACCACGTACGCGCCGTAGTCGAGCGGGCGCGGCAGCTGCTGGTGCAACGTCGGTAGCGCAAACAGCGGCACGAAGCCGACCACCATGCCATTGGCGGCGTACGCGACGATCGCCCCGATGGACGTGTACAGCAACGCGCCCGGCTCGAACTCCATGTCGAGGTACGGGATTTCCACGGCGAGAATGGCGGCGCCAATGGGCGAGCGGAAAATGGCGGACAGGCCCGCCGCCATGCCCACCAGTAGCAGCAAGCGGCGGTCCTTGGCCGAACGGCCGGTGATCGTCGCGTACCAGGACCCGACCCCGCCGGTGATCAGCGCCATTGGGCCTTCCCGGCCCGCGACGCCGCCCGACCCGATCGTGATGGCCGAGGCGACGAGCTTCACCAGCGGTACGCGGGCGCGGACGAAACCCTCGGCGCGATGGAACGCCCGGATGGCGGCGTCCGTGCCGTGTCCCTCCGCCTCGGGGGCGAGCCACTCGGTGAGGATGCCGACGGCCAGGCCGCCGAGCGTCGTGACAACCGGAATGAGCCAGAGCCCGTGCGGGCCGATGGCCTCGGTCGGCAGTCCCCCCTCCGTCGGGAGTCCGGGGCTCCGATACCCCGTGATGCCACCCAGCAGCAGCGCGTTGCCCAACTTGAGCAGGGCGGTGAACACCTGCGCGAACAGCGCACCCGCGAGCCCGAGCAGCACGGTGTCGATCAGCAGTTGCTGATCCCGGACGACGCTACGAAACGCGCCGATACCGAACCAGCCCCCCGGTCTGTCCCCGTCCGGACGCGAAGCGCCGGTGGCGGCGCTCACGACCGCACCTGGCAGTCGCTCACGGGCACCCGCGAGAGGGCAGGCGCTGCGAGTCGCGACACCGAGGTCATTGGCAGCTCATAAAGTCGAATATACCGGGGCTACGCGGAACCGGCGCCTCGCGGGCGCCCGGGACGGGGCGTGATCGAATGATAATTTGACGTCAATGGAAAGGCAACGCACCGCGCTCGGCGGCGCGCGCAAGACCGCGCCGGACCGCGCCGGACCGCGCCGTGCGGCCCCTCGCGTCCGGGGCTGCATCCCGCGTTATTTCCGGCTGGAGATTGTCACGCCCTGGAGGCCCGATTCCCACCACGTCCGTGCTCGACGAGATCGCGCGCTCCGAACTCGGCTATGTCATCCTGCTGTTTGCGCTCTTCATCGTCCCGCGCGTGCTGCAGCGCTGGCGGCTGCCGTCGGCCGTCACGGCGTTCGCCCTGGGCGCCGCCGCGGGCCCTGGGCTGCACCTCTTTGGCGCCGACACGACCCTCCATCTGCTTGCGACCTTCGGCATCGTGGCGCTCTTCCTGTTCGCCGGCCTCGAGGTCGACGCGACGGAGTTGCGCCGCGGGTCCCGCACGCTCCTCCAGCATCTCGGCGTGCGCGTCGTGCTGCTGGCGTTGTCGACGTATGCCGTGGCGCAGGTCTTCGCGCTGCCGACGCGGCCGGCCGTTCTGGTCGCCCTCGCGCTGCTGACACCGTCCACCGGGTTCATCCTCGATGCGCTGCAGGCCTTTGGCCTCAGCGCCGAGGAGCAGTTCTGGGTGAAGACCAAGGCCATCGGCACCGAGCTGCTGGCGCTCGGCATCCTGTTTGTGGCCCTGCAGTCGACGACCGTCGGCCGCCTGACGCTCGCCACGGCGCTGCTGCTCACGATCATCACGCTGCTGCCGTGGGTCTTTCGCGTCTTCGCGACGCGGATCGCGCCGTACGCGCCGCGCTCGGAGTTTGCGTTTCTCCTCATGATGGCGCTGGTGACGGCGTACGCCACGCGCCGGCTGGGGGTGTACTATCTGGTCGGCGCGTTCCTCGTGGGCGTGGCCGCGCGCCGCTTTCGCGAGTCGATGCCGGCCATGGCATCCGAGCGAACGCTGCACGCCGTCGAGGTCTTCGCCTCCTTCTTCGCGCCGTTCTATTTCTTCGGCGCCGGCGTCGCGCTGCGCCCCGAGGACCTCTCGCTCTCGTCGTTCGGGCTCGGCGTCGCGTTCTTCGTCGTGGCCGTGCCGCTGCGGCTCGGCACCGTGAGCCTGCTGCGCGCCTGGACGCTGGGCGAGAAGCTGCGCGACGCCGGGCGGGTCGCCGTCCCGATGCTGCCGACGCTGGTCTTCACGCTCGTGCTTGCCGAGATTCTCCGGGACACGTTCCAAGTGGGCGACCCCATCTTCGGCGGCCTCGTGTTCTACGCGGTCCTGACCACACTTGCCCCTGGCCTGCTGTTCGGCGCGCCGCCGCCCGTGTTCGACGCGCCGGAACTGCACGATGCACCCACACGAGCCGACGCCTTGGCGGCGCCGGCGGAGGCACGTCCATGAAGGCGCTTCGCATGCTCCAGATGGCGCCGGCCGTTGGCCTGCTCGCGGCGTTGGTCTCGGGTACGGCCGCAGGCCTCACCGCCCAGAAGACCTCGTCCGGTCGTTTGGTCGACTCGCCAGCCGCCGCGGCGGCGAGCGCGGTGCCGGCGCGACCCGACACGCTCGGTCAGGCGACGGTCGGTGCCCCGGTGATCGTGCGCGGCGATACGGTGCTCTACGTTCCGGCGCGCTTCGGAGCGTTCACGGCGGCCGAGCGGGCGGCGGCCGTGGCGGATCGGGTGCGAAAGCTCTCGCGAGTGACGGTGGACTCGCTCGTGCTGGTGGTGGGCGAGACCTCCACCGACCTGCTGGCCGGGGAGACAGTGCT
>JBBQZD010000285.1:0-3855 GCA_038208045.1 Gemmatimonadales bacterium | reverse complement strand
GGCAGGCTCCAGTCGGGGACGCGCCCGAAGGTAGCCCGCCGGCGCGCGGCGCGCGAGCACGACGCGCCGGCGGTGTTACGCCAGCGCGGCCACCAGCGCCGCAGCGGCCGCCTCGACGTCGGCGCGCGGCGCGTCGAGATGGCAGACCGCCCGTATGCGCGTGGCATTCCACCCCGAAATCAGCACCCCGCGCTCCTTCGCCCGCTCGACGACCGTCGCCGCGCCGATGCGCGCCGGCAGGTCAATCATCACGATGTTCGTGTCGGGCGGCACCACCTGCACGTCGGCCACGCCATCGGCCACGATCTCGGCGAGCCGGCGTGCGTTCGCGTGGTCGTCGGCGAGCCGGCCCAGGTGGTGCTCGAGCCCGTACAGCGCCGCCGCGCCCAGTATCCCGCTCTGTCGCATGCCGCCGCCGAACCGCTTGCGTGCGTAGAAGGCCTCCTCGATGTGCGTCGCCGAGCCCGCCAGCGCCGCGCCGACGGGGGCGCCCAGCCCCTTGGAGAACGACACCATCACGGTGTCGGCGCAGGCGGCGAAGTCGGCGAGCGGCGTGCCCGTGGCCACGCTCGCATTCCACAGCCGCGCCCCATCCATGTGGATGGGCAGGTGCAGCGTGGTGCGCGCGAAGTCGGCCATGGCCTGCAGCGACGCCAGCGGCGTGACCATGCCGCCCGCGCCGTTATGCGTATTCTCGAAGCAGACCACGCTGGCCCGCGGCGCATGGATGCTGGGCGACCGCACCGACGCCTGCAGCGTCTCGAGCGTCATCACCGGTGCACCGCGCACCATCCGCGGCTGCAGCCCGCGCAGCCCGGCCAGCCCGGCAATCTCCCAGTTGACGATGTGTGAGTCGTCGTGCGCGTAGGCCTCGGTGCCGCTCTTGCCGTGCACCCACAGCCCGGCGGCGTTGGCCATGGTCCCCGTGGGGAAGAAGAGCGCGCGCTCCTTGCCCAACAGCGCGGCCACCTTCTCCTGCAAAGCCCGCACCGTCGGGTCGCCATCGAGCACGTCATCGCCCACCTCGGCGTCGGCCATGGCGCGGCGCATGGCGGGGGTCGGCTTGGTGACGGTGTCACTGCGCAGGTCGATCATTATCCCTCCAGGGACTCGGGGCGGCGGATCAGCCGCCGGCGCTCGTCGTAGACATGCGCCACCTCGCCCCCGATGACGAACAGCAGCGCACTGTAGTAGACCCAGAACACAACGATGACCAGCGCGCCCAGCGAGCCGGTGTACAACGAGGCCGGGCTGAAATTGCGGACCAGCATGGCGAAGACGTTGCGCGCGATCTCAAAGAGCACACCGGTGGTCATGGACGCGACGAACGCCTGCATCGTGCGCACGGGTCCCGCCGGAATGAACTTGTAGATGCCGAAGAAGATCGCGACGACCACGGCGAACGAGAGCACGCGGACGATGGCGTACTCGACGCCGCTCATGACGCTCGCGTTCACGCCGATCTGACGCAGCACGGCGAGGCCTTGGCCGCGCATGATGGCCACGTATGCCGAGATCGCGAGGTACGCGACGATCAGCACGGACGAGATGATGGTGAACGCGACGTCGTACACCTTGCCCACGACGATGCCGCGCATCGTGCCCATCTCGAAGACGCGGTACAGGACGGAGCGCAGCGTGCCGAAGAGCCGCGTCGAGAACCAGACGAACGCCGCGGCCGACAGGAGTCCCACGCTCCCGCTCGTGCGTGACACGTCCCGCAGGATCGGGTCGAGGAAGGGCGCGTTGTCCCCGGCGCCCACCGGCAGCAGACGGCCCAGGAACTCCACGACGTCGCGCGTGGAGTCGGCCTCCGTCTTGTTGAGCACGAAGCCGAGGCCGGCAATGAGCAGCAGAAAGAACGGCACGCCGGCGAGGAGGATGTTGTAGGCCACCCCGCCGGCGAGAAAGAACAGGTCGTCCTGGCCGCCCTTCGCCCAGATGCGCCGGGCGTAGTCGGCAAACGTGTCACGGAGGCGCGCCGCCCCCCATGGCGGCGGCGCGTTCATCCGCAGATCCCTGCCGGCATCAGTTCTGGACGATGATGAGGAACTTCGACGCCGCCCAGAACTGCTCGACGTTCGTGATCTTGAGGGTGGCCGCGAAGCCGCCCTTCGGCGCCGGCTCCGCCGCCCCGAGGTCCTGCCGCGACAGGACACGGTACGTCTTGTCGGCGCGCGGGAGCTGCAGCTCCATCACCTGGGTCTTGTCGATCGCGGTAAAGTCGACCGGGTTCAGCGACGTGGCCGGCATGTCGCTGGCACCGACGCCGAGGATGCCGCCGCGCTTCACGATGATTCCCTTCTTGCGCAGTTCGTCCTTGGAGCCGATGACGTAGTAGACCGTGTTGCGCTCCGTGGTCAACACCGCCTTCTCGCCCGTGAGGGTCGTCTTTTCGACCGTCAGGGTCTCCTTGTCGGCCTTCAGTTGCTTGTTCTCGCCCTGCAGCGCGTTCACCTGCTCGTTGAGCGTCGCGATCTCGGCCTTCTGGTTCTCGATGATGCCCCGGAACGCCGTAATCGTCGAATCGTACTTCGCGAGCTGCGTCGCCAGGCTGGCATTGTCGCCCGTGAGCTGCTTCACGCGCTCGCGACTGGCCGCCAGGCGGCCCTCCACCTCGTTCATGTGGGCGGTCAGCTGCTCGACCCGCGCGAGGATCCGCGCGCGCTGCTCGGCGGGCGACGGGTTCTCCAGTTCGCTGCCGCCACCGACCGTCGGCTTGCCGATTTTCGGGTTCTTCACGCGGGCCAGCTCGGCATTGACGTCGCCGATGAACTGCTGCGTGGCCATCACGTCCTTGAGCAGCGAGTCCTTCTCCGCCGAGATCAGCGTCACCTGCGCGATCTGTTTCTGCAGCTCTTCCTTCGACCTGTCACAGGCCGTGAGGGTGAGCATTGCCGCCGCCAGCAGTACAAATGTCTTGCGCATGGTCTCTCCGTATGGGATCGCGCGACGGCACTCGGGCTTCGGGCCGCCGCACGGGGAACGTCCTGCCTTCACTCGCCCGCGTCCGGGTCGTCCGGCGCGGACGCGACGGTCGGGCCACCCGCCGTTGGTGCCGGGCGGCGCTGGTCGCGCACCTCTATGTACCGCGCGACATGCGCCAAAGTGCCACCGACCCCCAATTGCTTGAACAGGAACTCGAACTTGGCGTCGTACGCGCCGGCCAGCGCCGCCTGGGTGTCGGCCGGCAGCGACCAGAGCGCCTGCTTGAACGGCCCCAGCGCCTTCTTGCGCGTCTTGTAGAAGAACTGCTCGTCGCTGTCGGTCGCCTTCCGCTCGTCCTTGGCGTTCTCCCGCAGCCAGGCGTAGATCTCCGCGCGCAGGGCGTCCGGGATCAGGTCGTACAGCATGTTCTGGAAGTTCGTGGCCAGGTGGATCTCGGATGTCTCGGTGCGCGGGAAATGGTGGAACAGGTCGTCGGGCAGCGTGGATGCGCCGTGCTGCACCGCGCCCGACAGCCCGTACTCGAGGCGCCCCACGCGCGAGAGGTCTTCCAACGTCTGGAAGTCGAGCTTGACCTCCTTGATGCTGCCGTCCGGCAGCACGATGCCGCCGTGCGACGTTCCCGACTGCACCGAGATCTTCGACAGGCCCGCCATGCCCGGCGCGGCCGTGGCCAGCGCCGCGTTGTAGCCGTCCATGAAGGCGCGCAGTTCGGGCACGGTGGAGTTCTCGGTGCCGACCTCGCCGATCTCGCCGCCCAGCGAGATCGTGACCCCAGCCGGCTCGAGGCCGCGCACATGCCGCGTGAGCGCGACGCCCACTTCGTAGTTGAGCCGCTGCTGCTCGGCGAGCGTGGACTTCGACAGGTCCACGAGCGTGGAGGTGTCGAGATCAATGTTGTAGAAGCCG
>JBBQZD010000284.1:0-3886 GCA_038208045.1 Gemmatimonadales bacterium | reverse complement strand
CACGATGACGTCGGGCGCGAGATGCCGCACGAGCGCGAGCGGGGTATCCTCGCCGAACAGCACGACGCAGTCGACGCACTCGAGCGCCGCCAGCACGTAGGCACGCTCCGCCTCCGTGCGCACCGGCCGCCCCGGCCCCTTGAGCCGGCGCACGGACTCGTCGCTGTTGAGGCCCACCACGAGCTGCGCCCCCTGCGCGCGTGCCCCCGTGAGCACGTCCACGTGCCCCGGGTGCAGCAGGTCGAAGACCCCATTGGTGAAGACGAGCGGCTCGCGACGCGGATCGAGCGCGCGCCGCCAGGCCAGTGCCTCATCCCAGCTGCGGAGCTTTTCCGATGGCGGGCGCGGACTCAATAGGTCCACTCGGCGCGCGGTGCCAGCAGGATCTCGCGCGCGAAGAAGGGCAGCTGGACGATTTCGTAGTACTCGGACCAGATGTAGACATGCTTGTTGTTGCGCTTGACGTGCACCTGGCGGGCACCCTCAGGCAGGCCGAGCGAATCGGCGTAGAGTGAAATGCGCCGCTTGATGACGCCGTCGGTGCGGCTGGCGGCGAACCGCGCCTCCTGCTGCATCCGGTCGCGGAACTGGTAGTAGTCCCAGTAGACCTGCCCGATGCCGACGGAGAAGTACCCGATGGTCGCCAGGATGAGCAGCGCCAGCAGGCAGCCGACCTGCCCCATTCCCGATCGCGTGCGTCTCACCATTGCGACTGCGCCCCCTCGATCACCTCGTTGATGATGCGTCCGATGGCCTGCTTGCGTCCGTCGGATTCCGAGCGCTCGGAGTACTCGCCCTCGCCGCTGATGGCCTTCTTCTGCCAGAGCACCTTGCCCTGCACCTGGTCGTAGATCTCGACGTCGACAACGACCTGCAGGCGCCGCCGCGAGGCCGAGACCTGCTGCGGATTGGCGCTGTACGCCACGGGCACGTCGATCTCGTAGCGCACGATCGTGCCGCGCACGATGGCGCTGGCCTTCTCCTCGGACGCGTCGCGCAGGCCGAGCCGCTTCTGCAGCCCTTCGCGCATGGCCTCGGTGACTTCCCGCGTGATCTCGGGAGACGCGGTCTCGTTGGCGAATGGCAGCACGGCCACGGTGCGCACGTGCCGCGGCAGTCCGCCGCCGCTGAATCCATAGGAACAGCCGGCGGCCGCCGCGACGGCGAGCAGGACGACCCACGGACGGACGCGGGACGGGAGGCGGACGAGAAAAGTGACCATCACTAACCGACGACCGATCCCGCCTCGAGCAACAGGCGGACGCCGGGCGCCATGGCCATCGGACGCCCCGCCGGATTGATGGAGACGAGCGTCGTGGACGCGGAGGCAATGCGGGCGCCGTCGGCGACGCGGGTGATCTCGTACGCGAACTCGACGGCGCGTGAGCGCACCGAGGCCAGGCGCGTAGTCACGCGCACGGTCTCGTCGTAGCGCGCGGAGGCGTGAATGCGGAGCCTCGCGTCGGTCACCGCCAGCCGGATGCCCTGACGTTCCATGTCGGCGTAGCTCTGGCCTTGGGCACGAATGAAGTCGGTGCGGCCGATCTCGCACCAGACGAGGTAGTTGGCGTGATACACCACTCCCATCTGGTCGGTCTCCGCATAGCGCACCCGGAACTCCGACACCTGTTCCCGCACCGCCCTGTCCTCCCCCGCGCGTGAGTGCCTCGCCGGAGAAGTCTCCCGGCGCGCGCGGTGTTTGTAAAGGCCGGGTCCACGCGGTAAAATGGGCGGATGACCGAACATGGAGTGCCCGCTCTCGACGCGCCGGTCTACGTGCTGGCGGACGCCCACCTGGGGGTGGCACCGCCGGAGCAGGAGGAACTGCTGTGGAGCTTCCTGCGCCATCTCGCCGAGCCGCCGCGCGACGGCGGCGCGGCGCGCGCGGGCGGGGTCATCCTGAATGGCGACATGTTCGAGTTCTGGTTCGAGTGGGGCGACGTGATCCCGCCGGGCGGCGAACGGCTCCTGGCCGCGCTCGCGGCGCTGACGGCGCGGGGAACGCCGGTGACGTGGATCAAGGGCAACCACGACTGCTGGGGCGGCGACGTGCTGCGCCTGCTGAGCGGAGCCGACTACCTCGACGGCCCGTGGACGGGATCGCTGGCAGGCTGGCCGGCGCACGTCGCGCACGGCGACGGGCTGCGCCCCGAGCTCGACGCCGGGTACCGCAAGCTGCGCGCCGTCATCCGGCATCCGTGGTCGGTGCGCGCCTTCCGCCTGGTGCCGCCGCGCTGGGGCATGCGACTGGCGCGCGCGACGTCGCACACGAGCCGCAACGTACGCCCGCGCGACGGCGGCGAGGGATTGCGCGGCATCGCGCACGGGCTGCTGGCGGCCGACCAGGCGCTCGGGCTCGTCGTGTTCGGTCACACGCACGTCGCGAAGCTGGAACGCCGGTCGCGCGAGACGGGGATCTACGCGAATCCCGGCGCGTGGCTCGACGCCGCGACCTTCCTGAAAGTTACGCGTGAGCAGGTGGCGCTGTGCCGCTGGGATGGCCGGCGTGAACTGGTCGAGGCGTCCATCGACCGGGACCCCGACTGGGGCGACGAGGGGCCCTAGCGGAAGCGCAGCGACGCGACGACGGCGCTGCTGCCATCCGGGGCCGCGCCCACGCCCACGCGGGCCGGCAGGTCCCACAATTGCGCGGCGACAAAGGCGTCGGCGCCGGCGAAGAGGTGGTTGAAAATCACCACCGCCAGCCAGTCTTCGTAGTGCGTGCGCCGCGCCCGCACGCGCGCGGCACCGATGCGGCCGACGTTCCACGTGGCCACCACCGGCCGGCCGTCACCGCCGATGAGCGGCTGTCCCGTGGCGTCGAGTTGGTACGACGCGGGCGTGGAATCGGCGCGAAACTGCCGGGCCACGCGCAGGTCCTCGGCCGACCGGTGCACGAGCGCGAGCGCCAGCGCCTCGGTGAGGAAGAACACTCCGCCCGCCGTGTGCCGGCCGAGCGCCGCCTGCCCCGCGCCCGGCACGAGCACGGAATAAAGGAAGGCGCGCCGTGGCGTGAGCGGTGGCTTGACGACGCCGGCTGGCGCCGGTGCGCGCGGTGCGCGCGGTGCGGCCGCGACCGGGGCCGTGGCGGGCGGTGCGGCCTGCGCCTGCGCGCGGTGCGCGGCCAGCGCCGACGTCACGACGACGAGCGCGGGCACGGCCAAGCCGAGACGGAAAACGGAGCGCCGAATCACGGTCGAAAGATACCCGGAAGTGGGCGTCGTGTTGCGCAGGAGTTCAGCGGGACCCCGGTGATTGGCTCGTCCCCGGCGTTTCGGAGCGGCCGTTGCCGCCATGCCGTCCCGCTGGCGGGAGCGTGTGGGAGTCGAACCCACCCAGCCCGACGACGTCAGGCCGCACTGGTTTTGAAGACCAGGAGGACCACCAGGCCCCATACGCCCCCGTGGCGCGGGGCGCCTGCGGGTCAGTCAACGACGAGCGGTGTGTCGCCGACGGGCTGCACGTCGCCGATACGCACGGCCCCTTCGACGCGTGCAAGATACTCGGCGGCGCGCGCCGCCGGGATCGCCACGAGCAGGCCGCCGGAGGTCTGCGGATCAACGGCCAGCACGCGCGCCTGCGCCGTGACGGCGGGACCCCAGCGCACGCGATCCTCGACGTACTGCGCATTGCGCACCGCGCCGCCCGTGCGGACGCCCGCCACGATGGCCTCGGCCGCCCCGGCGAGCATCGGCAGCGCCGCGCCGTCGAAGCGGAGCGTCACGCCGCTGGCGCGCGCCATGTGCGAGGCGTGGCCGAGCAGCCCGAACCCAGTGACGTCCGTCGCGGCGCGCGCGCCGAGCGCGACTGCCGCTTCCGCGGCCGCGGCATTCAGGCGCACCATCGAAGCCACCAGCGACGCGGCCAGCGCCGGCGACAGCACCCC
>JBBQZD010000283.1:0-3902 GCA_038208045.1 Gemmatimonadales bacterium | reverse complement strand
CACCGCTGCGCTCTCGAGCACCTCGCGGATCTTCGCGTCCACATACGCCGCCACCGCGCGCGTGTGCTCGGGCGCCGCCTCGGACCGGATGGTGTAGTCCTCGCCGCAGATCGTCACCCGTGTGCTGTGCTTGGCTTTCATCCGCCGCCCTCCATCACGTGCTGCTGACGCAAGAAGCGCACCTGCTCGAGCATCTTCGAGGCCTGCGCCTCCGCCTTCGCCAGCCGCTCGCGCAGTCTCGCGTTCTCCGCGTCGAGTTGCGCCACGCGCTCCTCCGCCGCCAGCGCGCCGTCGCCTCCCGTGGCCACGCCGGAGCCGATGCTCTTGAGCCGGGCTTCCGCCTGGAGCGCGCGCTTCCGGAAGCCGCTCAGCTCCTCGCCCACCTGGTGGATGAGGAACGTCAGCTCTTCGAACGCGACGACGTCAGGCCGTGCGGGGTTTGACACCGAGTTGGTTCTCCAGGGACTTGATGAGCTGCGAGCGGCGGCCGTCAATCTCCTTCTCGCGTAGAGTGCGGTCCGGATGGCGGAAGGTCAACCGCCAGGCGAGCGACCGCATCCCCTCGGGCACGCCCGCGCCACGGAACTCGTCGAACAGCACCAGCCGCTCGAGCGTGTCGCCGCCGCTCGTGCGCAGCACCTGCTCCACGTCGCCCGCCGGCAGGCCATCGGGCACCAGCAGCGCGAGGTCGAACTCGGCGGCGGGCGTCGTCGGCAGCGGCGAGAAGCGCACGGGTGCCGCCGGCGGCCGATCCACCGGGCGCGTTCCCCCGTGCGCCGACGTGCCCGCGGGCGCCACCGGCGCCATCGGCAAGCTGCCCAGTGTCAGTTCGATGCCGAACACCGGCGCCGCCCACACGGGAGCGTCGAGCGCGAGCCGGCGCACGCTGCCGGCCCCCACGCCGTGCACCGCGATGTGCCACAGGAGCGGCTCCTCCCCCGGCACGATGGCCACCGGTTCGCCGGGGAACGCCGCCCGACCCACGCGTTCGGCCAGTCCCTTCGCGTCCCACGCATCGAGATCGGCAGACGTCGTCGCCGTGGCGAAATGCCGCGGCGCGCGGCCGCCCATCAGCAGGACGCCCACGCGCACCTCCTCGGCCAGCGGGCCGGCGCCCTTGCCGGTGAAGACCGAGCCCACCTCGAAGATCCGCACGTCACGCTGCATGCGCGACAGGTTGTACTCGGCGCGCGGCGCCAGCGACTCCAGCACCGACGTGCGCAGGTGCGGCTCGTCCTCGGCCAGCGGGTTGGCCACGCGCCAGTGCGACGCGTCATCACCGCGCACGAACGGCACCGGCCGCACTTCGGCGCACCCCGCGGCCACCAGCGCGTCGCGCACGCGGCGCGAGGTCAGGTACAGCGGATGGTCGGGCACCGTCGTCGGGCGGTATGCCTCGATCGTGTCGGGCAGCGCATCGAAGCCGTGCAGGCGTGCCACCTCTTCGATGAGGTCCACCTCGTGCGACACATCGTACCGCCACGACGGCGACTCCACCGTCCAGACGCCCTCTCCCTTGCCCTCCAGCACGAACCCCACGTGCTCCAGGTAGCGCTCGATGTCGGCGTCGTCCACCGCGGCGCCGAGCACCGCCGCGACACGCGCCGAGCGCAGCCAGACGATGGGACGCACCGTGGGCGCCGTCCCCACGGCGATCATCGCACCGTCCAGGCGCCCGCCGGCCACCGCCACCAGCAGCGACACCGCCACCTGCAGCGCCGTCTGGCCGATGGCGGGGTCGATGCCGCGCTCGAACCGGTACGAGGCATCCGTGCTCAGCCCGAGCGCGCGCCGCGTGCGGCGCGTGCGCTGCGGATCGAAGTACGCGACCTCGAGCAATACGTCGGTGGTCGCGTCGGTCACCTCGGAGGCGCGGCCGCCCATCACGCCGGCCACCGCGATACTCTGCGTGGCGTCGGCAATCATCGTCATCTCGGGCGTCAGCGCGCGCTCCACGCCGTCGAGCGTCACCAGCTTCTCGCCGTCGCGCGCCCGGCGGATCACCACCGTCGCGTCGACGAGCGTCCCGAGATCGAAGGCGTGCATCGGCTGTCCCAGCCCGTGCAGCACGTAGTTGGTGACGTCCACGACATTGTTGATGGAGCGCACACCGGCCGCCTCCACGCGCTCGCTCAGCCACGCCGGGCTGGGGCCCACGCGAATGCCGCGCACCACTGCGCCGAGGTACTGCGGGCATCCGTCCGCATCCACCAGGCGCACCGTCGCGCCGCCGCTCGCGGCCCGTTCCGCCCCGCGCACCGGCGTGCCGAGCGACACTGCAGTCGTCCCGGCGGGCAGCATCGCTGCCGCCGCGTCCTTTATCGGCACGCCGGTCACGGCACTCACTTCGCGCGCGACCCCGAGGTGCGACAACAAGTCCGGGCGGTTGGGCAGCACGTCGAGCACGAGCCGCACATCGCCAAGCGGCAGCACCGCGAGCAGCGCCGTGCCCGGCGCCGCCTCGGTGTCGAGCTCGAGAATGCCATCGTGCTCGTCGCCGAGGCCCAGCTCGCGCGCCGAGCAGAGCATGCCGTTGGACGTGAAGCCTCGGATCTTCCGCTTCTCGATCGTGATGCCGGCGGGCATCAGCGTGCCCGTGCGCGCAAAGGGATAGCGCGCGCCCACCGTGACGTTCGGCGCGCCGCATACCACGTCGAGCAGTTGGCCCGATCCGTCATCCACCTTGTTGAACGACAGCTTCGTCTCGGGGATCCGCTCCGACTCCACCACGCGCCCGACGACGAACGGCGCGAGGTCGGCACGCATCCGCTCGAAGCCCTCCACCGTCGCCACGTGCGCCGTGAGCAGGTCGCGGATACGCTCGGCGCCCAGTCCGTGCGGGACGAAGGCCTGCAGCCACTCATGAGAGACGTTCATCGGGCGAACTGCTCCAGGAAGCGCACATCCGAATCGTAGAGGATGCGGATGTCGGGAATGCCGTGACGGGAGATGGCGGTGCGCGCCGGCCCCATGCCGAACGCCCACCCGGTGTACCGCTCGCTGTCGAGGCCCGCGGCCTCGAGCACCGTCGGGTGCACCATGCCCGAACCGAGGATCTCCACCCAGCCGCTCTGCTTGCACACCGGGCAGCCGCTCCCCTTGCAGACGCCGCACAGCACGTCCATCTCGGCCGAGGGCTCCGTGAACGGGAAGTACGACGGGCGGAACCGCGTCTTCGTCGCGCCGAAGAAGCGGTTGGCGAAGCGCGTCAGTGTGGCCTTCAGGTCCGCGAAGGTGACGCCCTCGTCGACCACCAGGCCCTCGATCTGCGAGAACATCGGCGCATGCGACGGATCGAAGAAGTCGCGGCGATACACGTTGCCCGGGGCGAGGATCCGGATCGGCGGCGGGTACTGTTGCAGCGTGCGCACCTGGACTGGCGAGGTGTGCGTGCGCAGCAGCAGGTCGCCCTCGAGGTACAGCGTGTCGTGCAGGTCCATCGCGGGATGGTCCGCGGGGAAGTTCAGCGCGCCGAAGTTGTACCACGGGTGCTCGGCTTCCGGGCCCAGCGCGATCGTGAAGCCCAGTTCGCGAAAGATCTCCACCACTTCGTCGATGACCAGCGACACCGGATGTCGCGAGCCCTGCCACTGGTGGCGGGCTGGCATCGTGCGGTCAATCGCCGGCCCCTGCTGCAGCGCGCGCGCCAGCTCTTCGTGCCGCGCGTCGAGCAGCGCCTCGAGGTCCTGCTTGACGGCGTTCGCCAGCTGGCCCGCCTCGCGGCGGTCCTCCTTCGGCAGGGTGCCCAGCGCGGTCATCAGGTCCGACAGGCGGCCGCTCGTGCGCCCGACGAGCGCATTGCGCACCGCGGTCCAGGCGTCGAGCGTGGACGCCGCGGCAATCTGCGCGGGACCGTCGGCGCGAAGCGAGGCAGCGGCGGACCGGAATTCGTCAGAGGTCAT
>JBBQZD010000282.1:0-3919 GCA_038208045.1 Gemmatimonadales bacterium | reverse complement strand
GTCACGCCGCTGCTCGACCGCCGCACCGACGCGCTGTCGGGGGGCGAGTGGCAGCGCGTGCGCGTCGCGCGTGCGCTCGCGCAGGGCGGCGACGTCATGGTGCTCGACGAGCCCGGCACCTTCCTCGACGTGGCGCACGAGATGGCCGTCTTCGAGCTGCTCGATGCGCTCGCGCGCGACGGCCGGACCGTGCTGCTCGTGAGTCATCAACTGAACCTCGTGGCCCGCTTTGCCGCCCACATCGTCCTGCTCGACCACGGGCGCGTGGTCGCCGCGGGCTCGCCGGCGAACATCATGCGCGGCGACGTGCTGGAGCCCGTCTACCATTGGCCGCTCCTGATCGCCCGCGACCCGGCCGTCGGAGCGCCGGTCCTCGTCCCGCTGCGCAAGCGGTAAAGGCACGGCGCGACACGCCGAACCCCTCCGCCGTCACCATCCAATCACCTTCCACTCGCAAGCACCATGCCCCGTCTCGCCCCTCTCCTGCTGATCCCCGCGCTCGCCGGCGCGCAATCCGTCACCGCCGACTCCGCGCGCCTCTCTCCCATGGTCATCACCGCCACGCGCGTCGAGACCGCGGTGCGCGCGCCCGTGTCGGCCACGGTGCTCGTCGGCGATTCGCTGCGCGCACGCGGCATCACGCATCTGGCCGACGCGCTGCGCCTCGTGCCCGGAGTCACCATCGTCGCCTCGTCGTCGTTCGGCTCGCAGGCGTCGCTCTTCGTCCGCGGCGGGCAGGGCAACTACGTGCGCGTCATGCTTGACGGCGTACCGCTGAATGAGCCGGGCGGCGCCCTCGATCTTGGTGCGCTCACGCTCGAGAACATCGACCGCATCGAGGTCGTCCGCGGACCGGCCAGCGTGCTCTACGGCGCCGACGCGGTGACCGGCGTCATTCAGTTGGTCTCGCGCACCGCGGCGCACGGCACGCGCGGCGCGATTGCGGTCGAAGGCGGCAGCTACGGCGCGCGCGACGTCGAGCTGTCCGGCGGCACGGCCCTGCGTCGCGTGGCGCTCAGCGCCTCGGTGGCCGACCGCGCCAGCGATGGCATGCTCGCGTTCAACAACAGCTACCGGAACCAGTCGGCGGGGGCCTCGATGCGCGTGGTGCCCGATGCCCGCACCGAGGTCACCGCGAGTGCGCGCTGGCAGGCGGCCACCTACCACTATCCCACCGACTTCGACGGCTCCATCGGTGACCACAACGCCGAGAACACCACGCACCGCCTGCTGTTGGCACTCACGGGGCGGCGCGTCATCAGCGACCGGCTGACGGCGTCCTGGAATCTGACGTCCGCCGAAACGAACCCGCGGAGCAACGACGGGCCCGACAGCGCAGCCGACACCATCGGCTTCTACGGCTTCTACTCCCGAGGCACGGTCACGCGCCGCTCAGCCGATGTGCGGCTCACCGCGCGCGCCGGCGCCACGCAGTCGCTGACCGTCGGCGCCGAGGCCGCGCGCGACCACGAGCACAGCCACTCGCTGTCGCTCAGCCAGTACGGCCCAAGCGAGGGTGCGTTCGTCGCGGCGCGCAATGATCGCGCGGTGTATGTGCAGGCGGTCGGCGCCGTGTTGGCGCGCGGCAGCTACCAGCTGGGGGCGAGGCGCGACGTCAGCAGCGCCTTTGGCGACTTCCAGACGTTGCGCGTCGCCGGCGCGTGGCGCCTGGCGGGCACGTGGCGCGTCCGCGGCGCGGCGGGCTCCGCCTTCCGTGCGCCGACCTTCTTCGAGAACTTCGCCACCGGCTACACGGCAGGAAACCCGTCGCTCGTGCCCGAGCAGTCGCGCAGCAGCGAACTCGGCGTCGAAGGCACGGTCGCCGGAGTGACCCTCTCGCTCGTCGGTTACCAGCAGCGCTTTCGCGACCTCATCCAGTACACGTCCCGGCCGGTCTCGCCCTCGGGCCCCAACTACGTCAACGTCGCCGCCGCGAACGCCGACGGCATCGAGACCGAACTGGCCGCGGCGCTCGGCGCGGGACTGCACGGTCGCCTCATTTACTCGTGGACACGTACACGGGTGACCAATCCGGGCGTGGACAAGAGCACAGGCGCCACCTTTGTGTTCGGCCAGCCCTTGATCCGCCGTCCCGAGCACTCGGCGCGCGCCGAACTTGGCCGCGCAATTGGCGGTCGCGCCGATGTCACCGTGGGTGCAGCGTACACGGGCCGCGCCGCCGATCGCGATTTTGCCGTGTACCCGTCCGCGCCCGTCACGCTCCCGGCGAGGACGCTCGTCGACCTCTCCTCCTCGCTGCGCCTCAGTGCACGAGAGGCCCGGCTGCCGATGACCGCGCGACTGCGCATCGAGAATGCCGGAGACGTGCGATACGAAGGCATCCACGGCTTCCAGGCGCCCGGCCGTGTGATTCGCCTCGGCGTCACCATTGGCCAGCCGTGACATAGACGGTAGACGGTAGACGGTGGACGGTAGACGGTAGACGGTAGACGGTGGATGTTGAAGGTGGATGGTCAGGCGGCTCCCGCTCCTTAGCCCGGCATCTACCGTCCACCGTCCACCGTCTCCCGTCTCCCGTCTCCGTCTACCGTCTAGATTCCCTCCGTGCCTCTCGTCACCACCGACGCGCTCGTCCTCCACGCCTTCGACTACCGCGAGACCTCGCGCATCATTCGCCTGGTCACGCGCGAGCTGGGCGTCGTCTCGGTGATCGCCCGAGGCGCGCGTCGGCCGAAGAACCCGTTCGGCCCGGCCCTCGACCTCTTTGCCGGCGGCATCGCGCAGTTCCAGGTGATGCAGGGGCGCGACCTCCACGCGCTCGTCGGCTTCGAGGCCACCCGGTCGCGCGGCGGCATCGCCGTGTCGCTCGACCGGTTCGCCGCCGCCTCCGCCATGTCGGAACTGCTCCTGCGCTTCGCGCCCGAGCATGCCGACTCGGCGCTGCTCGACGCCATCACCGACGCGCTCGACGCGCTGCTCGACGCACCGCCCGGCGCGTCCGGCGCGGTGGCGCTTGGCGGGGCGTGGAGCCTCGTCGCCGAACTCGGCTTCGCGCCCACGCTCGACGACTGCGCGTCCTGCCACGCGCCCCTCGATGCGTCGCAGCCGGTCACGTTCCATCACCGCGCCGGCGGCGCGCTCTGCCCGGTGTGCGCGCGGCTGGCGCCCGGGGCGCGCACGCTGCCGCCCGACGCGCGCAATGCGCTCCGGCACTGGCTGGCCCGCGAGGCCTCGCCGGCGCTGTCGGACGGCGCGCTGCGCGCGCATCAGCGCCTGTTGCGCGAGTTCCTCGAGGAACACCTCGCCGGCGACCGTCCGCTCCGCGCGCTCGTCGCGTGGGAGCGCCACGAGATGGACGCGTGATTCTCGGCACCGCGGGGCACATCGACCACGGCAAGACGGCCCTGGTGCACGCCCTCACCGGCGTCGACACGGACCGCTTGCCCGAAGAGAAGCGCCGCGGCATCACCATCGAACTCGGCTTCGCGCCCCTGGAACTCGGCGACGTGGGCGTCGTCGGCGTGGTGGACGTCCCCGGACACGAGGGATTCGTCCGCACGATGCTCGCCGGTGCGGCGGGCATGGACCTCGCGTTGCTGGTGGTGGCGGCCGACGAGGGCGTCATGCCGCAGACCCGCGAGCACGTGGCCATCCTCGACCTGCTCGGCATTCGCGGCGGCGTCGTGGCGCTCACCAAGTGCGACCTCGTCGATCCGGACCTGCTCGCGCTCGCGCTCGACGACGTGCAGGGGCTCATCGCGCACTCGCGACTGCGCGGCTCCGCCATCGTGCCGGTCTCGTCGGTGACGGGGCAGGGTCTCGACGCGCTGCGCGCGGCACTGGCCGCCGCCGTCGCCGCCGTGCCCGCCCGCGACGCGAACGACGTCTTCCGGATGCCGGTGGATCGCGTCTTTTCGGTGCTTCTCTCGCTTTTGTGGATTTGATTGTTGGCATGTGT
>JBBQZD010000281.1:0-3924 GCA_038208045.1 Gemmatimonadales bacterium | reverse complement strand
CATCACGATGGAATCCTTGGAGCCGGCGACGATGAGCTCCATGTCGCTGTACTCGAGCTGCTGGAACGTCGGGTTGAGCACCCACTTGCTCTCGACGCGGCCGACACGCACGGCGGCAATCGGACCGGCAAACGGAATCTTCGACGCGTTCAGCGCGAACGAGGCCGCCACGAGGCCGAGCACGTCGGCGTCATTCTCCTGGTCGGCGCTGATGACGTAGATGAAGACCTGGACCTCGTTCTGGAAGCCCTCGGGGAACAGCGGCCGGATGGACCGGTCGATGATGCGGCACGAGAGGATTTCCTCGTCGCGCGGGCGCCCTTCGCGCTTGATGAAGCCGCCCGGGATCTTGCCCGCCGCGTAGGTCTTTTCCTTGTACTCGACGGTCAGGGGGAAGAAGGGCAGCGTGCTCTTCTTGTCACTGACCGTGACGGCCGCGAGGACCATCGTGTCGCCGAACTGGATGAGGGCGGAACCGGCGGCCTGCTTGGCCATGCGGCCCGTCTCGAGGACGAGCTTGCGGCCCGCGAAGGTCCGCTCAATGCGATGCATCATGATGTGTGGTCTCGGTGGAACACAAAACGCGCGGGCCGCCGTGTATGCGTCCGCGCGATCTGCGTTGCGTAATGCCTAGTAACGCAGACCCAAGTCTGCGATGAGCTTCCGGTACGAATCGACGTCCGTGCGCTTCAGATAGCCCAGCAGGCGCTTGCGCTGGCCGACCATCTTCAGGAGGCCGCGGCGGCCGTGGTGGTCCTTGGCGTGCTGACGGAAGTGATCAGTGAGGTAGTTGATCCGTTCCGTGAGAATGCCGACCTGGACGGGCGTCGAACCGGTGTCGGTGTCGTGGCGGCGATTCTTGGCGATCGCCGGCGTCTTGTCAAATGCCATGAACTGGGTCCTTTCCTGCTTCGTTGACTAGGCCGATTTCGTTATAGCAGAGTAAGTTAGCTGGCTCTGCGGCTATTGTAAAGGCCGGCGACGTTTGCAAAAGGAAGGGGAAGGGGCAGAGCGTGGAAAGGGGAAGGGGAAGGGAGGCATCCACCCCCCATTCCCTCCCCATTCTCCCCCCATTCCCATTCCCTTTCCCAGCTCTGCCCCTTCCCCTTCCCAAGCCCTGCCCCTTCCCCTTCCCAAGCCCTGCCCCTTCCCCTTCCCAAGCCCTGCCCCTTCCCATCCCCTGAACCCACCTACCGAAACAGCCGAACGATATCATTGAACATCACCACCGCGAACAGCGCCACGATCGCCGCCAGCCCCACGCGCATCACGTTCTCCCGCGTGCGCACCGAGAACGGGCTGCCCTTCACCGATTCGGCCACCGTCATCAGCACCTGACCGCCGTCGAGGATCGGGATCGGCAACAGGTTCAGGATGGCAAGGTTGATGCTCAGGAAGGCAATGAGCGCCCAGACCGACTCCAGTCCCGTGCGCGCCGCCGCCACCGAGGTCCGGGCGATCTCCACCGGACCGCCGAGGTTCTTCACCGACACCGTGCCCCGGAAGAGCCCGCCCACCACACCCACCACCGAGCCCGCCATTCCCCACGTCACTCGCCAGCCGTCGGCCGTCGCCCGTATCATCCCGACCCGTTCACGCCGCACGTCGTCCTTCGGGAACATCCCCACCTGCCCCACCGTCACCCGACGGCCTGTCGTGACTTCCGCGCCCTCGGCCGCCACCGGCGTGATGGTGAGCGGCACTGGCAGCCCGCCGCGCACCACGCCGACCTGCAGTGGCTTGCCGGCCGACGCCCGCACGATCTGCTGCATGTCGCTCCACGCCTTCACCGCGACGCCATTCACCGTCGCGATCGAATCGCCCTTCTGCAACCCCGCCTGCGCGCCGGGCTTGCCCGCGATGACCGAGTCGATGACCGCCGGCAGATAGGGCCGGCCATACCACGCAATAACCCCCGTCGAGACGCCGAACGTCAGCAGCACGTTCATGGTGACGCCCGCCAGCATGATCACGACGCGCTGGTGCAGCCGCTTGCTCTCGAACCAGCGGTCCGCCGGCACCGGCTTGGGCCCGAACGGCACCATCGCCTCGGGATCCCAGTCGGCCGGCTTCTCCGCCGGCTCGGTCCCCGCCCCCTGTCCCTCGGGCGCGCCGCCCTCGATCGCGGCCATCGTCTCGTCATCACGCGAGGCCATCCGCACGTACCCGCCCAGCGGAAGCGAGGCGATGACGTACTCGGTCTCGCCCCGGCGGAACCGGAACAGCGCCGGGCCGAAGCCGACGGAGAACCGGGGCGCGTAGACCCCGGCCCACTTGGCTGCGAGGAAGTGACCGAGTTCGTGGACGAAGACCACGAGCCCGAGCACGAGAATTGGGGCAAGCCATGCTAGCATCCGCACATCTCCCTGACCGTTCGGCGCGCCGCGGCATCGGCATCCCGCAGCGCCTCGCGACTGTCGCCGGCCAATCCGGCGTGCCGCTCCAACGCAAACGCAATCGACTCGGCGATGGTGCCGAACGCGATTTTCTCCTCCAGGAACAGCGCCACCGCCTGCTCGTTGGCGGCGTTGTACACCGCCGGCGCCGCCCCCCCCGCCCGGCCCGCCGCAATGCCAAGTGCCAGGCACGGAAAGGCGTCGTGCCGCACCGGCTCGAACGTCAGTGGCGTCGCCACCGGGTCGAACGTCGGGACGCCGTGGTCGTCCACCCGCTCCGGGTGCGTCAGCGCGTACAGGATGGGCAATTCCATGGACGGCATGCCCAACTGCGCCAGCACGCTGCCGTCGCGAAACTCCACCATCGAGTGCACGATGCTCTGTGGATGCACCACCACGTCGATCTGGTCGTACCCCAGGCCGAACAGGAAGTGCGCCTCGATGACCTCGAGCGCCTTGTTGGCCAGGCTGGCACTGTCCACGCTGATCTTCCGCCCCATCGACCACGTCGGGTGATTCAGTGCATCCTTGACCGTCGCCACCCGCACCTGGTCGGCCGGCCACTCCCGCAGCGGGCCTCCCGAGGCGGTGATGATGAGCCGCCGCACGTCGACCGCGGTGCGGCCTGCCAGGCATTGCAGAATGGCCGAGTGCTCGCTGTCCACGGGCACCACGTGCCCGCCGCCGCGCGCCGCGGCGGCCGCGACCAGCGCCCCACCCATCACCAACGATTCCTTGTTGGCCAGCGCCACGCGCTTGCCGGCCTCGAGCGCGGCGAGCGTCGCGTCGAGCCCCGCCGAGCCGACCACGGCGTTGAGGACGAGCTGCACGTCGGCGCGGGTCGCGGCCTGCACGAGCGCCTCGGGGCCGCGCCGCCAGTCGGCCGCGACGGCGCCGCCGTCGCCGCCGTCGCCCTCGACGAGCCCGACGAACGACGGCGCCCACTCGACCGCCTGTGCCGCCAGCAGCGCGGCATTGGCGTGGGCCGTCAGCGCCCGCACCGCAAAGCGGTCGCGATGCCGCGCCAGCACGCGGAGCGCCGTGGTGCCAATGGATCCCGTGGAGCCAAGGATCGCGACGCCCTGCACCGCCCCCGCCGTCATCAGGGCGTGTACTGCAGAAAGGCGCCGAGCAGCACGTAGCCCACGGGAATCGTGAACAGGAGCGAGTCCACGCGGTCGAGCACGCCGCCGTGTCCCGGAATGAGCTGCGAGCTGTCCTTCACGCCCGCCTCGCGCTTGAGCATCGACTCGGCGAGGTCACCGAGCTGTGCGGCGAGGCTCAGCGTCACGCCGATGACCACGATGCCCAGCGGGCGCAGCGTCAGGTGCGCCATGGGCGGAAGCACGAACACGGCGATCACCCATGTGGCCAGCAGGCTCGCGGCGACGGCGCCGTACGCGCCGGCCCACGTCTTGCCGGGACTGACCGTCGGCATCAGCTTGGCGCGCCCGAACGCGCGGCCGGCCAGCATCGCCCCGCTGTCGTTGAGCCACGTCACCACCACCGGCAGCATCACCAGCGCCGT
>JBBQZD010000280.1:0-3957 GCA_038208045.1 Gemmatimonadales bacterium | reverse complement strand
ATTCGGTCGTCCGGGTCGCGAAGGGACCCGGTAGCCCGGGATCGATGCTGGAGAGCCGAGTGACTGCGGCTCGGGTTCGAACGTCTGAGGGCCGTGCTCGAGAACCGCGCGCCGTGATTGGGGCAGAGAAAACCGGTGCCGGTGAGGTTCACTGTGGTTCCCTGATGGGGGCAGACAAGCGAAAAGGCAGCGAACGACGCGGCGCCCGTGCGCACCAGCGCCACCGGGCTGCCGCTGCCGCCGTCTACTCGCGCCGCTCCCCCGACCGTCGCGAGCGCCGAAAACTGCGAGAGCGTCACGACCAGCGCCCCGCCGCTCGTGGCGCCCGGGCCAGTGCCCGGACCGGTGCCGCCGATCACGCCGTCCCCGCAGGCCGCCTGAAGCAGCGCCAGCGCCGTCAGCGCCGCCGCGCCCAGGAATTCGCGACGGCCCAGCGCGCAGTCATGATCACATGCAAGTTCGTCGCTCATTCCGGCTCCGCGATCACAGGGTGACGACTGCGCCGGCCCATTCCGTGGGCTCGGAATCCGATTCGTACCACTTGGCCACGTCCACCACCACGACATTGCCGTCACGGCGAATCACCAGCCGGTCCATGTTGCGCGTGGCTCGGCCTTCGATGAAGGTGCCGTCGGACGTGTACTTGGAATGATGTTTCGAGCACTGGAACCCAACGCCCGAGGGATCGACGCTCAGCGCCGTATTCTGGTGCGGGCACGACAGCGCGAAGGCATACACCTTGCCTGTGTAGCGCACCAGGATCACCTCGTTCGCCTTGTCGAACGACACGCCATCCTTGGCCGGGATGGGATAGCGCACGTCGGTTCCCGCACGCAGCAGGGCCTGCACGGGCGCGGGCATCGCCGCCGCGCCGCGCGGGGCGAGTCCGGCCGCCACGAGGCCCGCCGCCAGCACGGTCACGTCCCGGAGAAAGATGCGGCGCGCCAGCAGGCAGTCGCCGGCGCAGTCATCGGTGGTCTGTGTGGTCATCGGGGAGCGGGATGAAATCAGAGTCAAATCATGGTCATCAGAAAGACACCGCCAAGCGCGACGGCGAACCAGAGCGTGATGCTGATGCCCGCCGCGACGGTCAGCACCCGCCACTTGCCCACCATCGTCACCGGTGCCGCCTGCAGGTGGCGTTCCTGATGCCGCAGCCACGCGCCGTTGGCGAGCAGCAGTGCGAAAGCGATCATTTTGCCCCACCAGTACGGCGAGGTACCGAACGTCTTGAGATCGGCCAGGGTCAGCAGCACGCCCGACAGGGCCGAAAGGCCGAGTCCCATGAGCACCGGCGCGTGCAGATGGTCGATCGCGACGAGCAGTCGTGCGCGTTCGTTCACGGTCGCCGTGCGGAGCTGCCAGACGTTGCGGTCAGCCGTGATGGCCAGGCCGCCGCCCCACAGCATGCCCGCGATGTGCGCAAAGAGCACGACGGCCTCGGTCGGCCGCGAGTCGGAATAGAACACGGCCCACGGCTTCACGAAGGCTTCCAGCGTCTCGAGTATCGGCACCTCAATCCCTCCGCAACGGCTTGAGCATGAGGACGTACCCGAGCGTCGCGACCGACATCGAGGTCACTGCCACCGTCCGGTGCAACCGGCGCTTGTCGCCCGAACCTTCGGCCTCGTCTGCAAGCAGGCCCGTCGCCACGAACCCGGCGTCGGCCAGGAGTTCCAGGCCCGCGTGCAGCGTGCGCCACGTGCGCCCGTCGGGCTGCCCGCGCGTCTCCCACCAGTTCAGCGATCCCGTCAGCGTGTTGATGCCAAACAGCCCGGCCACGCCCCCCGCCAGCACCCCATGGTAGTCCCGCGCCCACTGCGGCGCCGCGCTGCCCTTCGAGAACAGCTGGTCGCCCGCGACATACTGCGCCGCGAAGAGCGGAATGGTGACGAATGAGGCCAGCTTGTGAATCTTGAGCCGCGTGCCATACGCCTCGCTCAGCACGAACGCCTTGCGACGCACGCGGGTCGTGTCGGACACCCCCGCGTCCACGCCCACCCGCACCGCGTCGGCCCGAGGGCCGACGCGCGAAGAATCAGCGCCGCCCAAACCGACGGAAAGCAGCACGGCAACGATTGCGCCTGCGACCATGGAGTGCTCCAGCAATAAAAGTTGCCGTGTCGGCGCCGGGGAATGCGACATGGTACCTCGCCCGCCCGCCGATGTTCCTCACAACTGAGGCATCGCGGAGGACGCCAGAATAATAACCCGCCGGGAAGCCGGAGACCGGCCCCCGTCGCCCGCGTGTTAAGTTATCCCGGGTGACCCAGCTCTCCTTCGCCGGCGTGAGCGTCGAATTCGGCGCCACCACCTTGCTCCGTGATGTCTCCTTTACAGTCGCCGAAGGCGAACGTTGGGGCATCATCGGCCGTAACGGCGCCGGCAAGACGACCCTCTTCCGCCTGCTGACCGGCGAGCAGCGCCCGACCAGCGGCGCGGTGTCGAAAGCGGGCACCCTCCGCATCTCCCTGCTCGACCAGCACCGCGACTTCGGCGACGCCACGACGGTCTGGGAGGCAGCGGCCGCGCCTTTCGCGCCGCTCATCGCCCTCGAGGCCTCGCTCGCTGAGCAGGCGAACCGTCTCGCCGAGATGGGCAACCATCCCGACGCGGCCGCCCTCGAGCGGTACGGCCACGACATGGAGCGCTTCGCGCACGACGGGGGCTACGAGTTCCACGCCAAGGTCGACGCCGTCCTGCAAGGCCTCGCCTTCGACGCCGAGGAGGCCAAGGTCAAGCGCCTCACCGTGCTCAGCGGTGGCGAACGCGGGCGCGTCGGCCTCGCCGCACAGCTTGTGGACCCCGCCGACGTGTTGCTGCTCGACGAACCGACCAACCACCTGGATCTCGAAACCACCGAGTGGCTGCAGGGCTACCTGCTCGAGCGGCGCGGCACCACCATCGTGGTCAGCCACGACCGCGCCTTCCTCGACGAGGTCGTGGACCACGTCGTGCACATCGAAGGCGGCACCGCCGTCACCTACCGCGGCGGCTATTCGGCGTTCGTCACCCAGCGCGCCGAGCGCCGGCTGGCCCTCGAACGGCAGGTGGACCAGCAGCGGAAGTTCATCGCCAAGGAAGAGGACTTCATCCGCCGCAACATCGCGGGGCAGAACACGAAGCAGGCCCAGGGGCGGCGCAAGTTGCTCTCCCGCCTGCCCCGCCTGACGCCCCCCCCGGGCCAGGGCGACGCGATGAGCTTCAAGCTGGAGGTCAAGGACCGCGGTGGCGACCGCGTGGTGTACTGTGACCAGCTCGACGTGGCCGTCCCCGGACGCACGCTGGTGCGCGGCTTCCACGCCACGGCCATGCGCGGCGACGTCGTGGCCATCGTCGGGCCAAATGGCGCCGGCAAGTCGACGCTGCTGCGCACCATCCTCGGCGAACGGGAGCCGACCAGCGGCGAGTGCCGTTTGGGCGGGTCGGTCACCGCGGCGCACTTCCGCCAGGACCTGGCGCAGGTACCGATGGGCATCACCATCTACGACATGATCGCCAACCTGCGCCCGCTCTGGACGCGCGGGCAGGTCCAGGGACTGCTCGGCGCCTTCGGCTTCTCCGGCGACACGGTGATGCGCCGCACCGACACCTGCTCGGGCGGCGAGCGCTCACGCCTCGCGCTGGCCATGATCACGCTCTCCCGCGCCAACCTGCTGGTGCTCGACGAGCCGACCAACCACCTGGACATCCTCGCGCGTGAGACGCTGGAGGATGTGCTGGATGGCTACGACGGCACGATGCTGTTCGTCTCGCACGACCGCTACTTCGTCGATGCCATCGCCACCCGCATCTGGGCCATCGAGGACGGCCACATCGTCGAGTACCTCGGCAACTACACCGAGATGCTGCGACAGAAGGCCCGTGCGCAGGCCACCCAGCAGGCGCAACAGGCGCAGGCACAGGCTTCCAGTACGGCAGCAGCCGCAGTCAGCGCGTCGCATGCGCATGGTCACG
>JBBQZD010000279.1:0-3974 GCA_038208045.1 Gemmatimonadales bacterium | reverse complement strand
CGCTCGACGTCTTCCTTCGTCCGTTCGCGCAGCCGGGCGGTCGTGACGCCCTGCTCGCACATCTCGCGGCGCAGCGGCCCGACGAGACGGCGTCGCTCGACCTCGGCGCCCTTCGTACCCCCACCGTGGTGCTGCACGGCGCGCACGACCCGTTTGTTCCGGTCGCTCTCGCCCGCCGCCTGCACACGGCCAGCGCCGCCTCGACGCTCGACGTCGTTGCCGACGCCCGCCACTTCGTGCCGCTGGATGCCCCCGATCGTGTCGCCCAGGCCGTCGTCGGCCTGCTCCGTCGCGATATCGCCGCCGTGACCTAGCGACGGTTGGTCCAGAGCAGCACCACGAGGCACGCGGAGGGTTCGGCGTACTGGGCCGGGATCTCGCTGTAGCCCCTGAAAATCTCGATGGCGGCCAGGTCGCTCGGCGAATAGTCGTGAAAGCTCACGAACCGCCCGGTGGTGGAGACCTCGGTGCGAAAGCCGTCGACGTAGACAAGCCCCTTGTTGCCGGCCCCGAACCCGCCGCCACACCGGTTGACCTGCAGCGCGTCGTAGAAGGCCTGCGAGCGGGTGGTGATGCCCGGCGCGCGCGCCAGCAACTGCGCCGTCGTGATCTCGGCCGCGTTCTCGATGTCCACGCGATCGAGGAATGTGCCCATGCCCTGTCGGCGGCGTGCCACGAAATCGTCGATCCACCGCGGCCGGAAGTTGTGCAGCGCCTTCGAGGAGTCCAGCACCACCACAGGCGGCAGCGCCTGGGCCGACCTCTCGAGCATGATGGTGCCGTCCCACAGATCGCCCGCCGTGACCGCCACACGGAAGCGCACGGGGACGTAGCCGAGCTTGCGCACCAGGACGTCGTGCATGCCCGGCGCCGTCGGGTCGAACTCGAAGCGTCCCTTCCGGTCCGTCGCGACGCTCCTGGACTCGTCGAGACGCACGTCGGCCTCCTCGAGCGGCTTCTTGTCGGGGCCGACGATGCGCCCCGTCACCACCGCTGGCGGCGGGCCAGCGTCCGCTCGTCCGGGTTGCCCCTGCTGTGCGTGCGCGACCGTCCCCGCCGCGAACAGCGGTACCAGCGCGAGGACGGCGGCGGCCGACGCGATGCGCAATCGGCGAGGAGTGACGGCGCTGCTGGACATGCGACACGCTCCCGGTGATAGTCCCTCTACGATGTCCTACCGGCGAAGGATGCGCCCGGTTCCCGCACTTGCCACCACGAGCCCGACGTGACGACCACCCGCTTGGACGCCTTCGCGGCGATGATCGCCAGCAATCCCGACAACGTGCTCGCGCGATTCGGCCTGGCGACGGAACTCGTGAAGGCCGAACGCTGGGCCGACGCCGTGCCGGAGTTGGAGTTCTACCTGGCGCGCTACGACGACGAGGGCAACGGCTGGCTCAAGCTGGCCGACGCGCTGACGCACCTGGGGCGCACCGACGACGCGCGCGCGGCCATCGCCAAGGGCATCATCGCCGCCAACCGGTTCGGACACCCGGGCCTGGCCGCCGAGTTCGCGGAACGCGAGGAGCAGATGTAGGGACGGAGTACGACGGAGTACGACAGAGTACGACAGAGTACGACAGAGTACGACAGAGCACTCTGTCTCACCTGATCTTCTGCACTTCCTCCGCCACCTCGAGCGCGCGCTCGATCTCTTTCACCACCGCGCGCGCGTCCTGGGTCTGGAAATTCGCGTCGGCCATCTGCGACTGGAACCCGCTCGACCGCAGCTTCAGCAGGTCGAGCTTCATCGTCTCGAGCACCAGCGACGCGTTGTCGAGCTGCGCGGCCACCGCCTCGCGCCGCGCGGCCAGGTCGCGCAGCGTCTGCCGCTGGCGTTCCAGCAGAGTGACGCGCCGGTCGCGGTCCGGCGCGTCCGCGGCGAGCGCGTTGGCATCCACCAGGCGCTGGTCGAGGCGGGCGAGCGCGGCGGGCGATGCGTCCGCGTCCAGCTGCGTGAGCGCGCCCGCCAGTGAGATGACGCGTTCCACGAGGCCCCTCACGCTCGGCTCGATGTCGGGCAACAACTGCTTGTCCCCCTCCGGCAGGCGCAGCAGCACGTCGGCGATGATGCGGCGCGCAGCGACCGCGTCGCGCACGACCTGCCCGTGCGCGCCGTCGAGCACGTCGCGCGGCACGGCGGCGAGCAGCGGGTCGGCCCCCGGTGCGGGCAGCGCGCGCAGGCCGGCGCCGGACGCGCCGACTGCCAAGGACGATCCCGCCGCGTCGTCGCGCGGTGGGCGCGTGAACAGCCGGGACAGCGGGATGTGGTCGGCCCAGAGTCCCCCGATGGATCGCAGCAGGCCGGCGCCCATGAAGAAGGCGGGGATCAGGAACCACGGCGCCCCGCGCGTCATGAGATTGACGCCGAAGAGCAACGCGGTCGTGGCGAGATAGTTCACGGCCTTCCGGCGCACGCGCATGACCTTTTGGTCGTCGCTGAGGGCCCGGGGCGGCGCGATTCCCTGCATGGCCGCGGCGGCCGCGACGGGATCGCCGTTCCGAAGGTCGCGTGCGGCCTGCTTCACCTGCTGGCGATACAGCCGGCGCTGTTCGCGCCAGGTCCGGATGTCGTCCGAGTCGTCCGGTCGCGTGCTGCCGCCGTGATGGACGCCGAGCGCGAGCAGCGGATTCATGCCGGCACGGACGTGGAGCGGCTTCGGCACCCAGTCGCCGGGTTCGGCCGGCGCGTCATGGCCCCCGCGACTCGGCGGCAGCACGGCGCCGACGCTCGGCGGGTGGGGCGGTGACGACACGCGTGCCGCCGCCGGCGCGGCCGTGAGCGTCACGGGCGCGCTGTCCGCGAGTGCGTCGCGAAAGGCCGCCGCGTCGGGCCAGCGCTCGTCCGGTCCCTTGGCCAGCGCGCGCTCGATGGCGGAGGCCAGGTTGGCGGGCAGATCGGGACGCACGTCGAGCAGGGGGCGTGGCCGCTCGCTCAGGTGCTTCATGAGCATGGATGGCGTGTTGGCCGCCTGGAACGGCAGCTCGCCGGCGAGCATCTGGTAACCCACGATGCCGAGCGCGTAGATGTCGGCGCGCCCATCAATCTCCCGCTCGCCCATGGCCTGCTCAGGGCTCATGTACGCCGGCGTGCCGACGGCGATGCCCGTGGCGGTCATGCGCGCATCGCCCTCGGCGGCGCGCGCGATGCCGAAGTCGGTGACGAGCGCCCGGCCGGACTTCTGGTCGATGAGGATATTGTCGGGCTTGATGTCACGGTGCACCACGCCCTGCGAGTGCGCATAGTGCAGGGCGTCGGCCACTTCGCGGAGGATGCGGCGCACCATGGCGAGGGCCGGGCGCGGCTCGAGATGGAGCACGCGGGAGAGCGGGTCGCCCTCGACGAGTCCCATGGCGAAATAGACCACGCCTGCCGACTCGTCCACCGAGTAGATCGGCACGATGTTCGGATGGCTGAGCTGGGCGGCCATCTGCGCCTCGCGCAGGAAGCGGCGGCGCACCTCCTCGCGGTACGCGAGCTCGGGCGGCAGCACCTTGAGCGCCACCTTGCGCTTCAGGCGTGTGTCGAGCGCTCGGTACACGACGGCCATGCCGCCGCGCCCGATCTCGGCCTCTACGTGGTAGAGCGATCCCACCGCGGCGTTGACACGCTCGCGGAGCCCGTCGGTCACGGCCGGCCCGGCATGCCGTCGCCGCGCGGGCGCAGCCGCGCCATCTCGTCGGCCACGTACACCGCGCTGTCGACTTCGCGGGCCAGCTGCATCGCCTGCTCGGCGATGGTCGTGACATGCTCGTACGACTGCGCCCCGGTCTTCAGGCGCAGCACGTCAAAGCGCATGTTGCGCAGCGCCAGCGCGCAGCTGTCGAGCCGTGCGGCGAGCGTCTCGCGGCGCTGGCCGACGTCGGCGACGGTGCGGCGCTGGCGCTTGAGCAGTGCCAGGCGCCGCACGCGCGCCTCGCTCGCCACGCGATCGAGCGGGTTGGCGGCCGCTTCGAGCACCGTGATCTCCTTC
>JBBQZD010000278.1:0-3997 GCA_038208045.1 Gemmatimonadales bacterium | reverse complement strand
ATGGCGAACTTGGACTTGTTCTCGGAGCCGCCGCCCTTGGCGGCGATCTTGATCTCGACGGTGTCGCCGGGCACGAGTTCGTAGTGCACGACGGCCGGCGTATTGTCGCGCGTGTTCTTGCGGCCGAAGGCGGGGTCGGCGACGATGGAAGCGCGCAGCACGTTGTCGGGCTGCAAGTAGGCGCGGCGCACCCCTTCGTTGACCATGTCGGTCACCGACATCGTGGCGTCCCACTTCACGTTCATGCCGACCTTCATGAAGACCACCACGATGCCGGTGTCCTGGCAGATGGGGCGGTGGCCTTCGGCGCACATGCGCGAGTTGGTGAGGATCTGCGCGATGGCGTCCTTGGCGGCCGGCGACTGCTCCTTGGCATACGCCTCGCCCAGCGCCTTGATGAAGTCGACGGGATGGAAGTACGAGATGTGCTGCAGAGCATCCTGGATGCTCTGAATGAGGTCGTCCTGCTTGATGACGGTCATTGCCTTGCTCGGCTGGGGTACGCGTGGAATCTACCCCAAACAACGCACCGTTTCACTCGGTGTTGAGTGCGCGCAGCCGTCGAATGGAGACGATGCCGAGTGCAGGCCCTACAGCAAGTAGGGCAAATGCCCATGGCCATCCGGCGGTACGCACGACGAGGGGCACAACCTGAATGGTGGCCGTCGTGAGCAGGAAGCCGAGCGAGACCTGCAGCGTGAGCGCGGTGCCGACGGCGTGGGGCGGGACGCTCTCGGTGACGAGCACGCTGAACTGGGCGCTGTCGGCAATGATGAAGAAGCCCCAGACGAGTGCGACGGGGGTGAGCAGCCAGAGCGAGCGGCCGAAAAGGAGTCCGATGGCGGCGCAGGAGAGCCCGCTGACCGTGAGCGCGATGGTGATGAGCCGTGCGCGGCCAATGCGGTCGGCCACGGCACCGCCCCAGACGCAGCCGGCGCCACCCACGGCGATGATGGCGAAGCCGATGATCGAGGAGACCCGCGTGGCCGTGGGAGCGATGATGTGCGGACTGGCGGCGATGCTGGCGGCGACGAAGGCGGGGATCCACGTCCAGTAGGCGTAGAGCTCGGTCATGTGGCCGAGGTAACTGCCGGTGGTGCGACGCCAGCGTGGTTCGCGCACGACGTCGCGTACGAGCGTCCATGAGAACGGGCGCGAAGGAAAGGCGTGCGGGCCATCGCGATACCCGAACCAGACGAGCGCGGCCGCCACCGCGGCGCTGAGGGAACTCAGGGCGACGAGCGACGTGACGGTGACGCCGGGGATGGCGCCGATGAGGTACGGCCCCGCCTTGCCGACCGTGAGCGCACCGACGATGGTGCCGACTGCGAGACCGCGCCGCTCGCGGAACCAGGTGCTGATCATTTTCATGGCCGGCGGATAGACGCCGGCCAGGCAGGCGCCGGCCACGAAGCGTGAGATGAGCGCGAGTGCGAGTCCGTCGGCCGCGGCGAGCCCGGCGTTGGCCGCGGCGCCGCAGAGCGCCGTCACGGCGAAGAGCGTGCGCGCGGGGACGACATCGGCAAGGTTGAGCACGGCCGACAGCGCGGTGCCGGCGACGAAGCCGAGTTGCACGGCGACGGTGAGCCAGGCCACCTGTGCGCCGTCGAGCTGCCAGGCCCGCTGCAACTGCGGCGCGATGGCGCTGCCGGCGAACCACAACGACATGCCCAGCAGCTCCGCGACGGAGAGCAGGGCGAGCATTCGCCAGCGTGGGTCCTTGCTCACTCCCAGCCGTGCGGCTTGCGCCACAGCCGCTTCTGCACCGGCCATGGGCGTTTCTGCGTGAAGGCATCGTCGCCGAAATGCTCGTCGTGGGCGAGCGTGTCGGTGACGTCGGCGGCCTTGGCGGAGGCCTGGTCGGCCCAGTGGAGGATCTCGGCCTCGAGCGTCATGGGCGGCACGGCGGCGCCGAACTCGACGGATCCGTGATGCGACTGGATGAAGTGCTGCAGTTCGAGCTCCTGCTCGGCGCTCAGCGTGCCCTCGGGGAGGGCGCGCAGACGGCGATCGAGCATCATCGTTCCGAGCACGATGTGTCCGAGCAGGTGGCCCGCCGTGGTGTGGCCGAAGCCGGACGCGCTGACGCTGTAGCTCTCGACCTTGCCGATGTCGTGCAGCAGGGCGCCGACGGTCACGAGCTCGACGTCGGCGCGCATGGTGCGCGCGATGCCCTGCGCGATGCTGGCCACCTCGACGCTGTGCAGCAGCAGGCCGCCGATCTGGGCGTGGTGTCCGGTGGTGGAGCCGGGCGCGCGCTCGAACTGCTGGCGAAACAGGTCGTCGGCGAAGAAGAGGTCGAGGGCGGTGCGCAGCTTCGGCGCGGTGAGGGCCGCGCGCTGCTGGTCAATCCAGTGCCAGAGCTCCTCGGTCTTGCGCGCGATGTGCGGCAGGAAGGATTCGGCGCGCGCGGCGTCTTTCGGCAGCACACGCGCCGGCGCGGTGAGGGCGAGCTGGCGCTTGCCGGCGTACTCGCCGACCGTCCCGATGACCTGCACCACCGTGCCCTTCGTGGCGCCGGCCACCCAGGGCAGCTGCTCCTGCCAGATGGGCGCGGTGTCCATGCGCCCCGACGCATTGCCGAGCACGAGACGCGCGAACGGCTTGCCGTCGCGCGTTTCCTTGTCGGCGCGGTCGAGCACCAGCAACTCGTGCTGGACGCGATCGCCGGGGGTGAGTTTGGAGAGGTCGAGCATGAAGACGCGGATGGTGGAGGGTGGAGGGCGGATGGCGGATGGCGGAGGGTGGAGGGCGGACACCTGCAAAGTACCAGATGAGCCCGACAGTCGCCTCATCCACGCATTGCCGTTCAGCGCGAACCGTCGCGCTCAGTGTCGAGGAGCTTCTGCTTGCGCTCGAGGCCCCAGCGGTAACCGCCGAGCGCGCCGGTGCCGCGCACCACGCGATGGCACGGGATAACGACGGCGACGCGATTGCTGGCGCACGCGCGGGCCACGGCGCGAGCGGCCGTCGGCCGGCCGATGGTGACCGCCAGTTCCTGATAGCTGCGGCGCTCGCCGAACGGAATGCGCCGCAGTTCCGTCCACACCTGCTGCTGGAACGGCGTGCCGGGCACGTCGAGCGGAAGCTCGATGCGGTGCGTCCGGCCGTCGAGCTGTGCGACGATGTCCCTGGCCCAGGCGCGCACGGTGGCGGAACCGCGGGTGATGGCGGCTCGCGAGAACTCGACGCGCAGCGCGCGTTCCAGCGTAGCGGGATCATCGCCGAAGGCCACGTGACAAACGCCGTGGGCAGTGCCGGCAATCAGCATGGTCCCGAGTGGCGTGTCGTAGAGGTCGAAGGCGATTGCCACGCCTGCTCCGCCGCGCCGATACGCACCCGGCGTCATGCCGAGCGTGGAGGCGACGTCTTCGTAGACGCGGCTGCTCGAGCCGAATCCGGCGTCGAACGTGGCCTGCGACACCGATCGGCCTTCGCGGAGCGACCGCTTGAGCCGCTCGCGGCGCCGCGCGCGCAGGTACTGCGCGAAGGGCACGCCGAGGGCCGCGCGGAGGACGCGATGGAGATGGAACGGCGAGACGCCGAGGCGTTGCGCAACGATGGCAAGCGTGAGCTTCGGCGGATTCCCCTGGTCGAGATGCCGCGCGACGAGTGCGAGTGTTGCCGTGACGCGCGGATCATCGCCCGGGGGTGGCAATTCGGGACGACAGCGGAGGCAAGCACGATATCCGGCCGACGCCGCATCGGCGGCCGTGGGAAAGAAGCGCGCGTTCTCGCGCCGTGGGCGGCGCGAGGGGCACGACGGCCGGCAGAAGATGCCGGTGGTGGCGACGGCGTAGACGAAATGGCCGTCGGCGGAGGCATCGCGTTCCGCGACGGCGCGCCAGGCGTCATCGACGGAAGGAACGGTTGGTGTGAGCGGCATGGACTGAGCAGGCACCGGGGGCTCCAAGCGAAAGGGCATCGGCCGCGTGTCGCGCGCCGATGCCCGTAGTTTCGCCGGATGCTCCGGCTGACGCGATCCGATTCTTGCGGT
>JBBQZD010000277.1:0-3998 GCA_038208045.1 Gemmatimonadales bacterium | reverse complement strand
GCTACCGCGACCTCGTCGGCACGCACCTGCTGCTGCCGGTCGCGAACGTGCGCATCCCGATCATCGCCGATCCGTTCGTGGACCTGGAGTTCGGCACCGGGATGGTGAAGATCACGCCCGCGCACGACCCCAACGACTTCGAGGCGGGCAAGCGTCACGGCCTCGTGATGCCGGTGGTAATCACGCCCGACGGCCGCATGGGCGAGGGCCACGACGCCGAGGGGCGCGTGCCCGAGTCGCTGCGCGACCTCGACCGGTTCGAGGCGCGCAAGCGCATCGTCAAGCTGCTCGACGCCGAGGGCCTGCTCGACAAGGTGGACCAGCACCATCACGCCGTGCGCCACTGCTACCGCTGCGACACGGTGGTCGAACCGCGCCTGAGCGACCAGTGGTTCGTGAAGATGGCCCCGCTGGCCGCGCCGGCGCTCGAGGCCGTCCGCGGCGGCGCCGTGCGCATCCTGCCCGAACGCTGGGAGGCCGTGTACATCAACTGGCTCGAGGGCATCCGCGACTGGAACATCTCGCGGCAGCTCTGGTGGGGCCACCGCATTCCCGTCTGGCGCTGCGCCTGCGGCCACGAAGGGGCGTTCCGCGAGGACCCCGGCGCCGCGTGCCCGAAGTGCGGCGGCGCCTGGACGCAGGACGAGGACGTGCTCGACACCTGGTTCTCGTCGTGGCTCTGGCCGATCTCGACGCTCGGTTGGCCCGACCAGGCCGACGGCGCGGACCTGAAGGCCTTCTATCCCACCGACGTGCTCGTCACCGCCCCGGAGATCCTGTTCTTCTGGGTCGCCCGGATGATCATGGCGGGCTACGAGTTCATGGGGAAGGCGCCGTTCCACACGGTGTACCTGCATGGCACGGTGCGCGACATGCAACACCGCAAGATGTCGAAGTCGCTCGGCAACGGCATTGATCCGCTCGAGGTGGTCGAGAAGTTCGGCGCCGACGCGCTGCGCTGGACGATGATCGCGGGCATGGGCATGGGCGTGGACGTGCTGCTCGACCCCGAGGACCTCGACAAGTCGTTCGCGCCGGGCCGCAACTTCGCGACCAAGCTGTGGAACATCGGCCGGTTCCTCCTGATGCAGGTGGGCCCGGAGCCGGTGCAGCCGCTCTCGGCCCTCGACCGCACGACGTTCCGCAGCGCCGATCACTGGATCATCAACCGGCTGGCCGATGCGGTGGCCGATTGCGACACGGCACTCGGACCGGCACGGCCGCCGGACGGCACCTGGCCGGTGCACCTGCGCCAGGCGGGCCTGCGCCTCGACGCGCACGCTGAGGCGGCGCGGCGGTTCCTGTGGAACGACCTGGCCGACTGGTACGTGGAGGCATCCAAGACGCGGCTCGCCGAGCCCGGCGAGGACCGCGAGCTCACGCGCGCGCTGCTGGTGCACTGCTTCGACCAGGGGCTCCGCCTGCTGCATCCCATCATGCCGTTCATCACGGAGACGCTCTGGCAGAAGCTGCCGGGGCACGTGGACGGCACGTGGCTGGTGACGGCGGCGTGGCCCGTGGCGCCGGCACGATCCACTGCCGCCGGAGAGTTCGAGGTCGTGAAGGACGTCATCACCGCGGTGCGGCAGATCCGCAACGACTACATGCTGCCGCCGACGCAGCCGCTGACGGCGCACCTCGCCGGCAATGACGCGGCGGCGCAGCTCGCGCTGGCAGAACGCGCCTTCGTGCATCGCATGTGCAAGGCCGAGCTCGCCGCGGACGGGGCGGCGCCCACGGGCGCGGCGGCCCACGCCCTGCTGGCCGGCGGCCTCGAGGTCGTGATTCCGCTCGCGGGCATCGTGGACATCGCGAAGGAGCGCGGCAAGCTCGAGGGCGAACTGGCCGGGCTCGACAAGCAGTTGGGCGCCCTGCGTGGCCGGCTCGCGAACACGGGGTTCACCGACAAGGCCCCGCCAGCCGTCGTCGAGGGCGAGCGCGCCAAGGAAACCGAGTGGGCGGCACGCGCCGACCAGTTGCGCGCGAAGATTCGCGCCATGGGCGGCGCGTGATCTCCTTCCGGCGCGTGCCGCTCGCGGGCGTCACCGCCGCCGTCCTCGTGGCGGCATGCGCGTCGCCTGGTGCGCCGCCGGGCGGGCCGCCCGATCGGGCGGTCCCGGTGATCGTGAAGGTGACGCCCGACTCGGGCGCCACGAACGTGAAGGCACGGAGCGTCACGGTGGCATTCAGCGAGGTCGTCAGCGAACGGCCGCGCGCCGGCGGCGCGGATCTCGGCGCCATCGTGCTGCTGTCGCCATCGGACGGTCCCGCGCGCGTGGACTGGAACCGCGACGCCATCACGGTGCGCCCACGCAAGGGATTCCACGCGAACACGTCGTACGCGCTGACGATCCTGCCGGGACTCGCCGACCTGCGCGGCAACGCGACGACCCGGGCGCAGCACTTCGTCTTCAGCACGGGCGGGAGCATCGTGCACGGCGAACTCCGCGGCGCCGTCTTCGACTGGACCACCAACCGGCCGGCCCCGCTGGTGAACATCGAGGCCACGGTCGGCGGCGACACGACGTTCCGGTGGATTACGCGCAGCGACTCGTCGGGACGCTACATCCTGCCCTACCTCCCGGAAGGGACGTACCTGCTGCGCGCGCTCCTCGACGCCAACGCCAACGGCAAGCTCGATCCGCGCGAGCTGTGGGACTCGGTCACGGTGCACATCGCGGACACGCTGCGCACCGATTTGTACGCGTTCGCCCACGACACGCTGGGCGCGCGCGTGGTGGGCGTTGACGTCAAGGACTCGACGACGGTGCGCCTGACGTTCGACCGGGCGCTCGCCAACGCGCCGATCCTTCGCATCGACCAGGTGGAGGTGCGGCGCGCCGACTCGAGCCGGGTGGCCCTCCGGACGATCATTCGCGCATCGGGCTTCGACTCGCTGACGCGCGTCCACGAGTCGGCGCGGCGAGACTCGCTGGCCCGCGCCGACACGTCGGTGGCCGGCCGCCGCGCACTGGCGCGCACCGACTCGCTGCGCGCGGTCGCGCGGCTCGACTCGATCGAGCGTGCCCGGGTGGAGACGCGGCGCGCCGCGCGTGACACCGTGGTGCGCGTGCCGCCGCCTGTGCCAGCGCGCGAAGTGCTCGCCACGGATTTCATTGTGCTCCTGGGCGAGGCCATTCCGCCGGGCGCGTATCGGGTGACCGTGCGCGATGTCATCAGCGCGTCCGGGGGGCAGCGCACGAGCGAGCGGACGTTCTCGCGCGCGAAGCCGGAGGAGAAGAAGGCCCCGCCGGCGCCTCCCCCCGAGGCGGGCGTGACCGTGCCCGTGAAGCCAGACGCGACCGTTCCCGTGAAGCCAACTGCGTCGCCGCCCGTAAAGCCGCGCGCAGGCCGGCGATGACGGACAGGCGGCGCGCGCTCCCGTCGGTGCACGTTCTCCTGGAGGCCGAGGGCGTGCGCGGGCTCGCCGAGCGCGTGCCGCGGCAGGTCGTGGCGGGCGCGGTGCGCGCGGCCATTGCCGCGGCGCGCGAGGCGCCTGACCGCGCGCCCACGACCGACGCCGAATGGGCGGCCGACGTGCAGCAACGCCTGCACGAGGCCGAGCGTCCGACGCTCCAACCGGCGCTGAACGGCACGGGCGTGGTGCTGCACACCAATCTTGGACGCGCGCCGCTGGCCGCGGCCGCGCTCGCGGCCATCCAGGAGGTGGCGCAGGGATTCTCCACGCTCGAGTACGACGTGCCCTCCGGCGCGCGCGGCTCGCGGCACGTGCACTGCGCGGCGCTCCTGCGCGAACTGACGGGCGCCGCTGATGCCCTGGTGGTCAACAACTGCGCCGCGGCGCTGGTGCTGGCGCTCAACACCGTGGCGGATGGCCGGGACGCCATCGTCTCGCGCGGCGAACTGGTGGAGATCGGCGGCTCGTTTCGCGTGCCCGACATCATGGAGAAGAGTGGCGCGCGACTGGTGGAAGTGGGCACGACCAACCGCACGCACGCCGACGACTATCGCCAGGCGCTGTCCGCCCGCACGGGGGC
>JBBQZD010000276.1:0-4010 GCA_038208045.1 Gemmatimonadales bacterium | reverse complement strand
AGAGAATCTTCTCGGGTGTCTCGGCGGCCACCTGCTCGATGTCAATGCCACCGGCGGCCGACACCATGAACACCGGCTTCTTGCGCTGGCGATCAACGATGATGCCAACGTAGGCCTCGCTGGCAATGTCTTCGGCGACGGTCACGAGGACCTTCTCGACCGTCAGCCCCTTAATCTGCATGCCGAGGATGGCCGTGGCCTTTTCCTTGGCGTCGGCGGGTGTCTTGCAGAACTTCACGCCGCCGGCCTTGCCGCGGCCGCCGGCATGCACTTGCGCTTTGACCATGACCGCTACGCCGTATTCCTTCGCGGTCGCTTCGGCCTCAGCGGGCGTCGTCGCGACCTTGCCGAGCGGAATCGGCACGCCGAATCCGCGCAGGATCTCTTTCGCCTGGTACTCGTGGATATTCACGGGAACTCCGTGGGAGTGATTCGCGGCGCCGACTGGCGCCGTGCACAGCAACGTTCTGGAATTTAGTTCGGCGAGGGCGCGGATGCGAGGTGCGCGGAGGGGAAAAGAAGCTCTATGCTCTATGCTATACGCGATATGCCGTACGAGGTATCGTCGTGTCGGACGGCGTACCACGTACGGCGTAGAGCATAGAGCTTCATTTTCGCTACACGCTCGTCAGAACCTCCACGACACCGACAGGTACCCCTGGGTCGTCCGCCGTTCCCCGTCCACTTCCCGGTACCACGAGAGCAGCACGTACACGGAGCGCCCGATGCCAAAGTCGGCGTCGGCGCCGTGCCACGTCAGTCGTGACGGGGGCGCGGCACCGCGCGCCAGCGTGGTGCGCTGACCGCCATTGCCCGAGAGGCGGAACAGCCCGTGCGGATTCACCTCGAGACTCGCCGAGGCGAGGCGTCCGGCGGACATGTCGCCGGTGTAGGTGGTCAGGCGGGCCTGGCCGCCCACGCGCAGCGTCGAGAGGCCGTTCACGCTGGCCATGCTGGTCACCGATCGCGCCTGGCCCGCCGAACCACCATTGCTCTGGCGCAGGTCGGCGCTGAGCCGCAGGCGGCGGACCGGCGCCACCGAGATGCCGCCCCATTCACCGATGCGGAACGAATCGTCAAAGGCGAGCTCCGGGTTCACGTAGTCGCGATACAGGCGCACGTTGCGACGGTTGTCGTAACCGGCGAAAAACGACACCGCGTCGGCGGGGTTCACGTACAGGGTGGCGAAGGTGGCCGTCGGCATCGTGGCCTTGTGCTCCCGCTCGAACTTCCAGCCGCGATTGACGTCGAGTTCCTGCGTGACATAGACCTAGTACCGGGGCCCGTTTGCCGCCAGCCTGGCGAACCCGTACTCGCGATCGATCTCTCCGGCCTGGTACGACCCGATGCCGCCGACGGTGAGCGACCACGGGCGCGACCCGCCGACCCGATGGTGCAACTGACCGTAGGCGCCGTGCTCCCGCACATCACTCGAGAGACCGAACGAGGCCGCATCGGGCTGCATCCCCGAGAACGCGCCGACACTCCAGCGGGAGCGGTCGAGGTCGACGGAAATGCCGTCGAACAGGCCGACGCTCGTCAGTGCGGCCGCGTACTGGCGGCCTGCCGTGATGCGGGGCGCGGCCCCTCCCGGCACCCACGACAGCGCGGCCTGGTACACATGCGTGACCGAGTTCGGCGCGCGCGCCGACGCCCCCGTGCCGGAGTAGGCGGTGCGCTGTGCGCGCACGTCGGCGGCGACGGCGAACGCCGTGCCGCCCAGTCGTTCGCCGTCCAGGCGCAGGTCATACGCGGGCTGCGTGAGGCCACCCGCGCCACCATCGGGCGCCAGCACCAGATAGCGCAGCCCGATGCGCCCCCGAATGGGCGGAGCAGCCCGACGTCGGGTCGTGGCGCGCTCCGCGTTCGGGGCCGCCGCGTTGCCCGGCGGCACGACCGCCTCGCGCGGAGCCGGCTGCTGCCACCGCACCGAGTCGCCGACGGAGGGCTCGCGCGACTGGCGCGTCACCGTGCACGACGCGCGTGTGGACGACAGGAACTCGACGGCCAGCTCGGCGATGTCAGCACCGTCCTTCATGACCTGCAGTGTCATGCCTTCCCGAAGCCCGTCGCGCGACCCGATTTCGAGATACACCGACTTGCCCGTGATATACGTGATGCGCGTCCACGCCACGGCGGAGCCGGCGGGACCGCCGCTCGCCGGCGCGCCGCTCGCCGGCGTGCCGCCCACCTGCCCGAACGCCGGCGGCGCGCCCGCACCCAGCGACCAGGCACAGGCCGCGCCGACGAAGACCACGACCCAGTGCCGGGTCATGGCTTGGTGCCCCGGGGGTGGCACTGGTAGCAGACGGCGCTGTCGTACCGGTAGCCCGAACGTCCCTTGTGCTTGTCGTCCATGTCTTTCTGCAGGTGGCACGAGAAGCACGAGAACGAGGCGTAGTTCGTCGGCACGGTGTGGCAGCTCGCGCAACTCGTCCACCGGCCCTTGTGCTTGCCCGAGTAGATCGGGAAGAACGACCCGTCGTGATTGAAAGTGGCGCCGGTCCAGCGCGTGGTGGTGTGGCACGACTCGCACACCGTCGGGAAATTCGCCGCCCGGTGATTGGGGTTCGTCGTGGCGTCGTACCTGCCCTGGTGGCATCCGACGCACGTCTGGTTCTTGCCACGGTATATGCCGTCGCCATGGCAGGAGGCACAGGACTGCGTCACGTGGGCGCCGGTCAGAGGGAATCGGGTCGTCGCGTGATTGAACGTCGCCGGCGTCCACGCGGTCGTCGCGTGACACACCTCGCACGTCGTCGGGAAGCCGGCGGACCTGTGCGGCGGCGTGGTCGCGGCGTCGTATCGTGCCTGGTGGCACCCGACGCACAGCATGGTCTTGCCCCGGTACACGCCGTCGCCGTGGCAGCCGCTGCAGGCGACCGCGCGATGCGCCCCGGTGAGGAGGAAGCGCGTGGCGTTGTGATCGAAGGTGCCGCCCGTCCAGGTGGTGGTGGTGTGGCACGAGCCGCACAGGGCGGAGAATGCGAGCTGCGCGTGCGGTGGACGCGCCGCCGTGGCGTACGCCGCTTGGTGGCAGGATGCGCACGCGGTGCTCTTCCCCTTGTATACGCCGTCGCCGTGGCATCGGGCGCACGACGCGTTCCGGTGTGCGCCGGTCAGCGGGAAGGCCGTGGCTGCGTGGTCGAAGACGGCTCCTGACCAGGCGCTGCTCGTGTGACAGGTTGAGCAGACCAAGGAGAACCCAAGCGGTGCGTGCGGTGGTTGCGCCGCGGCGTAGGCCGCCTGGTGGCAGGAGGCGCAGGCTGTGCTCTTCCCCTTGTAGACGCCGTCGCCGTGGCAGGACGTGCAGGCCGCGGCGCGATGCGCGCCCTCGAGCGGAAACGCCGTGACGGCGTGATCGAACCCGGATCCGAGCCACGTGTTGGTGCCGTGGCACTGCGCGCACGCCGTGGGGAATCCCGACGCGGCGTGCGACGGCCTCGTCGTGACGGCATAGTCCTTTTGGTGGCAGGCGACGCACTCCATCGGCTTGCCCCGGAAGACCTTGTCCGCGTGACAGTCCGCGCAGGCCGCGACCCGGTGCGCGCCGGTCAGGGGGAATCGCGTCGCCGCATGGTTGAATGGCGTGCCGGGCCACGCCGTCGTGGTGTGGCATTGCTGGCAGGTTGTCGAGAATCCGGCGCTGGCATGCGGCGGGTTCGCGGTGGCGGCGTACTCCTTCTGGTGGCAGGCGGCGCACGCCGTCGGCTTTCCGCGATACGTGCCGTCCGCGTGGCAGTTGGTGCACGTGGCGGAGCGGTGCGCCCCGGTGAGCGGAAACTGCGTGACGGCGTGGTCGAACGGGGCGCCGGCCCACACGGATGTCGAGTGGCAACGGACGCAGTCGGTGGACCAGCCGAGGGCGGCGTGCGGCGGTCGGGACGACGCGTCGTATGTCGCCTTGTGGCAACTGGCGCACGCCACGGCCTTGCCCTTGAAGACGTTGTCGCCATGGCAGCCGCTGCACAGCGCGGCACGGTGCGCGCCCGTCAGCGCGAAGCGCGTCT
>JBBQZD010000275.1:0-4014 GCA_038208045.1 Gemmatimonadales bacterium | reverse complement strand
GTGTTGCCGGCGCTGACGAAGGCGTCGCTGTTCCCTTCGGCCTGGAGGCGCAGCCCGACGGCCATGGAGCTCTGCGGCTTGCCACGAATGGCCACCGACGGCTTGTCGGTCATCTCGATGACGTCGGGCGCCTCGACGATGGACAGGCGCGGCGCCGCCCCGCTCAGCGAGGCATGCTCACCGGCGAGGAGGCGTTCGAGTTCAGCCCGGACGATGTCGGAGCGGCCGACGAGCTGGATCGAGTGCTCGGGACCCAGTTCCTGGAGGGCGAGAAGGGCGCCCGCAATCGTCGCCGTGGGGGCGAGATCGCCGCCCATGGCGTCCAACGCGATGCGCGCCAAGATCAGCTGCCCTTGGCGTCGACCCGCTGCTCACCCGCGTAAAAGCCGCACTCGGCGCAGACGTGATGCGAGCGCTTGGGCGCGCCGCACTTCGGGCACGCCTGGATGTAGATCGCCGGGGCCTTCTTGTGCGTGTTGCGGGCCCGCTTCTTGCGCTTCGAAGTTTTTCTTTTCGGGACGGCCATCGTCGTCTCGTGACAGGGTCAGGTCACTCGGAGGCGTCGCGGAGCTTCCGCAGCGCTTCCCAGCGTGCATCGGATTCCGGCGCGCAACCGCACGCGCCGTCGTTGAGGTCGGTTCCGCACGTGGGGCACAGTCCCTTGCAGTCGGGACGGCACACCAGGAATGCGGGCGCCTCCAGCAGCCACTGCTCCCGCAACGCGGGGCGCAGGTTGATCTCGTCGCGCCGTTCGTCACCCACCGGGTAGACGTCCGGATCCTCTTCGTCCTCGCCCGTCTCCGCGAACAGCGCGTGGACCTCCGCGTCCACCGTCGCTTCCGTCGGCCTCAGGCAGCGCCGGCAATCCTGCTGCGTCACCCCGGAGAGGTGCCCGCTGAAGTAGTACCGACCCGTGCCGGCCATCGAGAGGCGTCCGGTCACCTGGATGCCCTCGCCTGCCGGTCGCGCGTCGTCGTGTAACCAGACGGCATCGTCCGAACGCAGCACGGTTTCCACCGTGGCCGCCTCGCGGGCGAGAGACCGAACGTCAAACGACAGCATAGCCAATAAAGATATTCAACGAACAGGGCTGGGTCAAGTTGTGCATTTACGGGGACTTAGGCGGCTGATCACGCGCCCGGCACGGCCAGCCGCAGCGCCGGCCCCGCCAGCGCCGCGGCGACGGTCAGCGCAGCGCCGCAGCGCCGGTCAGAGCAGCGCCGCGGCGCCGAAGAAGAACAGTCCTTCGTGCCGCGCATTCTCATCGGAGTCTGATCCATGCACGGCATTCCGGCCCTTCGATTCGGCGAAGAGCTGGCGCACCGTGCCGGCCGCCGCCTCGGCCGGGTCGGTGGCACCGATCGCGTCGCGGTACGCCTGCACGGCGTTGTCCATTTCCAGCACCATCGGCATGCACGGCCCCGAGCTCATGAACTCCACGAGTTCACCATAGAACGGGCGGGCCTTGTGCACCTCATAGAAGGCGCCGGCCTCGGCCGTGCTCATGTGGAGGACGCGGGCGCAGATGATCGTGAAGCCCTGCCCTTCGAGATGCGCGATGATCTTGCCGGCCTTTCCCGCGCCGAAGGCGTCGGGCTTGATGATCGCGAGCGTACGGTGTCCGGCCATGTGTGAATTCCTGTTGAATGCTTCTGGAGAAAGCCACGAAGGCACCAAGGCAGCGAAGGAGGGGCCTTGCCCGCACCGCCTCCCCCGTGAACCCTGTGTGCCCTTCGTGCGCGTACGGCGTGCGCTCGTGCGCTCGTGCCAGCCTACTTCAGCCGCGCCTGGATGAGCTCGACGAAATCCATGGGGCGCTTGGCGACGGCGATGCCCGCCGCCTCGAACGCCTCGATCTTCTCGGCCGCCGTGCCCGCCGACCCGCTGATGATCGCGCCCGCGTGCCCCATGCGGCGTCCCGGCGGCGCGGTCTGCCCGGCGATGAACCCCACCACCGGCTTGGTCATGTGGTTCTTCACGAAGTCGGCCGCCTCCTGCTCGTCCGTGCCGCCGATTTCGCCCATCATCGCGACGGCCTTGGTGTCCGGGTCGTTCTCGAACGCCTGCAGGCAGTCAATGAAGTTGGTGCCGTTGATCGGGTCGCCGCCGATGCCCACGCACGTCGTCTGTCCGATGCCCGCGCGAGTCAGCTGAAAGACGATCTCGTAGGTGAGCGTGCCCGACCGGCTCACGACGCCGACATTGCCCGGCGCGCAGATGTTTCCCGGAATGATCCCGACCTTCGCGGCGCCGGGCGAGATGAGCCCCGGGCAGTTCGGGCCGAGCAGGCGGGCGCCGCGCTCCTTCACGAACGGGTAGACGCGCGTCATGTCCAGCACGGGCACGCCTTCGGTGATGCAGACGACGAGCGCGCAGCCCGCGTCCACCGCTTCCATGATGGCGTCGGCCGCGCCCATCGGCGGCACGTAGATGACCGAGGTGTTGGCGCCGGTCTTCTCGACGGCCTCGTACACGGTGTTGAAGACCGGCACGGTCCCTTCGAACGTCTGGCCACCCTTGCCGGGCGTGACGCCGGCCACGACGTTCGTGCCGTACTCGATCATCTGCTTGCTGTGGAACGAGCCGTCGCGGCCCGTGATGCCCTGCACCACCAGCTTGGTGCCCTTGTCAATGAAGATGCTCACGCGGCCTTTCCTCCCTTCGCCAGCTCGACGGCCTTCTTGACGGCCTCGTCCATGTCCTTGGACGCGGTGAAGCCATTGTCCGTGAGAATCTTCATGGCGAGCTCTTCGTTGGTGCCGGTGAGGCGAATCACGATCGGCACCTTCAGCGGGTTCGCCTTGGTGGCCGTCACGATGCCGTTGGCCACGTCATCGGTGCGCGTGATGCCGCCGAAAATGTTGAACAGGATGCACTTCACGTTGGCGTCGGCGGTGATGATGCGCAGCGCGTTGACGACCTTCTCCGGATTCGACGAGCCGCCGATGTCGAGGAAGTTGGCCGGGTCGCCGCCGTAGTACTTCACCAGGTCCATCGTCGCCATGGCGAGGCCGGCGCCGTTCACCACGCAGCCGACGTCCCCTTCGAGCTTGATGAACGTCAGGTTGCAGTTGCGGGCGTCCACCTCGGACGGCGCCTCGGACGACACGTCGCGCAGCGCCTCGATCTCCGGGTGCCGGTCGAGCTCGTTGTCGTCGACCACCATCTTGCCGTCCACGGCGATGAGCTGGCCCGAGGGCGTACCGACGAGCGGGTTGATCTCGGCCAGCGAGCAGCCACTCGCCATGAAGGCCGCGTAGAGCTGCTGCATGATCTTGCCGGCCTGCTTCGCGAGCTTCACGTCCTGGTACAGGAAGAAGCCCATGCGCAGCGCCTCGTAGGCGCGGAGGCCGTACCGCGTGTCGACCGGGAGGTAGAGGATCTTCTCCGGCGTCTCGGCGGCCACCTGCTCGATATCGATGCCGCCGGCGGCGGACACCATGAACACCGGCTTTTTGCGCTGGCGGTCGACGATGATGCCGACGTACGCTTCGGTGGCGATGTCCTCGGCGACGGTGACCAGCACCTTCTCGACCGTCAAGCCCTTGATCTGCATGCCGAGGATGGCCGTGGCCTTCTCCTTGGCGTCGCCGGGCGTCTTGCAAAACTTCACGCCGCCGGCCTTGCCGCGGCCACCGGCGTGCACCTGCGCCTTCACCATCACCGGCACGCCGTATTCCTTCGCGATCGCTTCGGCCTCAGCGGGCGTCGTCGCGATCTTGCCGAGCGGAATCGGCACGCCGAATCCGCGCAGGATCTCTTTCGCCTGGTACTCGTGGATATTCACGGGAACTCCGTGGGAGTGAATCGCGGCGCCGACCGGCGCCGTGCACAGCAACGTCCCGGAATTTAGTTCGGCGAGGGCACGGATGCGAGGTGCGAGGATGCAAAAAGAAGCTCTACGCTTTATGCTCTACGCAATAGGCCGTACGGGGCATCGTCGTGTCGGACGGCGTACCACGTACGGCGTAGAGCATAAAGCCTCATTTTCCCTACACGCTCGTCAGAACCTCC
>JBBQZD010000274.1:0-4016 GCA_038208045.1 Gemmatimonadales bacterium | reverse complement strand
CGGAAATACGGGGCGCCCTGGCCGAGGTGCCGGCGCTCGCCGCGCGGATGAAGAGTACCCTGGCCAGCATGGAGGTGGTCTCGGACAAGCTGGCCGCTTCCATCGATCCGCTCAAGCTGCAGCTGGAAGGGACGAACTCGGAGGTCGCGCTCACGCTGAAGACGATGCGACAGACCATGGACGACACGCGCGGTTTCCTCTCGGCGGATGCCGGGATCGGCTACCAAATGGAAGGGGCAATGGCCAGCATGAAGGCCGCAGCCGACGCGCTGAAGGCCCTCGCGTTCGCACTCGAGCGGAATCCCGATATGCTGCTGCGCGGCAAGTCGCCGGAGAGGAAATAACATGCGCTACTCCATGAGAATGCGGACACTGCTCGTCCTCCCGGCCCTGGTCGGCGCGAGTGCATGCTTTCACCTGAGCCGCGGGGCGGCGGTGCCGCAGCAGTACGTGCTCGGTGCGGGACCGGTGCCGGCAACCACCCAGTCACCGCCCGTCCAGGGCGTCACCGTCGGCTTGCGGCGCCCGCAGCTCGAGCGGTACCTCGACACGCCGCTGCTCGTGATTCGCAAAGGTCCGCGGGAGATCACGTTTTCCGAGTTCCACCGCTGGGCCGAGCCGCTTGCCTCGGGCATCAACAGTGCCGTCGCCCGGTACATGGCCGGGCAGGCGCCGATTCGCGCGGTTGCCGCCGCCCCCTGGTCGGCAAATGAGCGGTATGACTACCTGATCCAGCTCCACGTGCTCCGGTTCGAAGGCGAGCAGGCGGACATCCCGCTCGTCAGTTCTGGAGAGGTCCATCTGCTGGCGGCCTGGGAGATCATCAGCCAGGACGATGGCGCGGTGCTCGCTCGGGGCACCACCGACTACCGCAAGGGCGGCTGGCGCGCCGGCGACCATGAGGGCCTCGTCGCGCAGCTCGACGACGGACTGATCGCGCTGTCGAAGGCGCTTGTGGCGAGAATCGCGGAGTTCCCGGTGCGGCCGCCGGGTTCCGACTCCAGTCGCGTGCGCCCTGATCGGCGGTGAGCGGCACGAGGTGGAAATATCGGCTGGCCTTCATCGAAGCGGGGCTGGTGGACGTTTACCGCGTCCGTCGCTTCTGGCATGCACCAGCGGCCCGGTGGTCGCACACGCGATGCGTCATCGAGCGGTCGTCGGTTCACTCCCGACCTGTGGCTCCTAAATAGACGATAGATGGTCGGTGGTCATGGTCGAGGCGCGCGGACCGCGCGATGCCCGCCACGCCCGCGCAGCTGCCCGCGCAGCTGCCCGCGCAGCTGCCCGCGCGCGTCGCGCCGCGCCGAGCTATGCGCGCAGCTCCTCGCGCTACCCGGCGTGAGCGGCTCGGCTGTCGACATCACCAGCAAGCTGCCTTGCACCATCGAGCGGGAGAAGGGCGGGAGCGGTGGGCCTCCCGGCGGCGAAGAGCGCCACGAGGAGCGCCACGGAACCGGCGCCAAGTACACCGCGCGTCAGCGAGCGGCCGATGCGTTCGTAGAACGTCACGGCGGTCGGGTGCACCGGCACGTCCACCACGAGCACTTCCTCGGTGCCGATACCGGCGCGTTTCTCGATCGCGCCGTACGGACTGACATACGCGGAGATCCCGGTGTTGGCCACACGGAACAGCGGCAGCCGGTACTCGATGGCGCGCATGGACTGCAGCAGCAGGTGGAAAAGAGGTTCCCGCGTGTCACCGAACCACGAGTCATTCGTGATGTTCACCAGGACGTCAGGCCGAAGCGCGGCGAGATCGTGCATGTACCCGTCAATGATTCCCTCGTAGCAGATCGACATGCCGAGCCGCCCCTTCGGGGTCAGCAGGACGCGAGGGCCATCGCCGGCCGCGTAGTCCGCCACGCCGGGAAGCAGTGTCCTGAGCTGAGGCAACCACCCCGAAAGGGGGATGCGCTCGCCAAAAGGCAACAGGACGTGTTTGTAATACTGGTCCACCACCGCGCCCGTCGTGTGTGAAATGAGGAAGGCGCCATTGTACACCAGTCCGCGGGCCGGCGGTTGCCGAAACTCGCGGGCGCCGATCAGGAAATCACTCTGCAGCTCCTGCGCGACCGCCGTGAGGTCGCGCCGGTATTGCGGGGCGTAACTGATGTACTCTGGGAACGCCGTTTCGGGCCAGACGACGACATCCACGCCCTGTCCGGCCGTGGCGCGACTGAGCGCGAGGTAGCGGCGCATGGCGTCGTCCTGCTTGGCCGCCGACCCCCCACGCGTCGCCGCGATCTTGTCAGCGGTCCCGATATTCGCCTGAATGCCAGCCAGCCGAATCGACGGACCGGCCGCGGGGCCCGTGTTCCAGCGCGAACGGCCGTCGAGGCCGTACGCAACCATCAGCAATCCGCCGAGGAGCGCCGGGGCCAGGAACTTCGCGCGCCGCCGTATCTGGCGCTGGCCTTCCACCGACTGCAGCATGAGCGCCGTCCCGACGGCGCTCAGGTAGAGCATGAAAGTCACGCCCGCCGTACCAAGCAGGTCGAGTGTCTGCAACAGGAACGGCATGGGCGTCAGGAGCAGCGCGGCGTCCCAGGCGAAGTGCTCCGGATACAGGATGTCGATGGACGTGAGCACGAGGGCGGCGGCGAAGAGCAGCGCCCAGGGTCGCCCGGCGAGATGCCTGGACACGGTATGCAAAATCAAGCCGAGCAGTGCGAACTGGAGCGCGAAGAACATGACCCACAACTGGGTCGCGAGCAGTCCAGCCGGTATGGACACGTGGCCGAATGTGCCCATCGTGTGGACCAGCCAATAGAAGGCCGCCCAGAGTACGCCGATGCCCCAGCAGTACCCTCGCAGGGCGGCGAGCCGCGCGCTCGGCGCCCGCTCGATTCTCCAGAAGAGGTAGGCCAAGCAGGCCCAGAACAGCGGTATCAGCGCATAGGGCGGGAACGCCACGGTCCACAGCGCGCCGCAGGCGATGTCGAGCGAAAGCAGTCGCCACGGGTCGCGTCTCACCGCCGGGCCGTGGTCAATGCGCGACGTGATGAGATGCCATGCGTCGGCCTCAGAACAGCCCGGTCCGGTGCACCGCCAGCAGGTCCATGGTCACGGCAACCAGCGCATGGACGACCACGCCACCCCAGAACGACCGCAGGGCCAGCGCCAGCGCCCCGAGGGCCAGTCCGGCGCCGATAGCGGCAAGGGCCTCAGGCAACGGCTTGTGAAAATGGATCATCGCGTAGGGCACGACCATCACGAACAGCGCGGTCCATCCCATTCGCGCTTCGCACGTGAAGAGCAGGTAGCCGCGAAAGAACGCCTCGAGCGCGAAGAACGACAGCACGTACGCGCCCTCCCAGGCGATGAACGTCGGGATACTCGTGCGCGCGGCGGCCATGAACGGGTACGTGCGCGCGAAGTCGGCGCGAGTCGACGCCAGCACGATGAGCGGCAACACGGCGAGATACAGGCCCACATAGAGCGGCGCGTGACGGACGAAGCCGCGCCCGCTCCAGCCGATGGTCGCGAGCGGTTCGCGATGAACGCGGCGCACGACCATCGCGGGTATGAGCACGAAGAACACGATGGTCGAGGCGACCCACACGAGGCCGGACGTCATGCCGGTCGGCAGCGCCGTGACGCCCGCGAACCAGCCGTTGCGCGTGACCGCGCGCGGAATAAAGAGATACTCCTCGAGCACGAGAACCAGCGCGGTGTACGCGAGGGCAAACGCCGCGCGTCGGTCGACCGACGCGACACCCGCGCGCAGCGCGGCGATGGTCCCGCCCGTCGGCGCGGCGTGACCATCGCCCTCGCGCTGCGTGTTACCTGGGCGAGCCATCCGCGCGCAGTCCAGCGCGCATCGCCCACGCGGACACGGTCAGCGCGGTCTGCTGCCCCGCACTGACCGCCACGTTCTGGAACGACTGCGTCTGGCCGCTGGTCAGGCCATTGATCGTGACCGTGTACGTGCCGGGTGCGAGCCCGACGAGATAGAAATACCCGTCGTTCGTCACGCCGGACGTCGTGTCGGATCCCGTGGCGACGTTCGACGTGGT
>JBBQZD010000273.1:0-4016 GCA_038208045.1 Gemmatimonadales bacterium | reverse complement strand
CCGGGGTCCAGTCGAAAGACTGGGCCCCGGTTGGCATTTCAGAGACGGTCGGTGATGGACGAGAGGGGGGCCGGCGATATTGCCGGCCCCTCGTGCCATGCGCAGTCGGGAACGCCGCCTGCGATGCGCATCGCCGTGTGCCGAGCGCGAAGTGCGGGGGGAGAGGCGCCGGTCGCGCGGAGGCGTCGGTAGGGAGGAAGCCGCCGCAGGCCTGGAAGCTGCCGCCCGGAGCCACGGTGCCGCCGGGTCGGTACGTGGTGCAGCTGCGGTTCAGGCCGACGTAAGGAGGGACGGCATTGGACGTTGGGCATTGGGCCTCGGACGATTGACGCTGGACGTGAGTGGTGCGGGACCAAGCCCAGAATCCAAAATCGTCCAACGTCCACATTCCCTACCGTCTCAGCTCCAGCGCCACAATCTTCTGCCCCGCGGTCTCCGCACTTAGCGCCGTGACGATCGTGTAACCCAGTCCGCGGAGGTGCTCGTTCGGGCCGCCGGCGGTGAACGACTCGGGGCGGTAAACGAGCCAGAACGAGCCGGCCGGGAGCGCCTCGAGCGAGGGGACGACGCTCACCCGCATGCCGACGCCGGCATAGCGCCTCAGCGGCGCGCCGGTGAAGCCCTCGAGCGCGACGACCTCGCGTGGCCCACCGGGCGCACGGTCTACGCGGCGCGTGAAGCGGCGCCAGTCGAACTTGGTCGGTGCGCGCGTCGGCAGTGCGGCAAACGACCCCGCGGCCCACAGGAACCCGGCCAGGGCCGCGACAGGCCATCTGCGAGGCCCGAGGGACCGGAGGGCGATGGCCGCCAGCAGCGCCACCGGGGCGGCCGCGCCCACGAGGTAGCGCTGCACCCAGAACGACCGGCCGCTGGCCAGGGACACCGCGAAGACGGCCGCAGGCAGGACGAGCGCGGCCAGCACGAGCAGGCCGACGAGTCCGCGGTCGGCGCGCGAGTCTGCGTCGGGGGCCGGCGGGCGGCGGAAGGTGCGGACCACGAGGGCCGTGAGCGCCGCCGCGAGCAGCACGAGCCACACGACGTTGGCCGCACCTGCCGGCCAGCGCCCGCTGAGGTCGCGCACCAGCCAGACGGGGGCAAGGGCTGATGGCGGCGCGATCCACCCGACATTGCGGAGGGGCGCGGCGGTGCTGGTGGCGTGCGCCACGACGGCCGCGGCCCAGGGCACGAAGGCCAGGGCGGCGAGTGCGGCGCTCCGGGTGACGCGCCGCGCGGCCTCGCCGTTCCACCAGAGCCAGCCGGCGGCCACCTCTGCGCCGACGGTGAGCCAGCCGAAGTAGTGCGTGTGCACGAGCGCGATGTTCACCAGCGTCAGCACGGCGAAGGCCTCGCGCGTGTCGTCGCGTCGCAGGCGCAGCGCGGCCGCCAGTGACAGGCAGGCCAGCAGGGCGAGCAGGGAATAGGCGCGCAGTTCCGTCGCGAGGTCCACCGAGAGCGGACTGGCCGCGGCGATGGCGATGGCCAGCGCCCCGACCATGGACCCGACCCTTGCCTGCTCGACGAGCCAGACCATGGCCGCACCGAGGAGGATGGCAAACAGCACCGGCAGCAGCCGCAGCCACTGTTCGCCGTCGCCGCCGACGGCGGTCCACCCCGTCAGCAACAGGTAGAAGAGCGGGGGATTGGTGTGATCGGCGATGATGCGGCGGAGCGCGTCGCCCAGCGGCATCTGGGCCACGCCGAGCGAAAAGAGCTCGTCGTACCAGAGACTGCTCCGTCCCAGTTCGGGAAGGCGCACGACGGCGAAGAGCGCGGCCGCCAGGGCTGGCACCACTGGCCGCAGGCGAGAGAGTCGAGGGTCCACGGCCCCAAGATACCGACAGCGCCTTCCCGAGGCATTATCTTATGCGGATGGCGCTCGCGAGGGCGCCGCGAGACCCGGTAGCTCAGTCGGTAGAGCATGCGGCTTTTAACCGCCAGGTCGTGGGTTCGATCCCCACCCGGGTCATTGTAGACGGTAGACGGTAGACGGTAGACGGTAGACGGTAGACGGTAGACCACTCGGTGACCGGTTCCTGCGCCCTATCAGGCAAAACCTGATGTACGGTGCGGAAATCCCTCAGGGAATATCCGACACGCCCTTATGGAACGTGAGGGGCGTTGCCTGATAGTCTTACATCGCCATGTCGCTTACGAAGGATCTTCACGAGTCACCGCTTGCCTCGCCGCTGCTGCGGGGGACGGGATCGCATACGGCCGTCGCACCGCCGTCACGGGGGATCCTTGACCTGGTGATGCGCGTGCCGCTGTCGGCCAAGTTGCTGGGCGCCAACCTCTTGGTGGCGCTGATCGCGCTGGCAGCCCTGTGGCTCGCGCACACGCCTCGCGAGACGACGTTCGAGATTCTGGCGGTGCCCGCGGCTGCGGTGGTCTTCGTCCTCGTGGCCAATGTGGTGCTCGTCACGGTGGCGCTGCGGCCGTTGCGGGAGCTCGAACGGACGGCGCAGCGGGTCTGGGCGGGCGACCTCTCGGTGCGCGCCCGCGCGTCGCAGACCGAGGACACCGACCTGGGGCGGGTAAGGTCGGCCATCAATCTGCTGCTCGACGGCATGAACCACGACAGGATGCGCATGCGCCGCCTGGCCCTGCACGCCATCACGGTGGGTGACAAGGAACGGGCGCTGGTGGGCCGCGAGCTGCACGAGTCGTCGGCCCAGTGGCTGGCAGGCCTCACGCTCGAGCTGTCGGCCTTTGCCAAGACCGCCGAGGATCCCGCCCGGCGCGAGCAACTGCTCCAGATGCAGGCGACCGCCCGCCAGGTCATGGAGCAGGTGCGGGCGCTCTCCGAAACGCTGCACCCGCGCGTGCTCGATGACCTGGGCCTGCCGGCGGCGCTGCAGCACCTGGCGCGGAAGACCACCGAGCGTGGGCTCTCGACGAGCGCCGACACGATGGCCGCGTCCGCCAGGCTGCCCGCGCACGTGGCGAGCGTGCTGTACGACGTGGCCCGGGAGGCGGTGACCAATGCCCTGCTGCACGCCGAGGCGGGACATGCCGACATCCTATTGACCACGGGGGCCGGGCGCGCGCAGCTGGCCGTGCACGACGATGGCCGCGGCATGGACGTCGGCGAGGCGCAACGCAGTGGCTTTGGATTGTTCGCGATGCGCGAACGCATTGCGCTGGTCAATGGCACATTTGAACTCGAGAGCCGCCCGGGCGACGGAACGCGTGTCGTCGCCACGGTGGCACTCACTGACGAGGACGGACAATGAGTGGTGACCTGATTCGAGTGCTCCTGGTGGACGACCACGCCGTGGTGCGTGCCGGCGTGAAGGCGGTCCTCGGCGCCGCCAAGGACGTGCACGTTGTGGGCGAGGCGGGATCGGGGGCGGATGCGTTTGCCATGGCCGAGCGGCTCAAGCCGGACGTCATCGTGATGGACATATCGTTGGGCGACACTGACGGCATGGCGGTGACGCGCCAGCTGGTGGCCAAGGGCCTCCCGTCGCGCGTGCTGGCCCTCACGATGCACTCCGAGGAGGACTACCTGGTGCCGATGCTCGAGGCCGGCGCCGCCGGCTACGTGCTGAAGACCGCCGCCGACAAGGAACTGCTGGATGCCGTGCGGACCGTGGCACGCGGCGAGGTCTACGTGCGGCCCGACGCCGCCCGGATCCTCGCCAAGGGGTACACGCGCAAGGACCCGCTGCACGAAGAGCGCACGCGCTTCGAGAAGCTGACCGAGCGTGAGCGCGACGTGCTGCGCCTGACAGCGCAGGGCTTCAGCGCGCCGGAGATCGGTGAGAAGCTGTTCATCAGTCCGAAGACGGTGGACACCTACAAGCAGCGGATCCAGGACAAGCTGGGGCTGTCGCACCGGCACGAGTACGTGCAGTTGGCGCTGCGGCTGGGACTGCTGACGTCCGAGGCGCAATAGGAGCGAATTGGAATTCGGATTCCGGAATTGGAATACGAATTACTAATTCTACTCAGCCTGCGGAGCGCGAGGGGGTGGGGAAGGGTGAGACTGAGGCTCGCGATGGAGGTGGGGGGAG
>JBBQZD010000272.1:0-4017 GCA_038208045.1 Gemmatimonadales bacterium | reverse complement strand
ATGCACCTGCCCAGCTCGATCATGGCGTGGGACGCGCTGGTGCTGAACATCTATCTGGTGGTGAACCTGACGGTCGCCAGCTACCTGGTGTACTGCGCGTACTACAAGATTCACTACAACCCGAAGATCGTCGTGCCGCTGGTGATCTTCTCGATTCCGATGGCCATCAGCATCCACACGGTGACGGCGTTCCTGTACAACGGCATGGCGAGCCGCCCGTACTGGAACAGTGCCATCCTGGCACCGCGGTTCATCGCGTCGGCGTTCTGCTCGGGGCCCGCGCTGCTGCTGATCCTGTTCCAGATCCTGCGCAAGGTGTCGGCATTCGAGATCAAGGACGAGGCCATCCACAAGGTGGCGGAGCTGATGGCCTACGCCATGGGCTTCAACCTGTTCCTGTTCGGCGCCGAGGTGTTCAAGGAGTACTACTCCAACACGCGCCACCTCGTGCACTACCAGTACCTATTCAGCGGCCTGCACGGAGAGGCGTCGCCCATTGCGCCGTACGCGTGGATGTCGCTGGCCTTCGCGGTCATCTCGTTCCTGCTCTTCCTGATCCCGAAGACGCGTCGCATGCCGTGGACGATGAACCTCGGCTGCGTGCTGATCTACGCGTCGGTGTACATCGAGAAGGGGATCGCGCTCATCATCCCGGGCTTCACGCCCGACTCGCTCGGCCAGATCTACAAGTACGTGCCGAGCGTGGTGGAACTGCGCGTGGCCGCTGGCGTGTTCGGCATCGGGTTCCTGCTGTTCACGCTGATGGTGAAGGTGTCGGTGTCCATACACTACGACCGGGACGGCGGGGCGGCGCACGCGTAGGGGCCGGCGCCGGCGGACCCATGATCTGACGCTGGCATCGCGACGGCCCGTGCCGGGGATCCGGGCGTCTGGCGCCGGCGGTCCCGCCCGCGAGACTGGCACGAATGCGATAAAGGTCCAATATTCGCTTGTTGATCACAATTCCTCTTTGCAGGAGGCATGTGGCGTATGGCACAGGCGAAGCCGAGGGACGATGGTGTGGTTTATCTGCCACCGAGCGCGGTCATTGAGTCGGTGGTGATCACGTGGTGCAATGGCGCGAAGAGCAAGCGGCGCAGCGCGGAAGTGGACGTGGGCATGGTCGGCGGAATCATCTGGCGTCCGGTGACGACCAAGCACCTGGACCCTGCGGCGACGCCAGGGAAGATGCCGCACAAGAACTTGAAGGAGCTGGGTACCTGTCACCATCCGCTTGACGAGGGCGCGATGGACCCCGCGCAGGAGCACCAGCCGGTCGCGAAGGCCATGCGCATGGGACCGCCGCCGCAGTTCTGCTGGTGGGACGGCAATCAGTGGGTCTGCCCGTCCGATCCCTGCGAGGACGGCTAGGGCGCGGCGGTCACTCCCAGCGCGCGGCGGACTATCGGGTCCCGGCCCAGCTTCCTGAGGCCGGGACTCCGTTGCATCAGGTCGTGCCACGCGGGGTGCAGCTCGGCGGACCGGACCAGCAGCGCCACGGCCGAGTCGGGATGGCCGAGCAGGTCGTAGATGTTGGCCGCGGGGATCAAGATGCCAAGATTTGGCTGGGCGACGGCGAGGCCGCGCCGCAGGATGGCGCGCGCACTGTCGCGCGTCCCCACTCGCGCGTAGACCACGCCCAGCAGTTGCTCGAGCCGTGGTTCGAGTACCGCGACGGCCGGCGGCGCGGTATGCGTGAGCGCTCGCGCCTTGAGCCGGCGCGCAACCGCGGGATCGGGGGCAAGCGCGTCGGTCCACGCCATCAGCTGCAACTGGCATTCGTCGAACTGCGGCAGCGAGGGAGCACGGCCCGCGCCGAAGCGGCACCAGCGCGCGGCCGTCGTGTCGCGGCCGAGTTGCAGGTTGTACTCGAACAGGCGGAGCGCAAGCGTCGGGGTGTTGTTCAGGTAGGGATCGCTGCGAATGCCGCGCTCCGCCAGCTGAATGGCTTCCGAGGGCCGGCCAGAGGCCGCGACCAGCTCGCTCAGTACCCGCAGCACGCGCGCCCGCTCCGGGTTGTCGGTCACCGACCGGCTGAGGTCCGACTCCGCGGAGTCGCGGAGCGCGTTGGCCACCGTGGAGTCGACCGGACGGCGGAAACTCCACCGCCAGTAATTCAGCGTGCCCCGTGTCTCGAGCGCCACCGGATCGTTGGGGGCAATGCGCAGGGCCCGGTCGGCGTGCGCCAGTCCCTCGCGCAGCCAGCGCTGGCTGTCGGTGTGCTCGAAGTTCGCGAGCATCATGCGCTGCTGCGTGAGCTTGGCGCGCCGCACGCTCGGTTCGACCCATCGCGGGTCGGCGCTCTCCGCCGCCGCGTAGAGTGAATCGGCGCCGTTGAGCGCCTGCCGCGCGGCGCGGACGTCGTTGGTCGCGATCAGCGCGTCGAAGCTCCGTGCCATGGACTCCGCCGACTGCGCCATATCGTACGCCTCGTCGCTCTTGGTTCCCAGCAGCTGGCTGCGCTTCTGGATCGCGGTGCCGAGGACCGGCCGCAGCAGGCGGATGACCGAGTCGGCGACCTCGTCCACGAGGACGAGCCGCCGCGGCAGGTCGGCTTCGACGTACGTGCGGTCGATCTGGCGGTTGGTCTGGCCGTCAATGAGGCGCAGGTCGATGCGCACGCGATTGTCCGCGACCGCGGACAGGCCGCCGGCGATGAGGGTTCCGGCCTTGAGCGCCCGCGCGAGACTGTCGAGCGGCACGGCGGCGCGCTCGTAGCTGGCGACCGCGCGACGTGCCGAGACTTGCAGTTCCGGAATGGCGCCCAAGCCATCGGTGAGCCGATCGGCGAGGTCCGCGGCGAACGTCGCGAGTCCCGGCAACGATCCCGTGTCGGCAAGCGTGAACTGGAGCACGGCGACGGAGGCCGGTTGGAGCCGCTCCGCGCCGGCGTCCCGTGCGGACGAAATCCGCGTCCGCTGCCAGACGAGCAGGCTTGCGATCACGAGGATTGCGGCGGCAAGGCCCGCCAGGGCGCGGCCGCGTGAGACCGCGATCTGCGGGGCGCCACCGCCCAGTGCGTCGGCGAACTGCCGCACCGTCGCGAAGCGCTGCTCGGGCTCTAGGGCCAGGGCCCGGTGCAGCGCCCGCGCGACCGTACGGGGAAGGCCGGGCGGCGGCGTGGCGCCCGCGGGTGGCTGCCCGACGAGCATCTCGTGCAGAACGCAGGCGAGCGAGAAGATGTCGCTGGCCGGGCCCACGTCCCCGCCCATCTGCTGCTCCGGGCTCATGTAGCGGAGCGTGCCGATCGCCAGCCCGGCCGCGGTCAGCCGCAGGTCGGCGCCCTCATTGACGGAGGTTGCGCGCGCGATGCCGAAATCGGCCACGAGCGCGTGCCCCGCGGCGAGCATGATGTTCTCGGGCTTGATGTCGCGGTGAATGAAGCCGTGGTCATGCGCGTAGCCGAGCGCGTCGGCGACTTCCGCGGTGATGCGCAGGGCCTCATCGAGCGGCAGCGGTCCCGCCGCGAGGCGATCGCGCAGGGTCTCTCCCTCGACCAGCGGCATGACGTAGAAGAATCGGCCGTCGGCATCGCCCGAGTCGTACAGGGGCAGGATGTGCGGATGACTGAGGCCTGCCGTGATCTGGATCTCGCGCAGGAACCGCTCACCGCCCACCGCCTGCGCCAAGTCGGCGTCGAGCACCTTCATGGCGATGCTGCGGTGATGGCGCAGGTCGAGGCCGCCATACACGATGCCGGTGCCGCCTCGCGCGATCTCGGCGTCGAGGTGGTATCGGCCCTGCAACGCTGCGTTGAGCCCCTCGAGTGCCGACGGCATACGGGATTCTACGATATCCCGGGCCGTCCCGCTCCGGCAGCGGCCTGGGCTGGTGGGGCCTCGCGGGCCGGCGGGGCCCGGCGGGGCCTGGCCCCGGCCCCGCCAGCGCTAGCCCTACGGCGCCTTGACCGCCCGCTTCGCCGAGAACTCCTCCTGCGCGTTGCCGCCGAGGTCAATGGTGCCCTTCATCGTGTCGCCGTCGAGCGTGGCATTCACGGTGAGCACCAGCGGGTTGCCG
>JBBQZD010000271.1:0-4026 GCA_038208045.1 Gemmatimonadales bacterium | reverse complement strand
TGTCGGTGACGCCGCTGCACCTCGACCTCACCCACGGCAAGGTCCTGGAGAACGCGGAGGAGTGGTGGCGTCCCCTGTAACGCCGCAGTTCACGGCGGCGCGACGGCGGCTGATCGACGAATTGCGCGGCAAAGGCATTCGCGACCTGTCCGTGCTGCGGGCGCTGGACCTGACGCCGCGCCACCAGTTCGTGCCGTCGGGCGTGCGGCATCGCGCGTATGAGGACACGGCGCTGCCCATCGGCAGCGGCCAGACCATCAGCCAGCCCTGGGTGCACGCCACCTCGCTGCAGACGTTGGCGCTCCGCGGCGACGAGACGGTGCTCGAAATCGGAACGGGCTCGGGCTACCAGACGGTGCTGCTGGCCCACCTCTGCCGGCACGTGTACTCCATCGAGCGCATCCGGCCGTTGCTGGAGACGGCGCGCGATGCCATTACCGCGTGCGGCGTGCGCAACGTGTCGCTGATGGCGGGCGACGGGACGCTGGGATGGCCGGAGTTCGGCCCGTACGACGCCATCCTCGTCAGCGCCGGATCGCCCGAGGCGCCCAAGCCGCTCCTGGCGCAGCTCGCCGAGGGCGGACGCCTGGTCGTGCCCGTGGGTGGGCGCGACGACCAGCGGCTCGTGGAGATCACGCGGCGCGGCGAGTCGTTCGTCGAGCGTGAGGTGTCGGCGGTGCGCTTTGTGCCGCTCGTGGGCGAGCACGGATGGGACGCGCCGTGACGGCTGGCGCGCGGCGGGTCCGTGTACTCGTGCGAGGCCGCGTGCAGGGCGTCGGATTCCGCTGGTTCGCGGCGCAGGCGGCCCGGGACCTTGGCGTGTCGGGCTGGGTGCGCAACGCCAGTGACGGGCAGGTGGAACTCGCCGCGGCCGGACCGGACGACGCGGTGGAGCGACTGCTCGCCGTGGTGGCGCAGGGTCCGCCTCGCGCGGTCGTGTCGGGAGTCGACGTCACGCCCCTGGGCGACGACGAGGCCGCGCGGCTTCCTCTTCAATTCGAGATCACACGATGATTGCCAGGCCGACCCCCGCCGGACGCGACACACTGGTCCCTGACGTGCGTGCCGCCATCCGCGACATTGCGGACTTCCCGAAGCCCGGCATCACGTTCAAGGACATCACGCCCATCCTGTCCGATCCGGCCCTGTTCCAGCGGGTGACCGACAGCATGGCCGATGCGGCGGCGGCGCTGGGGGTGACGCACGTGGTCGCCATCGAGAGCCGCGGATTCCTGTTCGGCGCGCCGGTGGCGCAGCGCCTGGGCGCAGCGCTGGTGCCGGTGCGCAAGCCCGGCAAACTGCCCCATCGCTGCGTGCGCGAGGAGTATGCGCTGGAATACGGGACCGACGCGCTCGAGATGCATGAAGACGCGTTCGGTGCCGGCGCGCGCGTGCTGATCGTCGATGACGTGCTGGCCACGGGGGGCACGGCGGCGGCCACCTGGCGCCTGGTGGAACGCGTGGGTGGTGCGGTGGTGGGGTTCTCGTTCGTCGTGGACCTCACGTTCCTGCACGGCCGGCAGAAGCTGGTCGGCGTGTTGATCGACGCCGTCGTCTCGTACTGAGCCTCGTCATGCGCATCGGTTACCTGCTGTTCCAGCGCCTGACGCAGCTCGACCTGACGGGCGCGTACGAAGTGCTGGCGCGCCTGCCCGATACCGAGTCGCTGCTTGTGGCGCCCACGCGCCAGCAGGTCGTGTCCGACACCGGGCTGTCGTTCACGCCCGATGCCACCTTCGCGGACGTACCGACGCTCGACGTGCTCGTGGTGCCGGGTGGGCCAGGGGCCACGGAGGCGATGATCGACACTGCCGTGCTCGCGTACGTGGCGCGCGCGGGTGCGGGGGCGACGTGGGTGACATCGGTGTGCACCGGGGCGCTGGTGCTCGGCGCGGCCGGCCTGCTGCACGGGTACCGCGCGACGACGCACTGGGCGTCCATGGGCCTGCTGCCCTACTTCGGCGCGACGCCGGTGCACGAGCGCGTGGTGATCGACCGCAACCGCGTGACGGGGGGCGGGGTGACCGCGGGCATCGACTTCGGACTGACGCTCGCCGCGGAGATCGCGGGACGCGCGGTCGCGGAGGGCATCCAGCTGAACCTGGAGTACGCGCCGGCGCCCCCGTTCGGCGCGGGGTCGCCCGAGGCGGCCCCTGCGGACGTCGTCGCGCGGTATCTCGAAGCGCGTGCGGTGCTGCACCAGCGACGGATCGAGCACGCGCAGGCAGCGGCACGCCGGTTGGGCATCACGACGTAAGGGCGGCATCGCCGTGTCGCGATGCCGCCCTTCGTTCGCCTAACCTTCTGTGGGGCGTCGCCTACCGGGTGTCTCCGCCGCGCAGGGCACCGTCCTCGACTGCGACGGAGCGCCCGAGGCGCGTGAACGACATGCCGGGCAAGGCGCTCGCGGCGAGCGTGATGGCGGGCGGAATGGTGACGGATACGGACTTGCTCCCGTGCATGTCCACGTCACAGGTGGATCCACCCAGGTAGCCCTCGCAGTCGCCAGACCAGGTGCCGCCAGGAAGCGCGACAAGCGTCAGGTACACGCCCGTTTCCGGGAACGTCAGAAGACAGGGCGCCGCGCCGGACGTGCAGAGTTCATCGCCCGAGTTGACGATGACGACCGGGGGAGGCCCGAAGGGGCCACCGCCACCGATGGAAATCGTGTTGTCGCTGATCACCGACCCACCGCCGGCCCCGTCCATGGTGATCGTGAGCGCGAACGTGCCGGACGGAGGACCGATCGGCGTGAAGGTCGCGGTCACCGACTTGGCGGCATCCATGGTCACTACGCAAGCCGCAACGCCACTGCAGGCCCCCGACCATCCCGTGAACGCCGTCGTGGTCGGGCTGTCGGCCAGTGCATTCAGCGTCACCAGGGATCCCGCGGCAAACGCCGCGCTGCACGTGGAGCCGCAGGTGATGCCGGCTGGCGTGGACAAGACGGTGCCCGCCCCGGCCGTCACGACCGAGAGCAGGAAGGTGCTTGGCGCCACCGCGACCGCGACGCTCACCGGGGTGAACGAGTCACTGGTGAACAACAGGGTGTAGTCGCCGGCCGGGGAGATCGCCAGGTTCGTGAACGTGGCCACACCCCGCACCAAGGAAACAGTCGTGGTGCCGCTCAGCACGCCGGCGCCGCCGACCAGCGATGCGGTCACCGACTTGTTGCCCATCACCAGGTTGCCGCCCTTGTTGCGCAACTCGATGACCGGTTGCGTCACCAAGGCATGACCGGCGACGGCACCGGCCGGGGCAGTCAGCACCTGGAGCGCCGGGCGATTGTTGTCCGCCGCGCTCGCCGAGCTGGCCTCGCCCGCGGGCAACGCGGTCTCAACCGCCAACGGCGAGCGTTGGTCGCTGCCGCAACTGGCGAGCGCTATGAGCACGGCGATCGGCAGGAAGTTCGTAAGACGGGGCATCGAGAATGACCGGAAAGGGAGAAGCATCGTCGCAACTCCAGTGTTCAGGGAGGGGTCAGATCAGTAGCTCCTCAATGAAGGCAATCTAGGAAAAGCCGTGGAGAGCGCAATGTGATGGGTGTCACCGAGGGGCTGTGAATCGTTCGAAATGTGACGTTTGACTTCGGAATGTGACGGTGAAGATCGGATCCAGGATTGCGATTGCAGGTGTGTGTCTTCGCGGCCGTCTAGACCGCCACAGGGCGGCCGGCGAACCTCGACCGGCGACTGGCAGCCGGCCCTAGGCAGCCGACCGCCCGACGCGGGCGTACATTCACCCGGTTGCCACCCCTGGCAGAGGACTCTCCTTGATGAAGCTCCTGACTGGACTGCTGGTTGCTACCGTGTTGAGCGTCCACTCCCGGGCCCAGGCCCAGACGTCGCTTCCGCGCGCTCCGGCGCGCACCATCCTCGCCATCGGCGCCCACGCGGGCGACATGGAACTCACCAGCGGCGCCGTGCTCCTCGGCGCGCACCAGCGTGGCGACCGCGTGGTGATCCTGCACCTGACGCTCGGCGAGGGGGGGAACCAGAAGCTCGCGCCGGCGGCGTACGGCGAGCA
>JBBQZD010000270.1:0-4031 GCA_038208045.1 Gemmatimonadales bacterium | reverse complement strand
TCGTCACGCGCGGCATCAAGGGGCCCGCCCTGGTGCTCGACGAGGGCGGCGCACTCGTGCCCGGCTCGATGGTCGGCACCAGCGGCACCGTGGCGCTCGTCGGCGCGTCCGAGAAGGGCTTTCTCTCGCTGCAGCTCACCGTGCACGGGGCCGGCGGCCACTCGTCCACGCCGCCCGCGCACACGGCCATCGGGCGCCTCGCCACAGCCATCACGCGCCTGGAGTCGTCGCCTTTCCCGCTGGTGCTCGATGGGCCCACCCGGGCAATGATGGAACGCCTGCGCGGTGGCATGCCCTTCATGCAGCGACTGGCGCTCAGCAACCTCTGGCTGCTTGGTCCGACCATCGCCAAGGGAGTAGCCGGCAAGCCCTCAGGCGCCGCAATGCTGCGCACCACGACGGCGGTCACCATCGTGCGTGGTGGCGTCAAGACCAACGTGCTGCCCATCGAGGCCCGGGCCACCGTGAACTTCCGGATCCGGCCGGGCGAGAGCATCGCCAGTGTCACGGCGCGCGTCGCGCAGGTCATCGGCGACACCGGCGTGCAGGTGGAGGCCGTGGGGTTCAAGACGGAACCCTCGGCCGTCAGCGACGCGAGCGGTGCGGGATTCGTTGCCATCGAGCGGTCGCTGCGCGAGGTCTTCCCGGCGACGAACCTCGTCGTGGCGCCCTACCTCGTGGTCGGCGGCACGGATGCCCGCATCTGGTCGGACCTCAGCAGCCAGACCTTCCGGTTCCTGGCGACGCCCATGGAAGCCGATGCGCTCACGCGCGTCCACGGCACGAATGAGCGCGTGGGACTGGGCGCGTACATCACGGCCGTGCGGTTCTACGAGCGGCTGCTCCGGAACACCGACGGCATGGAGTGAGCGGGCCGCCGGGCCGCGGCGGTCGTGGGACTACAGGCGCGCCGCGCGCCGGCGGGCCTCGGTCAGGTAGCCGGGCTCCACGTCCAGCAGGCTGGCCAGCTTGCGCACCATCGCCGATTCGGCGGCATCCACGCGCCCGTCGGCCAGGATGACCCCCCACATCACCTCGGCGAGCACCACGCGCTGCCCGACATCGAGATGTTCGCACATCAGCCGAGTGAACTCGAAGTGGTCGATGGCCGTCCGGCGCTTCTCGTCGGCCAGCGCCAGCAGGCCGCGCACGCCATCGGGCGCGAGGTTGAAGTGCCGGGAGAGCGCCGATTCGATGTGCCCACGCTCGGGCGGCGAGAATTCGCCGTCCGAGTACGCGAGCTCCAGCAGCAGTGCCGTCGCGGCCAGCTGGATCTCGTCGTGGGGCGACTCGGCATGGTCCATCCGCATCTCCACGGACCGCCGCTCGCGTATGTACTGGCGCAGAATATCGAGCATCTCCATTTAGACGACCAAGGGGCCCCGGTCGTCTCGCCGAGCGACCCGCTATTTGTGCGTCAATGTCCAGACGTACGCCGCCACGGCCTGCACCTGCGCGTCGGTGAGGTTCATCGGGCCGCCCCGGGCGCGCATGTTGAACTTGTGCGCGGGGTTCTTGATGGCGGCCTGCGGCACGCCCTCGGTGATGATCTTCACGATCTCGTCGTAGCTGCCGGTCTGCAACTGCACCCACTGCTTGCCGTCGAGCGCGGGCGCATTGGTGGCGCCGACGCCGCCCTTGCCGTGGCAGCGCTGGCAGCTGCCGGTGTTGAACAGCGAGTCGCCCAGCGCCACGTTGGCGGCGGTGACGAGCGCCGGACGCTTGGGTGTGTTGCTGCCGCCGAGGTTGTGGCACGCCGAGAGCGTGAGCACGGCGGCGATGGCCAGGGTTCGCTGCGTGGTCGTGGAGAGGGACATGGGGAGCTCGGTGCGGGAAAAGGGGGACGCCTCGGTGCGCCGGCGGGCGACTCTGGCCTCGATCAGTGTACGGCAGACCGTGGGCCTACACCACTTCCGTACGCTGACCCCGCAGCGACCGTTCGACACGCCGCCCGGCTGAACGCATCCGTTCGCCGGAGCGTATTCTCCACAACCCCCCGACCGTCCGCCGACTCCTTCACCTGCCCGAGGCTGCGCGTGATCCGTCCTGCCGTCGTGCCCCGTATCCTCTTTGCGCTCGCCTTCACGGCGGCCGCTGCGACCACTACGGCCGCCCAGGCGCCGCGCGCGGCCTCACGGCCCGTCTGGCCCGACGAGGGGCCCGCCACGTGGGCGCCGCGCCCGACCGTGCCGGCCATTACCGCCAACGACCTGCGCACGCGGCTCTACGGACTGGCCGACGACTCGATGCTCGGCCGCCGCATTGGCGAACCGTCGAACTACCGGGCTACCGCGCAGATTGCCGCGGAGTTCAAGCGGCTTGGCCTGAGGCCAGCCGGCGATAACGGCACCTGGTTCCAGAACCTCGCCTTCGGCCCGGTCGGGTACGACAGCGCCGCCTCGCGGCTCCTCATCGGCGGCGCCGTCGTCGCCAACGGGCAGCAGTGGATCCCGACGGCGCCACAGGCCGCGCTTGGTTTCTCAGGCGCCGCGGACTTCGCCAACGTGCCGACCGTTTTCGCGGGCCGCTGGGGCGACACCGCCGTGGCGCTCGATCCGGCGATGTTCCGGGGCAAGATCGCCGTCTTCCTCGCGGCGCCCACGCGCGAACGTCCCGCGCCTCCGGTTCCGCGGTGCGACTCGGTGCCCGACAAGTTCGGCGCCGCCGCGGCGGCCCTCGTCGAGGCCACCCAGCCGCGCGCGTCCCGCGCCGGTGCCGTCGGGCTCCGCGACCTGCGGGCGCGCAACGCCGGCGCGGTCGGTGTGCTGGTAATCGGCCTCGAGGAGCTGCCGCCGGCTACGGTCAGCGGTGCCTTTGCGACGCGCATGGCGATGGAGCCGGCGCCCAGCGCGCCCAACGCCATCGCGGGGGCCACCATCTCCAGCGCCACCGCCTCGCAGCTCTTCGGCAAGGCAGCGGCCGGGCTGGCTGTCGGTGACACCGGCCAGCCCGTCACGGCGCACTGGGAGTGGGCGTATCACATGTCTCCCACGCCGGCGCGCAACGTCATCGCCATCCTGCCCGGTTCCGACCCGGCGCGCGCGGCCGAGTACGTGCTGGTGGGCGCGCACAACGACCACATGGGCGTCACGGCCACCGCCGTTGACCACGACTCCCTGCGCGCCGTGAACACCGTGACGCGCCGGCAGGGGGCCAACGATCCCGTCTGTCGTCCCACTGCCGACCAGCAGCGCCGCATCGACTCCCTCATCGTCCGCGCGCGGTCCATTCGGGCGCCACGCCGGGACTCCATCATGAACGGCGCCGACGACGACGGCTCCGGCACCGTGGTCCTGCTCGAGATCGCGGAGCGCTTCGCCAGCGAAAAGCCGGCGCGGTCCATCATCTTCATCTCCCATCAGGGGGAGGAAGCAGGCCTCCTCGGGTCGAAGTGGTTCGTGGACCACCCGACGGTGCCGCTGTCGCAGATCGTCGCGGCGCACAACATGGACATGGTGGGCAAGGGGCGCGTGGACCAGGTGAAGTTCGGCGGACCATCGTCCCTCCAGACGCTCGGCAGCCGGCGGCTGTCGCGCGAGTTCGGTGACGTCATCGACTCGGTGAACGCCACGCGCGCGGAGGTCATGGCCATCGACAAGTCGTGGGACGTCACCGCCAACCCGATGAACCGCTTCTGCCGCAGCGACCAGGTGAACTACGTCAACAAGAACGTGCCCGTGACGTACTTCTCCACCGGTTACGCGCAGGACTATCACATGCTCACCGACGAGCCGCGCTACATCGAGTACGAGCACGCGGCGCGCATCGGCCGGTTCATTCACGATGTCATGATGGCGGTGGCGAACCTGAAGGACCGGCCCGCGATCGCCGGGCCCGATCCGTCGTATCCGAGCTGCGCGCGGTAGTCGCGGCGTGCTTTCGTGCGCGCTTCCAAACTGCTTCAACTCGGAGGCACGGAGCAACGGCTGAGGGGCACGGAGGCCGACGCAAGAATTAAAGGGGCCCCGCGGGCCCGTGGGTGCGCCGGGGCCCGCGGGAATTAGGGTTGCGGTGGCGGCGTCGGGGGCCGC
>JBBQZD010000269.1:0-4048 GCA_038208045.1 Gemmatimonadales bacterium | reverse complement strand
GGCGCCCTGCTCGGCCGCCACCAGCCGCACGGCCTGCTGCTGCAACTGCGTCTGACCGTCCGCCACGCGCGCGGTCAGCTCGGCGTGGCGCGTGGACAGGCGGCCGGCCAGCGCCTCGGCCTCGGCATGCTCGCGCTGGAGGCGCGACCGCGCCCGGTCGCGTTCCGTGCGCACCGATGCGGCACGCTGGGACTCCTGCTCGGCGGTGTTGGCGGCCTCCGCCGCGGCCGCGGCCGCGCTTTCGGCGGCGACCACGTCGGCGTGCACCCGTTGCAGGGCGGCCGTGGCCTCGTCGCGTCGCACGTCGATGGTCTGCAGGTCGCCGCGCAGCTGGAACAATTCGGCCTTGCGCCGCAGCGGACCCGCGCCGCCGCCGTTGCCCGGCAGCCAGACCGCGCCGCGGGCATCGACGAAGGCCGTGCCGTCATCCACGGTGTGCACCTTGCCGAGGAGGGCGCGCACCCACGCGCGCACCGGCCCCTCCGCCTGCACGCGGCCGGCCAGTTCCTCCACGTCCACCGAGTTGTCCATCGCCACGGCGTCGAGCGGCAGGAGCAGCAGCGCGCCAGGATTGACCTGCGCGTGCCAGTGCCGGATGGCGGTGGCCACGGCGGCGTCGCGCACGACGACGGCGTGCACCGTGGCGCCGAGGAACCGCTCCACCAGCGCCGCGGCCGATGCATCGGCCCCGATGAAGTCGGAGAGCGGTCCGAGCACGGCGCCCTCGCCGAAGTGCTCGCGGTCGCGCAACAGCCGCGCCGCCGCGGGGGCCAGGCCCACGCGCTCGCGCTCGAGCCCTTCGAGCGCATCCAGCTTGCCCTGGAGCCCGGCGTGCTCTTCCTCGACGCGCCGCAGGTCGGCGCGCGCGCCGGCTTCCCGGTCGGCGCACTCGCGCGCGAAGACGCGCGAGGCCTCGAGCGCGGCCGCCGCCACGGTGGCGGCCGACTGCGCGATGGCCATGGCCTCGTCGGCGGCGGTGAAGTCCCGCTCCGCCAGCCGCAGCTGCTCGCCGAGCTGTTCGTGTTCGCCGCTCAGCACGGCCGTGCGCTGCGCCACCTCACCCGCCTCGCGCTCCGCGCCCTCGCGCTCGAGCTCCAGGCGCCGAATGCCGTCGCGCAGTTCGCGCACCGTGGTCTCGGCGCGGGCCAGCGCGTCGCGCGCCGCGGCCACGGCGTTGCGCGCCAGCTCCTCGGCGCTCACGGCTCCCTGGAGCGCCTCGGCCGCCGCCTTGAGGTCGGCCTCGCACTTCGTCTCTTCCGCCCGTGCGTTGTCCCATTCGCCGCGCAGACGGTCGCCGAAGGCCGCGCCTTCGTTGCGCTCCTGCTCGGCGCGCTGGCGGCGCTGCACGGCGTTCTGGTGGCGCTCCTCGGCCACGGCCACTTCGCGCTGCAGCTGCTGTTGCGACTCGCGCAGCTGCATGGCGACGCGTGTGCGCTCCTGCCGCGCCGTGTCGGCGGCCGCACGGGCCGCGTGCGCGGCATCGCGCGCGGCCTCGGCGGCGCGGACGCGCACCTCGCCCTGCGGCGCGCTCGCGCGCAGCCCGACCAACTGCTCGTCGAGATGCGCGAGCTCATCCTTCCACGCGGCCATCTCGCGCTCGGCGAGCGTGAGCTCGACCGACTTCCGGCGCGCCATCACCTCGGTGTGGCGTTCCGCCTTCTTGCGCTGGCGCGCGAGCGAGCGCACCTGGCTGCCGACCTCGTTGATCAGGTCGTCGAGGCGCGCCAAATCGGTGGACGTCTCCTCGAGGCGGCGCTCGGTGGACCGGCGGCGGTCGCGATACAGGCCGACGCCCGCGGCCTCCTCGAACAGCTCGCGTCGGTCGTCGGGCCGGTCGCTCAGCAGCGCGTCAATCATCCGGCTCTCGATGACGACGCCGACGTCGGCGGCGAGCCCCGTGCCGCGCAGCAGGTCGTGGATGTCGCGCAGGCGGCACGGCGCGCGATTCAGCAGGTACTCGCTCTCGCCCGACCGCGACAGGCGGCGCGTGATGACGACTTCCTTGAACGCGATCGGCAGCGCGCCGTCCTCGTTCTCGAAGTGCAGCGACACCTCGGCGATGTTCACCGGCTTGCGCGCCGACGAGCCCTGGAAGATCACCTCTTCCATTTTGGCGCCGCGCAGCAGGCGCGCACGCTGCTCGCCCAGCACCCAGCGCACGGCGTCGGAGACGTTGGACTTGCCGCACCCATTCGGTCCCACGATCGCCGTCACGCCGGCCTCGAAGGTCAGGTCGGTAGGGTCGGCGAACGACTTGAAGCCGTGCAACTCGAGTTTGGTCAACCGCACGTTAGAACGTTCTCCCGGTTCGGTACGCCACCTGCGGTGCCAGCCCCGCCGCGCGAAGGTCTGCGCTGAGGAGCACCGCCGCGGCGGCCGTTTCAAAGGCGCCCGCGAACAGGCGCACGGTTCCATCATCCTGCAACAACGCGTAGGCCGGCACGCCGCGCGCCACCAGACCGGCCACCCGCGCCGGCGCCGCGCCCCGAGGCACGCCCGCCTCGAGCAGGAGCGCGATGGGGACCTGCACCACGCGCCCCGCCTCCGCCCCCAGCACTCCCTCGTCCCGCGCCGAGGCCAGCATCGCGACGGCCTCACGTTGATCGCGCCACGCGCCAGCCAGCACCTTGTTCCACCGCATGCGACCAGTGCCAAGCAGCACCGGCGAGACCGTTATGCCGGGCAACTGCCTGTCATGATCACGAACCCACAAATTTGCACCCGCGACCGTGTTTGTCGCTACGAGTTCGACTGCGAATTCCGCGGCAATCGCGGAGTCGGCGGGATTGACAGGGGCGCTGACGCTCACCGTGTCTGCCGGAGCAAGTGGGTGCCCGAGCGCCGTCGTACCCACGGTCGCGGTGGCGCTGGGCGCCAGGACCGGGGGCACGCGCGACACGGTGGTCCAGCGCTGCCAGAGCACCGTCGCCGCGGCCACGACGCCGACCACGACCGCGGCGGCCCACGTGGCGCGCAGGGCACGCGGCACCCGCGAGGAGCGCCGGCGCGCTGGCGCCGGGGGGGCGGGTGGCACGAAGTCGCCCGCCTGCGCGAGCACGTGCCATTCGAGCGGCACGTCGGCGCCGCCCACCGCGATCGCGCCGTCCGTCCGTGGCACCAGGGCGTCGAGGCCCGCCGCGTCGGCGCCGGCCACGAGCAGGAGCAGCGCGCCGGCATCGGCGAAGCCCGTCGCCAGCCGGCCCCAGCGTTCACTCCGCAGGACCGCCTCGGGTATCGGGCGCTCCGAGCCGAACGGCAGGATGAAGAGCGACCGCGTGCCGTCGGCCGCCGGACGCGCGAGATCATTGAGCGACAGGTTGGCCAGGAAGCTCTCGCGCACGCCGCGCGCGTCGTGCGCGCCGGCGAGGGCGCGCAGCGACGGCGATGCTCCCTCCAGATCGGCAATCACGACGCGCCGATGCGCCACTTCGGCCCGGGCGAGGCCCAGCGCGACGAGCGCCGTCGCTTCGGCATCGGCGCCCAGGACGACGGCCGACGACACCGACGCCAGCACGGGGGCCAGCCGCCGTCCCTCGTCCTCCCACGGACTGGCCGGCGGCGGCGTGCGGCGGCCGATCACGGTGCGGTCTCGTACACCCAATAGGGCAGTCCGCTGCGGCGCCCCGCCTCTTCCGCGGCGTCCTTCGTCGCAAACGGACCGGCGAGCACGCGGTACACCGTCGTGCCGTCGCGGTTGTTCGACTCCACGCGCGGCGCCGCGCCGTCCACGCGCATCGCCGCGGCCATCGCCCTGGCGCGGCTCTCGGACAGCACGGCGGCGAAGCTGAGCATCCAGCCGCGCGAATGCGCCGCGTCACGCTCGTGCGGCGCCGGCACCGGCGAGGGCACGACGAGCGTGGCGGCCAGTGTGTCCGCGGCCAGACTGTCCGCCGGCGTCGTGTCGGCGTACTGGTCCACGAACGTGACCGGCGCGTCAAGCGTCGCGGAGCGCGGGCGGAAGCCGTTCCAGCGCACCAGCGCCCACAGGTCGGCGGCGCCGCCGGCGAGGCGCGCCCGCTCGCGGCGCGTTTCGGCGTCGACGATCACC
>JBBQZD010000268.1:0-4070 GCA_038208045.1 Gemmatimonadales bacterium | reverse complement strand
GGCGGCTGCCGACCGTCGGCTGTAGGCGCAGTGGCAGGCGGCCATCCGGACGCAGTTGCGGGCGCCGACCAGCGTCGCGGCGCTGGCCGCCGCGCCCGTCGCGCCGGCCGACACCAGCCGCATGCAGCAGGCCGCCGACCTGTTCGGCCAGTACGCCGACCTCGGGCTCGCCATGAACGGCCGTCTCGAGAGCAAGCTCAATCGCACGAAGAACGAGCGCTGCATTTCCAGCCAGTTCTTCAGCCTGGCCTCGCAGTGCCGCGGCAGCTTCCAGCCGACCTTCGATTTTCAGTTCGACGTCCGCACCGGCGGCGTCGTGGCCGAGCGCGTGCACCTGAACGTCGACTACGACAGCAAGCGCGAGTTCGACGCCTCCAACAACATCCAGGTCTATTACCAGGGCAAGAGCGACGAACTCATCCAGAAGCTCGAGGTCGGCAACGTCACGTTCCAGCCGCCGTCGAGCCGCTTCATCACGGGCGGCATTCCGAGCGGCAACTACGGCGTCCAGGCCATCGGGCAGGTGGGGCCGATGCGCTTCCGCACGATTCTCGCGCAGCAGAAGGGCAACGTCAGCAAGGACCGCATCTTCACGGTCGGCGACCGGACCGTGCAGGGGGTCGACCGCGAGATCGAGGACTATCAGGTCGAGCCCCGCCGCTTCTTCTTCACGGTCGATCCGCACCGGTTTGGCGACTTCCCGAACATCGACATCCTGAACTCGACGCAGTTGCAGCGCCTGGCGGCGACGCTCGCCGACTCGGTGCGCCCCTCGCGGGTCTTTCTGTACCGCTTGCTCATCGGCGGCCAGCCGCCCAACCCGAACGGGCCGCAGTTCAAGATCCTCGGCGACCCCAACTCGCGCCGGGGCCAGGTCTACGAGCTGCTGCGCGAGAACGTGGACTACTACACGGACCCGTCGATGCTGTGGGTGGCGCTGGTGCGCCCGCTCAACCTGAACAACGAGCGGCTCGTCGTGGCGTACACCGTCCGGATGAACGGACGCGACACGACCATTGCGTCCACGGGCGGCACGCCGGACTTCGAGTACACGGCGACCCGGGAGCAGTACGCGAACCTGCTGTGGGACCCGCAGGTGCGGCCGACCGACGCGGCGTTCGACCGCGAGATCCGGTCGGTGTACCGCGTGGGCGGCGAGGACGTGCGTCGCGGCACCGTGACGGCGCGCATCGTCACGGGACCCGCCGGCGACCAGGAGAAGCCGCTGGCCGGCGCCAGCGAGACCTGGCTGCAGCTCTTCGGCCTCGCGCAGTCGGGCAACAGCGCCACGTTCGACATCGACAACCGGCTCTTTCCGCGTCCCGGCGACCCCAACGTCACCGTCGGCGGCTCGGCGGGCACCAAGATCATCCGCGACAACTTCCTGATTTTCCCGTCGCTGCGCCCCTTCGCGCGCACCGGGCTGGCCCAGCCCACGGGCAACCCCGCCAACGACGCCATCTACACGACGCCGGGCGAGTACCTGTATTCCGTGCAGCATCCGCAGTCGATTTATAGGGTGCGCCTGCGCTACGATGCCGAGGGCGGTTCGGGCGCCGGCACCCTGTCGCTCGGGGGCGTGCAGATCCGGCAGAACTCCGAGCGCCTGACGCTCGACGGCCAGCTACTCAAGCGCGACGTGGACTACCGCGTGGACTACGACCTCGGGCGCGTCACCTTCGTGCGCCCCGACACGCTCTTCCCGAGTGCGCGGCAGGTCTCCGTGCGCTACGAGGAGAACCCGCTCTTCGCCGCGGCGCCCACCAGCATTCTCGGCTTCGCCGGCCAGTTCCCGCTCGACGTCGGCGAGATCAACGTGATGGCCATCTCGCAGACCCAGCGCACGACGTTCACGCGCCCGCCGCTCGGCTACGAGCCGCAGTCGTCGCTGCTGGCCGGCGTCAGCGGCAACTTCGACTTCGACGCCGCTCCGCTCACGCGCGCGCTGCAGCGCCTGCCCTTCGTGAACTCGACCACCCCGTCGCGGGTGCACCTCGACGCCGAGGTGGCGACCAGCCGCCCGCAGGCCAACAGCGCGGGCCAGGCCTACCTCGAGAGCTTCGAGGGCGAGGGCGGCATGCCACTCGCGCTCTCCGACCCGGCCTGGTACTACAGCAGCCAGCCCGCGCTCGGCACCCGGCTCGCCGGTCGGCTGGGCGGCGCCACCGCGCTCGACCTCCCGCGGGCGACGACGCTGGCGTGGCAGAACAACGGCCTCAGCTCCTTGGGCCAGACCATCACGTTCACCATCCAGCAGATCGACCCGCTGGTGAACATCGTCGGTTCGGGGCTGCAGCAGCCGGAGCAGATGCTCTGGCTCACGCTCTACCCGCTCGGCGTGGGCGGTGCGTACAGTGACGCCGCCAAGAAGTACCGCTGGACCGTGAGCGGGTCGCCCGCGGGCCGGCGCTGGCGGTCCATCCGCACGCCGCTGGGCGCGTCGGGCACCGACCTGTCGCGCATCGAGAACATCCAGTTCTGGACGCTCATCGACACGGCGGCGGCGCATCGCCCGCGCAACCCGACGCTCGTGCTCGACTTCGGCGACGTGTCGGAGAACAGCGTGCTGCTGGCGCCGACACGCCTCACCGTCAGCCGCAACGGCACGGCCACGGACTCAGCGTACACGGGCCGATCGGTGGTGGGGCTCGACTCGCTGCACAGCGAGCGCGACGCCTTCTCGCGCGCCTTCAACCAGGAGCGCGACGACAACGGGCTGCCCGGCGACGTGGTGCCGAGCCTGCCGTTCACGTCGCCCGACTCGTCGGGCGTGCTGAAGAACTTCCCGATGTGCGCCCGCGGCGACGTGCAGCTGAACCGGCTGGGCGACGCCAAGACCAACTGCACGGTGCGCAACGGGCGGCTCGACGAGACCGACATCGATCTCGACAACACGCTCAACTTCGATTCGGCGCAGCGCGAGAGCGAGCGGTTGCTCCGCTACGTGGTGGACCTCAGCGATCCCAAGGCGTACACGCGCGTCGGCAAGTGCGAGGTGGTGCAAGCCGACAGCGCCAGCGGCGCCACGGAAGTCAACACGCTCTGCTGGGTCTTCGTCCGCCTGCCGTTCAATGCGCCGTTCGACACGGTCGGCGGCGGGCCGAGCATCCGCCGGGTGCGCGCGCTGCGGCTGTCGATGGTGAGCGGCGTCGGCGAGCGCGAGAACGCGTTCACGCAGCTTCCGCTGGCGCAGTTCAAGCTGACGGGCGCCAACTGGATCAAGCGCTCCGACCGTGTGCTCACGGGCATCGCCGGCGAGCAGACGGCGCTGGGCGCCATGCAGGCCTCGACGATCGGCACGATGGACCGCGACTCCACCAGCGGGCTCCTGTATGAATCACCGCCCGGCGTGACCGACGCGCCCGACCAGATCATCACCGGGCTCGAGAACCAGCGCATCCAGATCAACGAGCGCTCGATGCGCCTCACCGCCCAGCAACTGCAGCCCTTCCAGCGCGCCGAGGCATACCAGCGCTTCCCCGAAGGCACGAAGAACTTCATGCAGTACCGGGAACTGCGCGTCTGGGCGCGCGGCCGCGGCAATGGCTGGGGCCAGGACGGGGAGATGCAGTTTTTCGTCCGGCTCGGCCGCGACGCGGACAACTTCTATTTGTACCGCACGCCGGTGAGTGCGGGCAGCGGCCAGGCAGCGTGGCTTCCCGAGGTGCGCGTGGACTTCGAGAAATTCTTCGCCCTGCGAGCGCAGATGCAGAACGCCTTCCTGCAGAACCGCCCCGATTCGCTGGCCTGCCACGGCGCCGACTCCGTGCTGATTGCGCGCAGCGGACTGCCCGTGGGCGTGAGCGTGCGCCGCTACGCGGCGTGCCACGACGGCTACATGGTGTACACCGTCGACCCGAACGTCAGCGCGCCCAACCTGGCGGGCGTGCAGGAGTTGGCCGTGGGCATGGTGCGGGTCGATTCCGGCGGGCTCAATGCCAACCGAATCCTCCCGGGCGACACGCTGGAGCTCTGGGTGGACGACATGCGGCTCACCGGGGTGGACAACACGCCCGGGTACGCCGCGCAGGTGGGATTCAGCGTGTCGGCCGGCGACATCGGCTCGTTCC
>JBBQZD010000267.1:0-4089 GCA_038208045.1 Gemmatimonadales bacterium | reverse complement strand
CGGAGGAGATACTTCCCCCGGGCGCTCAGTGTCTACCATCCGCCATCCGCCATCCGCCATCTGCCCTCCGCCCTCCGCCCTCCGCCCTCAGCTTCTGTTCCTTCCCCCGCCGAGCAGTTGCAGGATGAACAGGAACATGTTGAGCAGGTCCAGATAGATCTGCACGGCGGCCGGCACGTAGTCGTCGGGGCCGTACACGTTGCGCAGGCGCCACGTGTCGAAGACCAGCAGACCGCTGAAAATCAGCACGCCCACGGCGGCGACCCACAAGCTGGCGCTCTGGTTCTGGAAGAACAGGTTCAGCAGCGAGACGCCGATCAGCACCCAGAGGCCGGTGACGAGGAACGCGCCCCACGCGCTGAAGTCACGCTTGCTGGTCCACGCGTACAGCGTGAGCACGCCGAACGTGCTGAGCGTGAGCAGGCCGGCCTGGCCGACGACGCCCGGGTCGTTGCGGCTGTAGATGTAGATGGTCGGCGCGATGGCCACGCCCATCACCACGTTGAACAGGAAGACGAAGCCAAGGGCGCGCGGTGCGTTGTCGCGCGCCTTCATGGCCATCCACAGCGGAATCATCGCGAGGATGAACGCGATGATCGGATGCCGGGCGGCGCTCACGAGCAGCGCCTCCTGCGTCATGGCCACCGACGTGCCGATCATCGTGACGATGACCGAGGCGAAGACGAGCGTGTAGGTGCGGCGCACCAGCGTGGCGCGCTCCTCGCCCGAGAGGACGAGCGTCGGCATCTGTGCAAACCGGGAGAAACCCATCGCGATCAACTCCTGAAGGTCTGGAGGGGAAACCACTCCTAATTATAACGCCGCAGGGCGCGGAAAGTTCGCCGCGCCCTGCGGGATGGCTGTCGCTGCCTCTGTGCCTGCCTCTGTGCGAGCCGCTGCGCCGACCCGCCGCGCCGACCCGCCGCGCCGACCGGCCGCGCCGGTGTCAGTTGCGGCGCAGCCGGATCGAGCCATTCACCGTCTTCACGGTCATCTCCACGCCACCCTTGCCGATCTTGCCCGAGATGTGCCGGCGGTTGAGCCGGCCCTGCACCGTAATGGGGTAGTCCTCCGAGACGATGCTGCCGTTGACGGTGCTCATGCTGAGGTCGGCGTTCAGGTCGGCCGGCAGTTCGAGCGTGATGGAACCGTTCACGGTCTCGTACTCGAGCGGCCCCGTGCCGAGCGTCCCGGCGCGCACGCGAATCCCGCCGTTCACCGTCCGGGCGCTGATGGGCCCGCCGGTGGAGAACGCCTCGATGCCGCCGTTCACCGTCCGGGCCTTCACCTCGGCGCTGGCGCCCTCGAGGTGCAGCCCGCCGTTGACCGTCGACGCGTCCAACTTGATCCCCTTGGGCAGGCGGATGGTGAGGTCCACCGAGACGTCGTTCCGGTCGTTCCAGCCGTGGTCGCCGCCGCGCACGCTGTAGCCGTCCTCGTCGCAGCGCGTCTCGCGTCGTTCGTAGATCACACAGACCAGCACGTCGCCGCGCGCGGTCTTGGTCACCTTCACCGTGACGTCCTTCGGGTCGCCGCGGCGCCAGTGCTTCTCGGCGCGCACGTCCACCTCACTGCCGCTGCCGGCCTCCGTGGTGACGCCGCCATTGAGGTTGCGCGCGAACACCGTGCGTCCGGCCTCGATGCCGCCGGTCCACGTGAACGAGTTGTCGCTCTGGCGCTCCTGCGCACCGGCATGCGGTGCGAGGAGGGCAACGGATGCTGCGGCCAGGATGCAAAGGGTGCGCATGGGATCAGTTCTCCTTGGTGACGCGCGCGGCGCCCTTGTCGAGGATGATGTCGCCGCTGAAGGTCTGGAGGTTCAGGCGCGCGCCGCCGCCGTTGACGTCGAACCGCTGGCGCCGGTTGCGCCGGCCGATGGACTGCTCGCCGGGCTGCAGCGTGATCGGATAACCGGTGCGCACACTGCCGCTGAAGGTCTGCAGGTCGAGCGTGGCGCCGATGTTCGCGGGCAGCGTGAGCCGGATGTCGCCGGAATGCGTATTCACGCTGAACGACCCGTCGCGGGACAGGTCGCCAGCAAAGTCGATGGTGCCACTGACGCTCTCGATGTCGGCGCCCGTGAGCGTGCCGCGCAGCAGCACGTCGCCGCTGACGGTCTTGCCGTTGAGGTCGCCGCTGATGTCCTCGGCGGTGAGGTTGCCGCTCACCGAGCTGGCGCGGATGCGGCCGCGCAGTTTGGAGGCCTTCACGTCGCCGCTGACGGACTCGATTTCCACTCGGTCGCCGGCGTCGCGCACCTCGATGTCGCCGCTCACCGCATGGGCGCTGACCTCGCCGGCGGTGCCGCGAATGACGATCTCACCCGAGACCGACGACGCGCGCACCTCGGTGCCGATGGGCACCGACAGCTCGTAGCGGGAGTTTTTCATCCGGTTGTTGCGCGAGTGCGCCGTGATGCTGACGCGCGACGAGGTGAGCGTTGCTTCGAGGTACCCGACCTCGATGGAGGCGTTGATCTTGACCTCCTGCCGGGTCCAGCCGGTGACGGTGATGTCGCCGGAGACCTGGCCGAGGTTGACGGTACCACCCTTCGCGAAGGCGAAGGTGGTGTCGATGCGCTGCAGGTCCTCGTGGCGCTGGGCGTGGGCGGCCGGGGCGACGGCGAGGAGGGCGATGGTTGCGTACAGGCACGGGCGCATGGTGAAATCCTCTTATGAATGCGACGGCATGGTGGCGGCCGCGCGGAGTAGGTCGAGCTTGGTGCCGTAGGCGTAGTTCAGACGGTCGGCGAGGAAGGTGCTGGCCGGGTCGGCCGCCAGCGCGGCCTTGCTCTCGGTGATGGCTGCGTCGATGAGCGCCAGGTTCTTCCTGATGAGCGCCACGGTGCCGGAGTCGAGCTCACTGCCGCGCGCGTCGAGCACGCCGCGCAGCTTGGCGATCTCGCTTTCATACGTCGCGATCCCCTTCTGGTCGGCCACCGACACGAGGTCGGTGCGCGTGCCGGGGGCGGTGGCGACGATTGCCGGTGCGAGGACCGTTGCGCGCGTCGCCGCCATCCACGTGCCGCCGGCCGTGACGGCCACCAGCACCGCGGCCGCGGCGGCTACCTGCCGCGTGGTCCAGCGGCCGCTGGCGCGCCGCGCCGGCGCCTTCATTGCCACCACCGGTGTTGCGATGCGCGCCTCGATCCCCGCCCACAGGTCGCGCGTGGGCGCCATGACCGGCAGGGCCACGGCGTCGTCGCGGATCGCCGCGAGGTCGCGGGCCAGCGCGCGGCATGCGTCGCAGCCCGCCACGTGCGTGTCGTACTGCGCGCGCCGAGGGCCGACGAGGGTGTCGTCGAGCAGGTCGGGCATCAACGCCTGAGTGTCGTCGCAGGTCAGCATGGGAGTGGTCATTTGGTGAGTACCTGTCGCAATAGCATCCGGGCGCGGTGCAGCTGCGCCTTGCTTCCTCCGGCGGTGACGCCGAGCATCTCGCCGATCTCTTCGTGGGTGTAGCCCTCCACGTCGTGCAGCACGAACACCTTTCTGGCACCCGGAGGCAGCGTGGCGATCGCCGACTCGAGGTCAATGGAGAGTCCCGGCACGGGCAGCGGACGCACGTCACCATAGGACAACCGGTCGAGATCCTCGATGCCATCGTCGTGCTGCTCGCGCCGGCGCCGCTCCGACTGCCGGTCGTTCAATACGACATTCACTGCCAGTCGGTGCAGCCAGGTGCCAAACGCCGACTCCCCGCGAAACTGCGCCAGCTTGCTCCACGCCCGCACGAAGACATCCTGCGTCAGCTCCTCCGCCTTCTGCCGGTCGCCCGCCATGCGCATGCAGAGCGAGAAGATCGGGTTCACGTGGGCCCGGTACAGGCGCTCGAACGCGCGCCGGTCGCCAGTGGCGGCGAGGGCGACGTCGTCGGCGAGCGACGGCGTGGGGCTCACGGGGTGGGGCAGGGCGTGCATCCGGAAAGCTGGTCCTTGGTGGTTCGCAGGATCAGACAGGCGGAGGGAGGGAATGGTTTGAGGGGCATGAGCCAGATTGAGGGAAGGGGAAGGGGCAGGGCTTGGGAAGGGGAAGGGGCAGGGCTTGGGAAGGGGAAGGGGCAGGGCTTGGGAAGGGGAAGGGGAAGGGT
>JBBQZD010000266.1:0-4091 GCA_038208045.1 Gemmatimonadales bacterium | reverse complement strand
CCTTCGTCAGGCCGCCGCCTTCATCCTCGGCGCGGTCGTGCTCAGCAGCATGCTGACGTCGCTCGTGGGAGCGCTCGTGCTGACGCACGGCGGCCTGCATCGCTACTGGCACTTCTGGACCGTCTGGTGGATCGGCGACAGCATGGGCATGCTCGTCTTCGCGCCCATCATCCTGACCGTCGCGGACCTTCGCCGCTCCGCGCGCCGCCTGCGGCCGTCTACCGTCGTGGAGATGGCCGTCGTGCTCGCCCTGATCGCGTGGCTCGCGAGCACGCTGCTGCGCCTCGACCCGTCCGGAAGTGGTACGCAGGGCAACTGGGCCTATGCCATCTTCCCGCTGCTCGTGTGGGCCGCCGTGCGACACGGCGCGTGGGCCGCCGCCCTCGCCACGGCCACGCTGAGCAGCGTGCTGATCATCGCGCTGTCCGAGTCCCCCCAGCTCTTCATGCTCGCCGGCACCGAAGGGCTCGGCCAGGCCGTCTATCTGTACATCTACATGGCCGTCGCGAGCATCACGAGCATCGTCCCCGCCGCCATCGTGACGGAGCGCCGCACGGTGGAACGCCGGCTGCGGCAGAGTGAACAGCGCTTCCGGCAGATGGCCGAGCACATCCGCGAAGCGTTCTTCGTGGTGGACCTCGGCGCGCGGGTCCCGCTGTATGCCAGCCCGATGTGGACGACGATCGCGGGACGTCCGTCGGACGAGGCCGCGACGCTCGATGGGTGGTTCGCCGCGGTACATCCGGATGATCGGGCGCGCGTCGCGAGTGCCGCCGGCGACCTGCAGCGCGGAGCCGAAGTCGACATGGTGTTTCGCGTCGTGCGGCCGGCGGGCGAGGTGCGCTGGGTCCGGACGCAAGCCGTGCCGGTTCGCGACGAGCGGGGGGTGCCATATCGCGTGACCGGAGTGTGCGACGACATCACGGCGCAGCGCGCAACCGAGGATCACCTCCGCCAGTCGCAGAAGATGGATGCGCTTGGCCGGCTCGCGAGCGGGGTCGCGCACGATTTCAACAACCTGCTCTCCGTGATCACCGGCGCTGCGGCCCTCATGGAACTGGGGATTCCCGAGGATCACGAGGCCCATCAGGAAATCGGCATCGTGCAGTCCGCCGCAGCCAGCGCGGCCGGCCTCACCCGCCGGCTCCTGGCCTTCAGCCGGCAGCAGCCCACGCGGCCCGATGAGGTCCGGTTGAACGCCCTGGTCAAGTCGACCGGCGAGATGCTGTCCCGCCTGCTGGGCGAACGCGTCCAGGTGCGCTACCACCTCGACGCCAAGAAGGACGCCATCGTCGCCGATCCGAACCAGCTGGAACAGGTCTTCATGAACCTCGCGGTGAACGCGCGTGACGCCATGCCCGGGGGCGGGCAGCTCGTGGTCACGTCGCACAACGTGGACGGGCGCTTCATCAACCCTCGGGACGGCGAACATGGGAGGCGCACGTCGTACGTCTGCCTCACCTTCCGCGACTCGGGCACGGGCATGGACGCGGAGACGGCGGCGCGGATCTTCGAACCATTTTTCACGACGAAGGGCCCCGACGGGGGCACCGGGCTTGGCTTGGCGACGGTCTACGGCATCGTGCGCCAGAGCGGCGGCGTCATCCGCGTCGACTCCGTGCTCGGCCAGGGCACCGCATTCGAGATCTGCCTGCCGCTCGCCGGCGCCGAGTCGCTGCACCCCGACGTCCGGACGGAAACGCTCGCCGGATGACTGCGCCGTCGGCCGATGAGGGTTACCCCGCCCGGCCCGCCTGCTGCAGGTGCTCCACCGATGCCGGATCGCCCATGACGATCAAGTGGCAGCCGCCCAGCACCCTGGTCTGGGCCGGCGGGTTGAACGTGTAGCCCCCGTCACGCGCGCGCATCGCCAGCAGCAGCAGGCCCGTGCCATAGTCGTGCAGCCGCAATGCCTCCACCGCCACGTCGTCGAGCGTGCTCCCCTGCTCCACCCGCACCTCCTCGATGCGCAGGTTGCGGTTCTCGTCGCGGAGCATCTGGTCGAGGAACGACACCACGCTCGGCCGCAGCAGTTCGCTCGCCATGCGCATGCCGCCGATGTTGCCCGGCGACACCGCGGCGTCGGCCCCGCTCTGACGCAGGCGCGCCACGGCCTTGTCGTTGCCCGCGCGCGCCACCAGCCGTGCCTTGGGCGCCATCTGCCGGGCCAGCACCGTGGTCACCAGCGCCACCTTGTCGTCGTCGGTGCAGACCACCACGCCTGAGGCGTGCGCGATGCCCGCACGCGTCAGCACCTCGTCGTCGGTGCAGTCCCCGACCAGCACCGGGACGCCGGGAAACAGGCGACTGAAGACGGCCGCCCGCTCGTCGCTGCTCTCGATCGCCACGCACGCGCGCCCCGTCTGCGCCAGCTCGCGCACCACCGCCGATCCCGTCTGCCCCGCCCCGCACACGATGGTGTGCGCGCGCATCGCGTCCACGAGCTTCTGCATCCGCCGCCTCCGGAATCCTGCCGTCAGGTCGCCCTCGACCACATAGGCCGTGATCATCGAACCGGTCATCACCACCGCCGTGGCGCCGAACAAGAGCAGCACGATGGTGAAGATCATCGCCGCCGGGTGCTGCGTGATGTCAATGACCTCACGATACCCGGTGGTCGTCAGCGTGATCGTCGTCATGTACAGCGCGTCGAGCCAGCTGTGCTGCACGCCGCCAATCACCTTGTAGCCCACCACGCCCACCAGGTACACGACCATCAGCACCGCGACCGGCGTCAGGATGCGCTGGCTGATGGTGGCAAAGTCGTCGCGGCGCACGCGCATCGTCAGCGGGGCCGCTCGCTGCCCGCAAACAGGTAGGCGCACGGCTCGAGCCGCGGCCCGCGCTCATCGCATACGGCGAACGACGCGCCCTGGTACATGCCGGCGCCGCCGAACCGTCCGTCCTTGGCCAGCGCGTAGACCTGAATGTCGTACCGCGGCCGGCCACGGTCGTCGAGCAGCCGCTTCTCGGTCATGGTCACCATGCGCTCGAGCGTCTTGAGCGCCGCCTGCTGCGGCGCCAGGCCCTGGCGCATGAACTCCACCGTCAGGAAGCCGCCGCAGGTCTTGATGTTGATCTCGCCGAGCCCGGTGGAGCCGGCGGAGCCCACGTCGTTGTCGGTGTACTGCCCCGCGCCATGGATGGGCGAATCGCCCAGGCGGCCGTCGAGCTTCCACGCCAGCCCGCTCGTCGTCGTCACGGAACTCAGCTCGCCCGCCGCGTTGACGCCGTTCATGTTGATGGTGCCGTGCGTCCAGTTGATCTTGACGTCGTCGTCGTGGTCGAGCCAGTTGTCGGTCTTGCTCAGGCGCGACTTCCAGCGCAGCCAGTCCTGGCGGCTCTTCTCGGTGAGCAGGTTCTGCGGCGTGAACCCCATGGCCACGGCGAACTTCCGCGCGCCCGCGCCCGCCAGCAGCACGTGCGTGGTGTAGTCCATGACGGCCTTCGCCACGAGCGACGGCGTGGCGAAGTCCTCGAGGCAGCCTACCGCACCGGCCCGGCGCGTCGGCCCGTGCATGCAGCTCGCGTCGAGCTGCACCACCCCTTCCTCGTTGGGCAGCCCGCCCAATCCCACCGACTGGTCGGTGGGGTCGAGCTCCTGGATGTTGACGCCGGCAATGATGCCGTCGAGCACGTCCTCGCCGGCCATGATGCGGTCGAACGCGACCTTCACGCCACGCAAGCCGTTGGCGCTCGCCACCACGACGGGCCGGGCGCGGTAGGCCGCGGCCGCCCCGCCGGGCGCCCCGGCGGGCGCCGCAGCCAGCGCGACGTCCCGCTCATACTCCTCCGCGCTGATGGCGCGAGGGAGGAAGCCCAGGGCAGAGAGCAGGGCGGAACGCTCGAGGAAGTCGCGGCGGTTGAGCATCGGAGATCCGGGGTGCGGGACGAGACTTAAGATGGAGCCGGAATTCGGATTCCGGAATTGGAATTCGAATTCGGAATTCGACCGTGGATGGCGGAAGGGGAGGCGGAGGGACATCCTTACGACGGACGGATCGACGCCGCCGCAGGTTTGGACATCCCTTGCGGCCATCCATTCTTAATTCGGATTTGGAATTCGAATTCCGTCATCCGAATTCCGGTTC
>JBBQZD010000265.1:0-4119 GCA_038208045.1 Gemmatimonadales bacterium | reverse complement strand
CCCTCTTCCTCTTCCCCCGCCCTGCCCCTTCCCCTTCCCGAAACACGGGCCCTAGAACGTCTTGTACGCGTTGTTCCACGTATTCTTGTACACCCGCAGCTTCCCCAGCGCATTGGTGGCCTGCTCCACCTTGCACGAATCGTACAGGAACTGCTTGGTGCCGTTGAGGTCATTGATGTCGGACGGTTGCGGGGTCACGCCGAGTTGCGTGTTGAGGCCCGACACCGTGGCGCCCGACACCATGTTCGCGCCGTTGGTGCGCAGGCGCCCGCCGATCAGCAGGATGCCGTCCCAGCCCGACGTGTTGCCGTTCAGCCGGATGTCGTCCTGCACGATCAGAATGCCCCGTCCGAAATCGCTCAGCACGAATTCGTGCCCGCCGTTCGGCGGCCCGTTCGCCACGAAGATCACCGGAAAGATCGTCGGGTTCGCGTCGAACCAGGCCTGACTCGGAAAGCCGACACCGTTCTGGTCCGACGTGAAGGTCGGCGTGATCGCCGTCCCATTATAGATGTTCGGCCAATCGATGGGCGAGAGGGCCGCCGCCGCCGCAGGGGTCGCGGCAAGCGTTTGCACCTGGGGCGTTCCCGTCAGCGGCGCAAGACTGCCATCATAGCCAGGGCCGCCATCCGATGCCACGGCGGGCACGGCCACGGCCGGAAGCGTCATCCCGCTGCCCCCCGACCCCACCGGGCACTGGTCCACGCCGCTGATGGCGCCGGCCGCACCCGACTTGGTCGTCCCGTTGATGCCCGTGAGCGCGCTCTGCACCGTCATCGTGCCCGCCGTCCAGGTGGACAGCTGCGTCACGGTGTACTCGGCCGCCGGCCCGCTCGCCACGCCGGTGCGCGTGATCACCGCGTGCGAGCGCACGAAGTACAGTCCCGGCACGGTGGTGCCCACCGCGGCCCGCAGGCGCGTGGTGATCACGTCGTAGTAGCCGTCACTGACCGTCACGCGGGTCGAATCCGATGCGCCGGGCATGCCCGACAGGCCGAGCGCCGCGCGGTCGCCGATGATGCGCTGCAGCCCGGTCTCGGCCCGCGTCTGCGCCGAGACCGTGGTCTTGCCCGCATCGTCCAGCGCGCGCTCACCGCGCGCCAGCAGGAAGCCCCCGGCCAGGCTGGCCGTGAGCACGAGCAGCACCACGATGACCATGGGCAACGCCATGCCGTGGCGCGGCCGCAACGAGAACTGCCTGGTAATGGATGTCATCCGTCCGTCCTGTTGCGGAAGAAGATGGCCGTCTTGATGCTCGCCGCCTCTGGAGTGCTGCGCGTGCTCGCGCGATTCGGGCTCTGCGCGTCGAGCTTCACTTCGACGCCGCGGATGTTGGTCAGCGCGGGTACCGTCCACTGCGCGGTGTCGGCGTACATGTTGTAGTAGCGGAACTTCGCCGACGTGTCGAACGGCGCGACGATCTCCTCGGGGGTGCCCGTGCCGATGCGGCGGTACAGCCCGCGCTTGCCGGAGAAGAGCGTCGACGACGCGAACTTGTAGGTCACGATCTGGTACAGGAACATCGGCGCGCCCTGCGTGCCGCTCGATCCCGTCACGGACAGGTACGCGCCATTGGTCGGTGCGGTGATGCCCGCCGTCGTGGTGCAGTTGGTCGCGGTGCCGGCCCCCGGCGCGGTGCCCGAGGCGGTGTAGACGTAGGGCCCGGTGGCCGTCGTGTCCTTGATGGCATAGCCGGCCATGGTCGCCATGGCATACACCGCCGAATCCACCGGCAGGCGCATCATCGTGGCCGAGGCGCAGAAGACGCCCCAGGCATAGGGCATGCGCACCGAGATGGAGTCGTTGCTCGCCGCCACCACGCCACCCGGCGCCTCGGTCATCGCCAGTTCGGTCTGGATGATGTTGCGCGCGTTGCGCGTCACCGAGCGCGCGTCCTTCTGGCCGGCGAGCCGCGCGAAGAACCGCGTTTGGCTCACCAGCAGGCGGCCGGACGCCGCCCCGATGATCGACACCAGGACGAGCGTGATGATCAATTCGACCAGCGAGAAGCCGCGGCGTGCGCGGCGCAGCGCGGTGCTCATGGTCCGAGTGGGCTGGTGGTGAGGGCCTTCACGCGGGTCAGCCGGACCGTGTCTGGCTTGATGGCCGTGTTGGTGGGCGTCAAGACCAGCGTCACGCTCCGTGTGGTCCCCGTGCCCGTCACGGTGACCGTACGCGCGTTCCGGAAGGCCCCCGTGGTCGTGTAGAACGTGCCCGCGCGGTTGCTCACGGAGTCGAACGGCACCGCCATCAGCCGGTTGATGTACTCGGTGAGCGCCGCGGTGCGGGCGGCGCCCGCACTGATGGTCTTCATGCGCGTGGCGTAGCGCAGCGTCACCGCCGCGTACGACGTGGCGATGAGCGAGAAGATGATCATCGCGAGCATGATCTCCACAAGGCCCGCGCCACGCCGCGGGCGCCGAGCACCGGCACCGGAAGCGGATGAGCGATTCGTCATGACTTGGTCACCTGGCCGGCGCGCGTCGCCGTGACCGTGCGCGTGTATGTCCCGTTGGTGACCGTCACGGTCAGCGCCGCCGTGGCCAGCCCCATGGGAAAGATCGTGATGCCCGCCGTCGGCGAGAACGTCACGCCCGTCGCCGACATCTCCGTGTTCTGGCCGAGGTAGCGCGTCTTGAGCACCGTCCCCGAGATGCGGTCGGTGATGGACAGCACCCTGGAGGTCGTGTTGAACGTGATCGTGATGGGCTTGTGTTGGCGGTTGGCCAGCGAGAAGGCCAGCTCCACGTCCGTCGCCACCACCTGCTGCAGCTTGCGGACGCGCTCGTCGGCCACCAGCCGGCTGATGCGCGGCATGGACGCCGCGGCCATGAGCCCGATGATCACCACGACGATCAGCAGCTCGATGGCCGTGAAGCCATCGCGCGTGCGACGATGCGGGATCGGGTGGGTCATGGGAGGCCTCCTGTTGCGAGACGAACACCAGCGAGAAACGTGACGGTCAATCCGTGGCGGTCGCACCCCGACGCCCGATGAACGCGCGTGCCTCGGTGAGCACCCGCATCCGGACCTCGTCGAGCGACCCGGCGATGAGCGCTCCCGATGCCCGGGCGTGCCCACCACCGCCAAACCGCCGCGCGAGGGCGTTGCTGTCCACGTCTCCCACGCTGCGGAACGACACCTTCACCTTGCCGTGACCGAGGTCACGGAATAGCAGGGCCAGTCGCGTTCCCATGATAGATCGCGGGTACTCGGCCACTCCGTCAAGATCCTCTGCTGTCACATTGTGACGATCGAGTAGTCCATTGTGCACGTCAACCCACGAAATGCCGTGTTCCTCGTCCACCCCCAGCGTGTCGAGGGCGTCGCGCAGGAGCGCCAGCCGGCCCCGCGGCACCGAGGCGTAGATGCGCTGGTACATCGCCTCGGGGTCCACCCCCGCCGCCAGGAGGGCCGCGGCCACGGCGTGGCAGCGCGGCGAGGTGTTGGAATAGCGGAACCCGCCGGTGTCGGTGACCATCGCCGTGTAGATCGCCGTGGCGATCGCCGGCGTGAGTTCGGCCCCCATCACCTGCGCCACGTCGTAGACGAGCTCGCCGGTGGCGCAGGCGGTGATGTCCGTGACGTGCAGCGTGCCCGGCGGCTCGTCGCCGGGCAGGTGATGGTCAATGACCAGCGGGGGCAGCGGCAGGGCACGCACGGCCTCCGCCAGGACGCCCAGGCGCTTCACATCGGAGATGTCGAGCACGATCAGCCGGTCCGCGCCGGCCAGCGCCTTCGCCCCCTTCGCGCTGCGGTCGTCGATGCCGCCCTCGTCGAGGAGGTAGCGGAACATCACGGGCCATGGCGTCGGATTCACGATGAAGGCGCTGATGCCCCGCTGGGCCAGCAGGCCGGCGAGCGCGGCCTCGGAGCCGCAGCCGTCGCCGTCACTGTTGATGTGCGTCGAGAGCGCCACCGTCTGCCCGGGTGAGAGCTCGGCGAGCAGGCGCTCGATGTCGGCGCGGCGGTGCGGCGGTACGGCGAAGTAGTCGGTGGACACGGTGGCGGGTTGGCGGAAACAGTGCGGCGGGGCCCCGCGCGACCGGGCCCCCCCCCCCCGAACACCGCAAAACCAACCCCCCGCCTAAAGAACCCCCCCCAAGTGGCGCCCCCAAG
>JBBQZD010000264.1:0-4142 GCA_038208045.1 Gemmatimonadales bacterium | reverse complement strand
CCTCCAGCCGCAGCGTCCCCTGCCCCAGCACCGTGATCATCGGCGCGTGGCTGGTCAGGATGCCGACCTCGCCGTCGAACGCGGGGGCAACGACAAAGGTCGCCTCCCCTTCGAAGAGCGTCGCTTCCGGCGAGACCACCGACACCTTGAGCATGGTCAGCTCTGGTACTTCTTGGCGTTCTCCACCACGTCGTCGATGCCGCCGGCCATGAAGAAGGCCTGCTCCGGCAGGTGGTCGAACTCACCGGCGCAGAGGCGCTCGAACGACGAGATGGTGTCCTCGATCTTCACGTACTTGCCCGTGATGCCCGTGAACTGCTCGGCCACGGAGAAGGGCTGCGACATGAAACGCTGGATGCGGCGGGCGCGGCCGACGACTTTCTTGTCGTCTTCCGACAGCTCGTCCATGCCGAGAATGGCGATGATGTCCTGCAGTTCCTTGTAGCGCTGCAGGATGCGCTGCACCTCGGTGGCCGCCTTGTAGTGGCGGTCGCCGATGTACTGCGGGTCGAGGATGCGCGAGCCCGACGCGAGCGGATCCACCGCGGGGTAAATGCCGAGCTCGGTGATGGCGCGCGACAGCACGACCGTCGCGTCGAGATGCGCGAAGGCCGTGGCCGGCGCCGGGTCCGTGATGTCATCGGCGGGCACATAGATGGCCTGCACCGAGGTGATCGAGCCGTCGCGGGTCGAGGTGATGCGCTCCTGCAGGTCGCCCATTTCGGTCGCCAGTGTCGGCTGGTAGCCCACGGCGCTCGGCATGCGGCCGAGCAGCGCCGAGACTTCGGAGCCCGCCTGCGTGAAGCGGAAGATGTTGTCGATGAACACGAGCACGTCGGCCTTCTCGACGTCGCAGAAGTACTCGGCGACGGTCAGCCCGGCCAGGCCCACGCGCAGGCGCGCACCGGGCGGCTCGTTCATTTGCCCGTAGATCAGCGCCGTGCTCTTGAGGACGCCCGACTCCTGCATCTCGAGGTACAGGTCGTTGCCCTCGCGCGTCCGCTCGCCCACGCCGCAGAACACCGACTTGCCGCCGTGGCCCTTGGCGACGTTGTTGATGAGCTCCATGATGACGACCGTCTTGCCCACACCGGCGCCGCCGAACAGGCCGATCTTGCCACCCTTCACGAACGGGGCGATGAGGTCGATGACCTTGATGCCCGTCTCGAACACCTCGGTCTTGGGCTCGAGGTCCACGAAGTCGGGGCGCTTGCGGTGGATCGGCCAGCGTTCGACCTCGGGGCCGATGGGCGCGCCGTTGTCCACCGGCTCGCCCAGCACGTTCAGGATGCGGCCCAGCGCGGGCGCGCCGACCGGCACCATGATGGCCGAGCCGGTGTCGAGCGCTTCCATGCCGCGCACCACGCCGTCGGTGGAGCTCATGGCGACCGTGCGCACCTGGTTGCGGCCGATGTGCTGCTGCACCTCGACGGTAATGCGGATCGGCGTGCCGGCGTCGGTCGTGCCGGTGATCTCGAGCGCGTTATAGAGTTCCGGCAGGTGGCCCGAGGGAAACTCGACGTCGAGAACCGGTCCGATGACCTGGACGATCTTCCCGGTGTTGGTGGCAGTGGCGGTAGTCATGAGGGTCAACCCTGGAGAGCCGCAGCGCCGCCGACGATCTCGGCGATCTCCTGCGTGATATTGGCCTGGCGGGCGCGGTTGTAGGTGCGGCGAAGCAGCGTGAGCATGTCCCCCGCGTTGTCGGTGGCGCTCTTCATGGCGGTGCGCCGCGCCGCCTGCTCGGCGGCGGCCGTCTCGACGAGCGCGCGGTACACCGCGTTGCGCACGTACGAGGGAAGCAGCTCGGTGAGAATCGCATCCGCCGAGGGATACAGCAGGTAGTCGCGCGCGGCCCCCTTGCGGGTGGGCGCCGCCACCGGGAGCACGCGCTCCGTGTGCGGCGGCGTGGACAGCACCGAGTTGAACTTGGAGTGCACCACGTAGACGCCGTCGAGCGCGCCGGAAATGAAGTCGGCCATCAGCTGCTCCACCAGCGACGCCGCGTCGGCGGCCGTCGGGCGGTCCGAGATGTCGGTGCGCGCCGACGCCAGCTCGCGGCCGACGTACCGGAAGTAGCCAATGCCCTTGCGCCCCACCACGTGCAGGTCCACCTGCACGCCCTCGTCCTCGAGCAGCGCGAGCGTGTACCGCGCTTCCTTGATGAGGTTGGCGTTGAACGCGCCGCACAACCCGCGGTTCGCCGTCATCAGCAGCACCGCCACGCGGCGCTCGGCCGTGGGCTGGCGCAGCAGCGGGAAGCGCTCGGTGAGGTCCTGGTTGAACAGGCTCGAAATGACGTCGGCGAGCGCCGTCGCGTACGGGCGGGCGGCCGCGACGCGGTCGGACGCGCGCTTCATTTTCGAGGTGGCGACCATTTCCATCGTCCGCGTGATTTTCCGCGTATTCTCGGTGGTCTTGATGCGCCCGATGAGCTCTCTGCCCTTGGCCATGGACTAGACGGTGGACGGGAGACGGTAGACGGTAGCCACGCTTACGCTACGGTCTTCTTGTACGCGTCAATGGCCTGCTTCAGCGTCGCTTCCATGTCCTTCGACAGCGCCTTCGTGGTGCGGATCGCCTCGCCGACCTGCGGGTACTTGGCCGCCATGAACGCGTGGAAGCCCGACTCCCACGCCTTCACCTTGGCCACCGGCACGTCGTCGATGAAGCCGTTGGTCACGACGTAGATGATCATCACCTGGTCCTCGACGGCCATCGGGCGGTACTGGCCCTGCTTGAGCACCTCCACCGTGCGCGCGCCGCGGTCGAGCTGGCGCTTGGTCGCCGCGTCGAGGTCCGACGCGAAGGCGGCGAAGGCCTCGAGCTCGCGGTACTGCGCCAGGTCGAGCCGCAGGCGGCCCGCCACCGACTTCATGGCCTTGATCTGCGCCGATCCGCCCACGCGCGACACCGAGATGCCGACGTTGATGGCCGGGCGCACGCCCGAGAAGAACAGGTCGGACTCGAGGAAGATCTGGCCGTCGGTGATGGAGATGACGTTGGTCGGGATGTAGGCCGACACGTCGCCGGCCTGCGTCTCGATGATCGGCAGCGCCGTCATCGAACCGCCCGCCGCGAAGATGTGCGTGCCGTCGATGATCGTGGGGTCTTCCGACAGCTTGGCGGCGCGCTCGAGCAGGCGCGAGTGCAGGTAGAAGACGTCGCCGGGGTACGCCTCGCGGCCCGGCGGGCGCCGCAGCACCAGCGAGATCTGGCGGTAGGCCGCCGCCTGCTTCGACAGGTCGTCGTACACGGCGAGCGTCGCCTTGCCCTCGTGATACATGAAGTACTCGGCCATCGCCGCGCCCGCGTAGGGGGCGATGTACTGCATCGGCGCGGGATCGGAGGCCGAGGCCGCCACGACGATCGTGAACTCCATCGCGCCGGCGTGCTTGAGCTTCTCGACCACCGAAGCGATCGTCGACGCCTTCTGGCCGATGCCGACGTAGACGCAGATGACGCCGGTGCCCTTCTGGTTGATGATCGTGTCCACGGCGACGGCGGTCTTGCCCGTGCCACGGTCGCCGATGATGAGCTCGCGCTGGCCACGGCCGATCGGAATCATGCTGTCGATCGCCTTGATGCCCGTCTGCAGCGGCTCCTTCACCGGCTGGCGCACGATGATGCCCGGGGCCTCGCTCTCCACCTTGCGGCTGTACGGCGTGTCAATCGGTCCGTTGCCGTCAATCGGGCGGCCCAGCGGGTCCACCACGCGGCCGATGAGGGCGGGACCGACCGGCACTTCGAGCACGCGCCCGGTGCGACGGACGTCGTCCCCTTCCTTGATCTGCAGGTAGTCGCCCAGCACCACCGCGCCGATGTTGTCCTCTTCGAGGTTCAGCGCGAGCGCCGTGATCTTCAGGCGTGCCTCGCTGGCCGTGATCTCGAGCATCTCGCCGGCCATCGCCTTGCGGAGGCCGTAGATGCGGGCGATGCCGTCCTTCACCTCCAGCACCGTCCCGACTTCTTCGACGTCGAGCGTGTTCAGGTCGGCCGCTTCGATTTCACGAAGCAGGATGTCCTTGATCTCGCCGGGGCGAAGCGTGGTGTCGGTAGCCATACGGTTTGGTCGGAGAGCGGAACGGCGTGAAGGATCTTTGTGGCACCCGTGGGCGGCGGGTGGGCGCTCCTGGCGCTTG
>JBBQZD010000263.1:0-4171 GCA_038208045.1 Gemmatimonadales bacterium | reverse complement strand
GGCAGCGCCGTCGCGTTTGGCGTGGGGGCCGCGAGTGCGGCGCTGGCGGCCGTGGGGCTCGTGGTGGTGCGCGCGCCGGCCGGTACGCCCGGCCGTTAGCAGCAGCGACTGCCCGGCCGGGAGTAGCGGGCGCTCATCCGCTCGCGGCGGAACTGCTCTTCGGTGAGTGGCGTGCGGTCCGGGTGCTGTGCGCGCACGTGGGCGAGGTAGCCGTCGTAGTCGGGCGCCCCGATGATCTGCCGGATGACGTTGCCCACGCGGCGGGCGACGCCGTGGGCGACGCCGTGGGCGACGCCGTGGGCGTCACGAGCAGTGGCAGCTTCCGGTACGTTGTCGTCGGCGGTCATGGTCGCACCTTGCGTGGGGGACGGGCACCGGCGCCCCGGGGCCGCAGGGGCCTGACGCCTCTCGTAATTGTACCGTGACCGGGCCGACGCCGCAGGCATCCCCTTGACGACCGTCGGGGCTGTCGCTACGCTACGCTTCACAACTGAAGTGCCCCGAGGTCATTTGCCGCGTATTGCTGCCTCGTTAAACAAGAGCTAAAAAGCGTTTGCCTCGCGGCTATTCGTCCCGCGGGGCTTTTGCGTAGGCGGTAGGCGGTAGATGAGTCGTACGGCGTGTTCCGTACGGCGTAGAGCGTAGAGCTTCCCTTTACACAGGTCCAGATGTCGCGTACACCGATCGCCCCCATGGCCATGTCCATGTGCCGCTTTCCCCTTGGGAGAGACGGACGGGCGGTCGTGCGCGCCAACGCGCCACCCACGGGCTAGCGAACCTCGCGATCCCCACCCGGCTCTCTCCCACTCGGAGAGGGCCTTTTTGTCGTACCCCCTCATCACCCGGAGCATGCATCATGAGCACCACCGTCCAGGAATCTCCCGCCTCCACCCCCGCGCTCGGACTTGGCACCCGAGCCGTGCACGCCGCGCAGGAACAGCCTGATCCGGCGACGAACGCGCGCGCGGTGCCGATCTACGCCACCACGTCGTACGTGTTCGACAATGCCGAGCATGCCGCCGACCTCTTTGCACTGCGCAAGTTCGGCAACATCTACACGCGCATCATGAACCCGACCACTGACGTGTTCGAACGACGCATCGCGTCGCTCGAGGGCGGGGTGGCGGCCGTCGCCACCGCCAGCGGCCAGGCGGCGCAGACCCTGGCGATCCTGAACCTCGCCCAGGCGGGCGACAACATCGTCGCCAGCACGACGCTGTACGGGGGGACGGTGGCGCTGTTTGGTCACACGCTGCCGCGCCTTGGCATCAGCACGCGCTTCGTGGACATCCACGACCACGCGGCGGTGCGCGCCGCCATTGATGACTCCACGCGCGCCATCTACGTCGAGACCATCGGCAACCCGCGGCTCGACGTGCCGGACTTCCGCGCGCTCGCCGACCTCGCGCATGCCTACGGCCTGCCGCTGGTGGTGGACAACACCTTCGCCACGCCGATCCTTGCGCGTCCCATCGAGCATGGCGCGGACATCGTGCTGCACTCGGCGACCAAGTGGATCGGCGGGCACGGCACGTCCATCGGCGGCGTCGTGGTGGACGGCGGCACGTTCGACTGGGGCAGCGCCCCGCGCTTCAAGGCATTCTATCAGGATCCAGACGCGGCCTACCACGGCTTGCGGTTCGCCGAGGCCTTCGGCGACGTCGGCGGGGCGAACCTCGCGTACGCCATCCGGCTGCGGGTCACCCTGCTGCGCGACGTGGGAGCGGCCCTGTCGCCGTTCAACGCCTTCCTGTTCCTGCAGGGGCTCGAGACGCTGCACCTTCGCATGCAGCGGCACTGTGAGAACGCACTGCGCGTGGCGCAGTTCCTGGCCGACCACGCCCTGGTCACGTGGGTGAACTACCCCGGCTTGCCGGCGCACGCCACGCACGCGCGCGCCAAGCGCTACCTCGGCGGCGGATTCGGCGGCGTACTCACCTTCGGAGTGCGCGGCGGTGCCAAGGCGGCCGCACGAGTGGCGTCGGCGACCCGGCTGTTCTCGCTGCTGGCCAACGTCGGAGACGCCAAGAGCCTGATCATTCATCCGGCGTCCACGACGCACGAGCAGCTGAGCGACGCCGAGCGGACCGCGGCGGGAGTGACCGCCGATCTCGTGCGGCTGTCGGTCGGCATCGAGGACGTGGAGGACCTGCTGCGCGACCTCGACCAGGCGCTGCAGCAGGGTGCGGGGAACGCCGCATGACCTGCCACCACCGCGCACTGCAGGTGCACTCGGTGCCGTCGTTCACCCTCGAGTGCGGCGCTACGCTGCACGACCTGCGCCAGGCGTTCCACCTCGACGGGGCGCTCAACGCGTTGCGTGACAACCTGGTGTTGGTGTTTCACGCGCTCACCGGGTCCGCGGACGCGGCGGGCGACTGGTGGCGTGAACTCATCGGGCCCGGCCGGGCGCTCGACACCGAGCGATGGGCCGTGCTCGCGCCGAACCTGCTCGGCTCGTGCTACGGTACGACGGGGCCCTCGGCAACGCCGGGCAAGGCGTTCCCGGCGCTGACGCCTCGTGATCAGGCGCGCTTCGTGTCGGTGCTGGTCGAGTCGTTGGGCGTGCGCGGCGTGGCACTCGCCACGGGAGGATCGCTGGGTGGAATGGTCGCGCTCGAGTGGGCCGTGCTTGGCGCGACGCCCACGCGCGCAACGGTCGTGCTCGCGGCGCCGGCGGCGCACACTGCGCAGGGGATCGCGTGGAACGCCGTGCAGCGGGCGTGCCTCGACATGGCCGGCGACCAAGGGCTGCAGATCGCGCGGCAGATCTCGATGATCGCCTTTCGCAGCGAGGACGAGTTCGAGGCCCGATTCGGCAGAGCGCACGAGTCTGACGGCCGGTTCAGCGTGTCCTCCTATCTGGAGCATCAGGGCAGGAAGCTGGCCGATCGGTTCGATGCCGCAACGTACCGTGCACTGCTCGACGCGATGGATGCGCACGACGTCGGACGCGGCCGGGGCGGCGTGGCGCGCGCAGTGCGCGCCATTGACGGAGCGCTCTACGCCGTCGGGGTCGCGGGCGACCAGCTGTATTCGGCGGGCGTGGTGCGCGCTTGGGCAGCGGAGGCCGAAGCCCACTACCGCGAGATCTCGTCGCGGCACGGACACGATGCGTTCCTGCTGGAACACCGGCAGGTGGGCGACATCCTGCGCGAAGCGCTGGGCCAGGCGTCCGGAGTCGCCGGCGCACGGGAGGTTGCATGACCATCACGCGCACGGACACGGCGCTGGCGCGCTCGTCAACCTCGCCGACTGCCGCACACCGCACGGCCCGTCGGGTGCGAACGGTGCGCGTAGCACTCGCCGGCTGCGGCACGGTGGGCGCCGCGCTCGTGCGACTCATGCGAAGTCAGCACGCAACCGTTGAGCAACGCCACGACGTGCGCTTCGCGTTTGCGTCCATTCTCGTGCGCGACCCATCAAGGGAGCGCGACGTGAAAGTCGCGCCGTCCGTGCTCACGGCGCACGTCGATGTGTTCCTGCGCGCGGACGCTGACGTGGTCGTCGAAGTCATCGGCGGCATGGAACCCGCGGAACGCATCGTGCGTGCGGCGCTGGCACAGGGCCGGCCGGTGGTGACCGCCAACAAGACGCTCATTGCGGCGCACGGGCCGGCGCTGCAGCGGCTGGCCGACGGGCGCCGCGTGTCGCTGCACTTCGAGGCGGCGGTCGGTGGCGGGGTGCCGGTGGTGCGCATCCTGCGGGGCGCGCTGGGTGGTCACGGCGTGCGCACCATCACGGGCATCCTGAATGGCACGACGAACTACCTGCTGACGCGGGTGGCGGAGGGCGTGCCGTTCGCGGACGCGCTCTCGGACGCCCAGGCCCGCGGGTTCGCCGAGGCGGATCCGTCGCGCGACCTGCAGGGACGCGACGCGGCCGACAAGATCGCGATCCTGAGCTGGCTCGCCTGGGGAGTCGATCCGGCCGAGGTCAGCGTGAACGTGGAGCCGCTGCCGGACGATCCCGGACCGCTGGCCCGACACGCAGCGTCACGCCAGGGCGTGCTGAAGTACGTGGCCGGGGCGGTGCGTGAGGCGCCGGGCGCGGTACGCGCGTGGGTGCGGCCGGTGATCATCCCACGAGACCACGACTTGGCACGCGTGCGCGACGAGGAGAACGCGGTGCTCGTGGACAGCGATTCGCTGGGGGTGCTGCGGCTGCAGGG
>JBBQZD010000262.1:0-4181 GCA_038208045.1 Gemmatimonadales bacterium | reverse complement strand
CATCGGCATCCTCGGCGGGCTGGCCATTTGCACGCTCATCTACATCATCGTGGGCGCGGTGATCACGGGCATGGTGCCGTACCAGCAGCTGGGCACGACGGCCGACCCGCTGTCGTACGCGCTTACCGCGACGGGGCTCACGAGCATCTCCAGGATCGTGGCGCTCGGCGCCGTCTTCTCGATGGCGGCGGTGCTGCTGGTCTTCCAGTACGGCCAGCCGCGCATCTTCTTCGCGATGGCGCGCGACGGCCTGCTGCCGCGCTGGGCGGCCAAGATTCACCCGAAGACGCACATTCCGCATGTCACGACGGCGCTCACGGGCATCTTCGTCGCGCTGTGGGCGCTCATCGGCGACGCGGGCGAGACGTACGACCTGACGAACATCGGCACGCTGTTCGCCTTCGCGCTGGTCTGCCTCGGCGTGCTGGCCCTGCGCTACCTCGAGCCTGATCGGCCGCGGCCGTTTCGCGTGCCGTTCGTCTGGCCCGTGTCACTCGTCGGCGCCTCCGCATGCGTCTACGTGATGTGGGGACTGCCGCGCCTGGCGTGGGAGCGGTTCGGGTGGTGGCTCCTCATCGGCGTCGCGGTCTACGTCGGCTATGGCTATCGCAACTCCACGCTGCGCAGCGGCGCGCCGCAGCGCGGGTGATTCGTTCACGGCACGTGACACCGCAACGGGGGACGCCACGCTCCCCTCCACTCCTCGGGTAACACGCCTTCCATGACCGCACCTTCTGTCCCAGCGCCCCGGCGCAAGATCAGCTCGACTCAGTGGATCGCGATCTCCATGGTCGTGGGCGTCCTCGTCGGGTGGCTGTTCCCGGCCAGCGACTACCCGGCGATCTTCACCACCGCCAGCGCGCTGAGCACGATCTTCCTGCGGATGATCAAGTCGCTCATCGTGCCGCTGATCTTCTCCACGCTGGTGGTGGGCATTGCGGGGCACGGCGACGACATGAAAAAGGTCGGCCGCCTGGCGCTCCGGTCGATCATCTATTTCGAGATCGTCACGACGGCCGCGCTCTTCCTGGGGCTCGGGGCGGTGAACCTGGTGAAGCCGGGCGTCGGGGTGAACCTCACGGGCGCCAACGTCACGAAGGCGAGTGAGCTGGCGCAGACGAAGATCACCCTCGGCGGCGTCCTCGAGCACATGGTGCCGCAGAGCTTCTTCGAGGCGGCGACGCACAACGAGGTCCTGCAGATCGTCTTCTTCGCCATCCTGTTTGCGGTGGGCCTGTCGCGCGTGCAGGGACGGTCGAAGCAGGTGATGCTCGACTTCAACGAGTCACTGAGCCAGGTGATGTTCAAGTTCACGGCGCTCGTGATGGCGTTCGCGCCCTTCGGCATCGGCGGCGCCATCGCCGTAACCGTGGGGAAGAGCGGGCTGGGCGTGCTGCGCAGTCTCGCGCTGCTGGTCGGCACGCTCTACGGCACGCTCATCGTCTTCGTGCTCGTCGTGCTCATCCCGGTGGCGCTCCTCGCGCGGATCCCGCTGCGCCGCTTCTGGAGCTTCATCAAGGAGCCGTGGCTCATCGCCTTCTCGACGGCTTCGTCCGAGGCGGCGCTGCCGCTCGCGATGGAGCGGCTCGAGGAGTTCGGCCTGCCCAAGCGGATCATCGCCTTCGTGCTGCCCACGGGCTATTCGTTCAACCTGGACGGGTCCACGCTCTACCTCGCCATCGCGTCGGTCTTCGCGGCACAGGCGGGGGGCATCGACCTGACCTTCGGACAGCAGTTGCTGATGATGCTGACGCTGATGCTCACGTCCAAGGGCGTGGCCGCGGTGCCGCGCGCGTCGCTCGTGATCCTGTCGGGCGCACTCACGATGTTCGGGCTGCCGCTCGAGGCGGTGGCCGTGATCCTCGGCGTGGACGCACTCATGGATATGGCGCGCACGTCCATCAACCTGGTGGGCAACTGCCTGGCCACCGCCGTGATGGCGCGCTGGGAAGGGGAGTTCCCGGACGACGCCACGGCCGACGCGCTGGCATAGCGCCCGTGTAGCGTACCTGCGGCCAGACGGACGACGCGGCGGCGGGTGCCTTGGGCACTCGCCGCCGCGTCGCGTCGCGTGCCCGTTCAGCGCCCCAGCAGACCCGTAAGCCAGTGCAGGACGTTGAGCAGAAACTGTGCGTTCTGCGGAGCGGCAGGATCGTTCATGCCCATCGGCGCACGCTGGGCACCGGCCACCTGCGCCGAGAACATGGCCGCCTCGCCAAAGACGGCCACGCGCCCCTGCCCGAAGGGCACCACGGCGCCCTGCAGCAGCCCGGCGCCGCGCTCGGTGGGAGTGGTGGCGTCGAACTGCCAGGCCACCGCCGGTTCGAGCACCGTCGTGCCGGGTGCGAGCGTCATGAGCGGCGTACCGGCTGCGTCCACGCGAAACGCCTGGCCCGTGAACGCCACCACCGAGTCCACGCGCTCGGCGGACGAGCGTCCCTCGGTGACCGCGTGCGCAGCGAGTGAGCCGGCTGCGCGCCGGTACACGAACTTGCTGACCGTACGCGTCGAGTCGTACGCGAACCCGTTGAGCATGTAAATGCCGAACGCCGCGGCCAGGTCATGCGCGGCGCCCGGAAAGGGCATGTGATCGGCAATGAGCAACAGGGAACCGCCCTCGCGCACCCAGTCGCGCACGGCCGCGATCTCGGCCGCGGTGAAGGCCGACGGGGTGGGCAGCTGCCACTTGCCGCCTGCGTTCACCGCGTTGAGCGCGTTGGCGATGACGAGCACGCGCGCCGCGCCGAGCGCCGCGCGCGTGAAGGGCGTCCGGTTCGGCCGCACGACGTAGCCGTCCTGGCGCAGGACGGTGCCAAAGACGAGGTACCGGCCGTCGAGCGTGTGAAAGTTGAAGTGGGCCTCGTCGAGCAGAACCACCGGCCCCGCGCCTTCGGCGAAGGCGGGGGCGGGCACGCGCGCGCGATACGCGCTGTCGGCGACCTGCTGACCGCCAAGGGGGAACGACGAGAGCCCCGCCGCGAGGAGCGGCAGGGCTGCACGTCGCAGCAAGTGCGAAGGGTTCCTCACGGCGTCATGGCTGGCGGCTTCTCCTTGTTCCAGACGAAGCGCTTCAGGAACTGGTCGGTGCGCTCCCACGTGTCGACCCAGTTCTTGTGCAGCATGGACTCGTGCAGGTCGTCCGGGATCACGATGAGCTCGTGGTAGACGTTGCGCGCGCGCAGCAACTGCACCAGGCCAACCGTCTGCGAGAACTCGACATTGCGGTCGTCGTCGCCGTGCACGAGCAGCACCGGGGACTTCCAGCCGTCGATGGCCGACACGGCCGACGACTTGAACGTCACCGCGGCCGTGTCGAGCGAGGTGCCGTACTGGTGTACGCCGGCGTAGTCCACGCCCGCCACGAAGATGTCGCTGTTGCGCGCGAGCGCCTCCGAGGTGAGCAGTCCGCCGTACGAGAGACCCCAGATGCCGAGGCGCGACGCGTCCACGTCGTCGCGGCTGCGCAGGTACATCGCACCGGCGACGACGTCCTGATACTCGGCGTTGCCGCGCCAGTAGGTGTTCGGCGCATTGCGGAACTTGTTGCCGTAGCCGATGCCGCTGCGGTAGTTGATGGACATCACGACATAGCCCTGCGCCGCGAGCCACTGATTGTACGCGTAGGCCCAGTGGTAGAACTCCATGTAGTGGTAGCCCGGCAGCATCTGCCGCATGGGGCCGCCATGCACGAAGATCATGGTCGGGCGCTTTTCGCCGGGCGTGAGGTCCTTCGGCAGGAAAAGCTGGTTGCTGACGGCCATGCCGTCGGCGGCCTTGGTCCACACGACCTGCGGTTTCACGTGTGCGTCGCGCGGGAAGCTCTTGCCGAGCACGGGGAAGACGGTCTTTGCCGTGCTGCGGCCCGATGGCACGATGCCCACCGACGCGGGCGTGTTCCAGTCGAAGTAGAGGACGGCGAGCGCCTTGCCCGAGTGCAGCGCCACGGGCGACGTCTCGAAGCCTTCGCCGGTGGTCACCTGCTGCGGCGTGCCGCCGGCGACGGGCACCGACCAGATGTGCCGGCGCTCGATCTCCTTGGCGTTGGTGCAGTAGTACATCGTCCTGCCGTCGGCCGACAGTTCCACCGAGCCGGCGCCTTCGATCAGGCCGTCGGTTGTCGTCAGCAGCAGCGGATCCTTCGCCGGGTTCGCAAGGTTGATGGAGAACCAGCGGTCCCAGTC
>JBBQZD010000261.1:0-4182 GCA_038208045.1 Gemmatimonadales bacterium | reverse complement strand
GCCTGCTGGTGCGTCGGGGCCTTTCCTCGTACTCTTCGCATGGGTGGTGTCCTCTGTGGTGGAGCGTGAATCCTTGCTGGGATCAACGCTGCAGTATGGAGGCACCACCTGAATTTTCAACTAGACTCGGGACAGACCCGGCGGAGGGCGGAGGGCGGAAGGCGGAGGGCGGAGGGCGGAGGATGCAACCACGCGATGTGAGCGCAATCGTCCGATGACGTATCGCACTCGCCGCACCCGGATCGTCCGCTCATGTATCCGTATAGAAAGCTGGCCGTCTGGCGCGACGCGCACGCGTTTGCCCTGCGGTGCTACGCGCAAGCGCTCGCCATTCCGGATCGCTCGCTTCGCTGGCAGGTGCAGCGTTCGGCCCAGTCAATCCCGGCCAATCTCGCAGAGGGCGCCGGCAGCCAGTCCCAGGCGGAGCTTGGGCGATACGTCGGAATCGCGCTCGCCTCGGCCAAGGAGACCGACTACCATCTGTTGTTCGCCTGCGATGCCGGGTTGCTTCCCGCACCGGTCGCCGAGGCGCTCACTTCCGAACTTGACCACGTGACCGCTCAACTCAGTGCGTTCCTTCGCGCGATTCGTCGCAATGCGAAACGGCGGACCGCACCTTGATCGTGCGCTCCGCCATCCGCCATCCGCCATCCGCCATCCGCCATCCGCCATCCGCCATCCGCCATCCCTACTCATGCGCCGGCAGCGGCTCCATCGTCACGGGATCGCACGGCACCTGCACCTCGTCGCGGTACTCCGACGTCATCAGGAAGACGCGCATCTTCGGGAAGGCATCCATGAACTGGACGTAGCTCCAGCCGAACAGGCCGACGAAGCCAATGAAGATCGCCAGCTCCCACGTGCCGAGCGGCAAGCCGTTGTACGTGTGCGGGCCGTAGATCGACGGATACACCTCGACGTAGCGCACCAGCCACATCCCGACGAAGGAGCAGCCCGCAAAGAACATCATCGTCGGCGCCCACGTCTTGGCCTTCACGCTGAGCAGGCCGAAGAATGGCAACAGGAACGTCAGCACCACCGAGGCGAGCGTGACGTTCTTCCAGACGCCGCTGAGGCGCAGCGTGAAGAAGTGGGTCTCCTCGGGCATGTTCGCATACCAGATGACCAGGTACTGCGAGAAGTGGAGATAGCCCCAGAAGGCCGTGAAGGCGAAGCAGAGCTTGCCAATATCGTGATACTGCTTCTCCGTGATGAGGTCCTGCGCGCCCAGATGCGCGCTGAACCAGCGCACGAGACCGCTGAACAGCATGAGCGCCACCAGCCAGCCGCCCATGAACTCGGCCCAGCCGTACATGGTGCTGAAGAAGTGCACGTCGAGCGACATCGAGTGGTCCCACGACAGCATCGACCAGCCGAAGCCGAACAGGATGGCCATGAAGACGGCCAGCTTGCCCTGCAGGCTGTGCGTGCTGTGCAGCTCGCGGCGCTCGTCGCGGAAGCCGCGCCGCATGGCCGCGCGAATTCCGGCGGCCCACGGCGCGCCGCCTTCCGGCGTGATGCCGACGTCCAGGCGCACGGAGGTCCAGACGTACCAGAGTTGCAGCACCGTCATCGCGCCCATCACCACGACGGCGCGCGCCCAGAAGAAGCCGTGGCCCAGCCACAGGTCCTTCTCGTGGATCAGCTCGCCGGTGCCGGGCAGGTTCCACCACGGATAGACATACCGGGCCCCGGCGAAGATGGTGAGCAGGAGACCGAGAAAGGCGAACGGCAGGAACGCCGCCATCCCCTCGAGAAGGCGGATCACCGAGCGCGACCAGCGCGCCGTGGTGATGCGCTGCACCGCGACGAACATCACGGCGGCCGAGGCGATGATCGAGAAGAACAGCCAGTTGACGTGGAAGGCCTGCCACGCGCGCCCGTTGCCGCGGATGGCGCCGTAGACGAACACGGCCGCGCCGGCGAAGAACATCGCCAGGAAGGCCTGCTTGAAGTGCCCGGGAATCGGCTTGTCCATCGCCGCGAGCACGCGCGCGCGCGACGGCGCCGGAGTTTCGTGGCCGCTCATCGATCGTGGCCCTCAGTCGTGGTCTCGGCGGCCCCGTCGGGCGCGGCGTGGGTCGCGGGCCTGGGCGAAGCGTTCACCGTCGGATGGGCATACGGCGCCGACCGGGCCGGGCCCAGGCGCGACGGCCCGGGCACCTTGTCACCCGTCTCGCCGGGCAAGCCGGGCGGCGTGGTGTCCGCCACGAATCCGGGCACGCTCCCCTGCAGGACGCGGATGTAGTTCACCACGTCCCAGCGGTCCATCTCCTCGATGCGGTTGTACGACGGCATCAGGCCGCGTCCGTTGCGCATCATGCCCCAGAAATAGCCATCCGTGAACTTCTTGGCGCGGTCCGACACCAGCGGCAGCGGCACCATGCCGAGCTTGGTCGCGGTGCCGTCGCCGAGGCCGGCGCGGCCGTGGCAGACGGCGCAGTTGATCTGGTACTCGATCCGGCCGCGGTGCACCGATGCCGAGTCTGCCGGCACGGGATTGGCCAGCGACGACATGGAGTCAATGACGCCGGGCAGGGCGCCGTAGCCCACCACCCACGACGGCATTGCCGTGCCGTTGATCGACACGGACCCCTGCGGATTGCCGCGGAAGCCCTTGGTCTCCGCCGAGTCGGCGTTGAACACCTGCCAGGGTTGTATCGTCGGCTGCTGCTGGAAGTCGGTGAACCAGCTGCACGCACCGAGCGCGAGCGGCAGGGCGGCCAGGGCCGTGCCGCGCATCATCGCCTTAGCGTTCACCACGCACCTCCGCCGCCCCGTGCTTCCTGAGGAGCGCTTCGGCGCTTGCGAGCTTGTCGGGCGCGCACTCCACCCAGATGCCGTAGTCGCCATGGCTGAAGCGGGGGTCGTAGCCGACGGTCGCCGTCACGCGCGGGATGCGCGCGTGAATGAACAGGCCGGCGACCGTGGAGAGGGCGCCGACGAGCACGAAGACCTCGAAGCCGAAGATGGTGTACGGAATCCAGCTCGAGATCGCCTTGCCGCCCACTACGAGCGGCCAGTAGTTGGACGACCAGATGGCGATCCAGAAGCCGAACACGCACCCCGACAGGCCGCCGATGAGCATGTACAGCCGCACCGGACTGCGCGGCGGGCGCACCGCGTCGTCAATCTCGTGGCGCGGCGTCGGCGTGAAGACGGTGACGTCGCCGAGCTTCGTGCGCTTCAGCTCGGTGATGGCCTCGACGGCCCCGTCGAGTTCCTTGAAGTGACCCAGGACGCCGCGCATCAGGAATGGGCTCCAGGCGTGGAGGGTTCAAAGTCGTCGGCCGTGGCGGGCGTGTGCGCATGCGCGTGCCGCAGCCGCGGCGGCACGATCTCCTTGACCTCGGAAATCGCGATCACGGGCAGCTGCTTGATGAAGAGCAGGAACCACATGAAGAACCAGCCGAACGAGCCGAGCAGGATCGCCATGTCCACCCAGGTCGGCTTGTAGCTCGTCCACTGCCACGGCTCGAACTCGTGCGAGAGCGACGGCACCACGATGACGAAGCGCTCAAACCACATGCCGATGTTGATGGTGATCGACAGGAGCCAGAGCCAGGTCGGATTGCGGCGGAGCTTCTGCGAGAAGAGCGACAGCGGCAGGATCATGTTGCAGGTAAGCATGATCCACGCCGCCCACCACCACTGGCCGAAGACCCGGTTCCAGAAGTAGTCCTGCTCGGCCTGCACGCCGCCGTACCAGGCGATGAAGAACTCGATGATGTAGGCGCACCCCACCACCATGGACGTGAACAGCGCCAGCTTGGCGGCCGCGTCGAGGTGGTTGAGCGTCACATAGTGCCTGAGGTTGAAAAATCTCCGGATCGGGATGATGATCGTGAAGACCATGCCGATGCCCGAGAAGATGGCGCCCGCCACGAAGTAGGGCGGGAAGATTGTCGTGTGCCAGCCCGGCGTGAGCGCCATGGCAAAGTCGAACGACACCACCGAATGCACCGACAGCACCAGCGGCGTGCTGACTGCGGCCAGGAACAGGTAGGCCCGGGCGAAGTGGCGCCATTCGCGCTCGCTGTTGCGCCAGCCGAACGACAGGAAGGCGAGGATGGCGCGGCGCGTCGGGTTCTTCTCGCGGTCGCGCAGCACCGCGATGTCGGGAATGAGCCCGACGAACAGGAACGTCGTCGAGATCGTGAGGTACGTGGAGATGGCGAAGAC
>JBBQZD010000260.1:0-4190 GCA_038208045.1 Gemmatimonadales bacterium | reverse complement strand
GGGGACGGATGGCCGACCTTCGGCGCGCGCAGTCTTCGCATCTCCAACGCCGTCACCTCCGGCTGCTATGCGGATCAGACCTTCTCACGCCGGACGCTCGACATGGCCGGCCAGGTGGGTGCCAGCTCCCTCAGCCGCGACGGACTGACCGACTACGCGCGCGCGGGCGCCGCGCGGCGCAACCACTTCGACGCCGAATGGCTCATCGCGTCCACGGTGCCCGCGGCTGTGCAGACGGGGCTCGAGGTGGTGGTGAGCCCTGCGCGCGGCGACGATCTCCGCATGAGCTGGCTGCAGATGGCCGACCTGGACGACGGCCTCGCGCTCGTCTTTGCCGAACGGTCGGACTCCCTGCAGCCGGGGATCTTCCTGCAGACGACCGTCGCACACGGACTCGACCGGCGGGTCCCGCATCGCGTCCGGCTGGCGATGGACTTGGTTGACGGACCGTCGAATGACGTGGTGCGGGTGTATGTCGACGGCCAGCTACGGCACGTCGGCACGAGTTGGGAAACGTATTACGCACAGGACGTCAACGGACGCGCGAACTTCGGCGGCAACCCGCCGGCGGTGAACCGCCTGATGTTTCGCACCGGGAACGACCGTCACCGCGGCATTCCGGGCGATCCCGCGCCAGCGACGGCCGGCCATGGGTTCCTCTTCGACCAGTTGCGTGTGTCGGCCTACGACGTGCCGCGTTCGGTCGACGACTGCCGCGACGCCGGGTGGCGGTCGCGTCGTGATGACGACGGACGCGTGTTCAGGAACCAGGGGAGTTGCATCAGTGCGGTGCGCGCGGTGCGCGCGGTGCGCGCGGTGCGCGCGGTGCGCGAGAACGGCGCGCACTAGGGACAATCGGGCCGCTGCACGCCGCCGATGCTTGTCGCCAGACGGGGAATCGGCTGCGCGTTCGCGTCCAGCGAGGCGTCACCATTCAGGCGGCTGCGTCGTCTCTAGCACGCAACGATTCCCGTCTCGCAATCTCCCATGGCCCTGATCAACCGAACGGACGAACGCCCGGTGCACTTCATCGGCGTGACGGGCGCCGGCATGAGCGCCCTCGCCGAGCTGCTCGTGCAGCGCGGCATGCGCGTCACCGGCTGCGACCGTGACCCCGGCAACGTGGCGGACCTGGAGCGCGCCGGCGTGCTGGTGCTCGCGGGACACGATCCGGCGCACCTCGATGGCGCCCGCGCAGTCGTGTACACGAGCGCGATGCCGGCCGACCATCCGGAGCTCGTCCGCGCCCGTGCGCTTGGCCTGCCGCTCGTGCGCCGGGCCGAGGCGCTCGCCGAATGCTGCGTGGGGGGCACGCTCGTCGGCATCGCCGGCACGCACGGCAAGAGCACCACGACCGTGATGACCACCGAGGCGTTGACCGCGGCCGGCATCTCACCGACCGGCGTGGTCGGCGCGCGGGTCACGAGTTGGGGCGGCAACCTGAAATACGGCGGCGAGTCGGCGTTTGTGGTGGAGGCCGACGAGTACGACCGCTCGTTCCTCGCGCTCTGGCCGCAGGTGGCCGTCGTGACGAACGTCGAGGCCGATCACCTCGACATCTATGCCGACCTGGCCGACATCACGCGCACCTTCGCCGAGTTCGCCGGGCGCGCACGGTGGATCGTGCTTTGCGCGGACGATCCCGGGGCCAATGCGCTGCCCACGCCGGCGACCGCGGAAGTGATCCGCTATGGCATGACGAGCCCCGACGCGCGCCTGCAGGCGGTGAACGTGCGTGCCACCGACGGCGGCACCGCGTTTGACGTCGTCTTTGATGGCAAGGCCCTCGGCACCGTGGCGCTGGCGGTGCCCGGCGACCACAACGTGCGCAACGCGCTGGCCGCGCTGGCGGTGGGCGTCGGCGCGTTCGGGCTGAAGGTGGAACAAATGGCGCCAGGACTGGCGGCGCTGGTGGGCGCGGAGCGCCGCTTTCAGCGGCTCGGCGCGGTGCGCGGTATCGAGCTGGTGGACGACTACGCGCACCACCCCACCGAAATTCGCGCGACGGTCGCCGCCGCACGGTCGGCATTTCCCGGGCAGCGGCTGGTCGTGGCGTTTCAGCCGCACCTGTTCAGCCGCACGCGCGACTTCGCGCACGAGTTTGGCCAGGCGCTGGCGGCGGCCGACGAGGTCTTCCTGTGCGACATCTATCCCGCACGAGAGGCGCCGCTTCCGGGTGTGACGGCACAGCTGATTGCGACGGCCGCAGAGACGGCGGGAAAGGCGCCAGCCTGGGCTGGGCCGCGCGAGTCGGCCGCCGCCGCGCTCGCGGCGTTCGTGCAGTCAGGCGACGTGGTCATCACCATAGGCGCAGGCGACATCACCCGGACAGGGCCCGAACTCCGCGCCCTCCTGTCGGCCTAGAGCGTACGGCGTAGCGCATAGAGCGTAGCGCAGCAGGACCCCCCGTCGCGCACCAAGACATCCGTCTGCTCCACACCTCTTGCCCAGGTGTTTCCGCGACCCGCTCCCGCTCGTCTAAGGTTGTCATGGCCGAGCCCGCCCAGTCCCCCTCGAAGTTCCGCGTCATCGCGCGCCGCGTGCTCATCGGCGCAGCGGTCGCGGCGGCGGTTGCCTCCCCGTTCGCGCTCCGCGCCGGCGCGCGCCGCATGGCCTTCTTCCACGCGCGCAAGGTCGAGATCGAGGGGACGCGCTACATCGCGCCCGACCAGATCATCGCGCGCATGCGGATTGACACCGTGGCGTCCATCTGGGACGACGCGGGCATCTGGGAACGCCGGATCGGGTCGCATCCGGAGGTGCGCGACGTGCGCATCTCGCGGCGGATGCCGGGCACGCTGGTCGTGCACATCACGGAAGTGCCGCCGGTGGCCCTCGTCGCCACCGCCGCGGGACTGGCGCCGTATGACGCCACCGGTCGCCCGCTGCCCATCGACCCGACGGCCGTGGATCTCGACCTGCCCGTCGTCGCCTCACGCGACGTGGCCGCGCTGCGCCTGCTTGGCGACGTGCGCCAAGACTCGCCGGCACTCTTCGCCCGCATCAGTGACGTGCAGCGCCTGCCGCGCGGCGAGCTGGCGCTGCAGGTCGATTCACTCTCCGTACTGGCCGCCGGGGATCTCTCCGCGGCCCGCTTGTCGGACATCCTGCCGGTCGAACGCGACCTCGCGCGCCGTGGACGGCGCGCCGTCGAGCTCGACCTGCGCTACCGCGACCAGGTCATCGCCAGGCTCCCATGAACCTCGACAGACTCGTAGCTGGCCTCGACATCGGCTCGGCCAAGACCACGGCGATCATCGCCGAGGTGGTGGGCGACCTGCCGAAGCACCCCACGGTGAACATCCTCGGCATCGGCCAAGCCAAGACCACCGGCCTGCGCCGCGGCGTCGTGGCCGACATCGAAGAGACGATGCGGTGCATCACCAAGGCCATGGCCGACGCCGAGCAGATGGCGGGGGCCCGCGTGGAAAGCGTCTTCTGCGGCATCGCCGGCGAGCACGTGCAGGCGGTGACGAGCACGGGCATTGCCTCGGTGACCGGCAGCGAGATCACGCGCAGTGACGTGGACCGCGCCAACGCCGTGGCGCGCGCGCAGCCCATCGCGCAGGACCGCGAACTCATTCACGCGATCCCGCAGGAATACACGGTCGACAAGAACCTCGGCATCCGCGATCCCGTCGGGATGATCGGCACGCGCCTCGAGACCGAGATGTACCTGGTGACCATCGGGTCGTCGCCGGCGATGAATCTGCGCAAGAGCGTGGAGCGCGCCGGCTACAAGGTGCAGGAACTCGTGCTCGAACCGCTCGCCGCGGCGCTGAGCGTGCTCACGGACGACGAAAAGGAACTGGGCGTGGCGCTGGTGGAAGTCGGGGCGGGGACGACCGACCTCGCGATCTTCCACGAGGGCAAGATCCGGCACCTCGGTACCATCGGCTACGGCGGCAACAACGTGTCGGCCGACATCGTGCACGGGCTTGGCGTCACGCAGACCGACGCCGAGCGGCTGAAGGAGGCCTACGGCTGCGCCTACGAGCCGATGGTGCCGCACGGCGACACCATTCGCCTGCCGAGCACCGTGGCGCAGGGTGACCGCCAGATCCAGAAGGAACTGCTGGCGCACATCATCCACCAGCGCACGTCGGAGATCTACGAGTTGGCCGTGCGCGACATCGAACAGGCCGGCTACCTCAACCAGCTCGCGGCCGGTGTGGTCATCACCGGCGGCG
>JBBQZD010000259.1:0-4222 GCA_038208045.1 Gemmatimonadales bacterium | reverse complement strand
GTGTACCTCGCGCGGGCGAGCCGCGAGCGTTCCGTCGCGCCCCGCGCCGCGGCCTGAGCGCCGGCACGGGACCGCCGGTCCCCAGCGCTCCGGCGCACGGCCACCCCCGCTGGCGCTCTCCGTATGTGCGGAGGGCGCCGTGTTCTTTTTTCCCCCCCGGTTGTCCCCCCCCGACCCCCCAGGGCATATTAACGAACGACATGTCTACCGCCACGACGATCGTCCACAACGCCCGTGCGCTCGCGCGCACCGTGGCGCGCATGGCGGATGAAATTGTCGAGCGCGCCGACGGCACCGACGGACTGGTGCTCGTCGGCATCCAGCGCCGCGGCGTCCAGCTCGCCGACCGCCTCGCCGCCATGATCCTCGCGCACGAGCACGTGGCCGTGCCGCGCGGATCGCTCGACATCACGCTGTATCGCGACGACCTGCAGACGGTCGGGCCGCGCCCGATCGTGGGCAAGACGGAGCTGCCGTGGGAGCTCGACGGCAAGATCGTGTGCATCGTGGATGACGTGCTCTACACCGGCCGCACCATCCGCGCGGCGCTGGACGAGTTGGCCGATTTCGGGCGGCCGGCGCGCATCATGCTCGCGGTGCTGATCGACCGTGGCGGACGCGAGCTGCCCATCCACGCCGACGTCACAGGCCGCGTGGTGGAGGTGCCGGGGAACGGGCGCGTCGACGTCAGCGTCGCCGAACTCGACGGCAAGGACGAGGTGACGATGGTGATGGTCGGGGAGGACACGTGATCGCGCCGCTCGGCAAGGACCTGCTCGGACTCGAGCACCTGAGCGCCGGGCAGATTTCCATGATTCTCGACACGGCCGAGCCGCTGCGCGAGATCAGCGAGCGCGCCATCAAGAAGGTGCCGACCCTCCGTGGCGCGACGGTCGTGAACCTCTTCTTCGAGGCGAGCACGCGCACGCGCATCTCGTTCGAGTTCGCCGAGAAGCGCATGTCCGCCGACACCGTCAACGTCGCCATTGCCAGCTCGTCGGTGTCCAAGGGCGAGACCCTGGTCGACACGGCCAAGAACCTCGAGGCGATGCGCATCGACATGGTGGTCATCCGCCACGCGTCGTCCGGCGCCGCGCAGTTCCTCGCCGAGCGCATCGAGAGCAACGTCATCAATGCCGGCGACGGCACGCACGAGCACCCCACGCAGGGGCTGCTCGACCTGCTGACGCTGCGGCAGCGCTTCGGGTCGCTGCAGGGCAAGCGCATCTGCATCTGCGGCGACGTGCTGCACTCGCGGGTCGCGCGTTCCAACATCTGGGGGCTGACCAAGCTGGGCGCCGAGGTGGCCGTCTGCGGACCGCGCTCGCTGCTGCCCAGCGCCATCGAGGACTTCGGCGTCACCGTCTTCGACCGCATCGAGCAGGCCATCGAGTGGGCCGACGCGCTCAACATCTTGCGCCTCCAGCTCGAGCGCATGCAGGCGGGGTACATCCCGTCGCTGCGCGAGTACAACCGCGTCTTCGGCGTCACGCGCGAGCGCCTCGATCGCGCGCCGCGCGACGTGCTGATCCTCCACCCGGGCCCCATGAACCGCGGCGTCGAGATCGACAGCGACGTGGCCGACGGCCCGCATTCCGTGATCCTCGACCAGGTGACCAACGGGGTCGCCGTGAGAATGGCCGTGCTCTACCTCCTCGCCGGCAACACCCCCGCGCTCGCCGAAGCCGCCAAGGGCGGAGACCGCTGATGGCCCCGTCTCCCGACATCCTGCTCCGGGGCGGCCGGCTCGTCGATCCGTCGGCCAACCTCGACGCCGTGGGCGACCTGCTGGTGCGCAACGGACTGATCGAGAGTGCCGGCGGTCGCATCGCCGCGCCCGACGGCGCCACCGTCATCGACTGCGCGGGGCAGGTGGTCGCCCCCGGGTTCATTGACGTGCACTGCCACCTGCGCGAGCCGGGACGCGAGGACGTCGAGACCATCCTCACCGGCGCACGCGCCGCGGCCGCGGGCGGCTTCACCGCCGTCTGCGCCATGCCGAACACCGACCCGGTCACCGACAACCAGGCGGCCGTCGGTTTCGTGCTCAAGCAGGGACGCGCGGCCAACGCGGCGCGCGTCTATCCGTACGGCGCCATCACCATCGGACAGCGGGGCGAGCAGCTCGCGGAGTTCGGCGAGATGGTGGGCGCCGGCGCCGTGGCGGTGAGCGACGACGGCAAGCCGGTGGTGAGCGCGCAGATGATGCGCACCGCGCTCGAGTACGCGCGCACGTTCGGCATTCCCGTCGCCGACCACTGCGAGGACCCCACGCTGGCGGCCGGCGGCGCGATGAACGAGGGCTACCTCTCGGCGCGTCTCGGGCTCAAGGGCATTCCCGCGGAGGCCGAGGAAATCATGGCCATCCGCGACATCCTGCTCGCGCGGCTCACCGGTGGGCACGTGCACCTGTGCCACATGAGCACGCGGGGATCCGTGGACCTGATCCGCTGGGGCAAGGAGCGCGGCATCCGCGTGACGGCCGAGGCGTGCCCGCATCACCTGTCGCTCACCGAGGACGAGGTCGAGGGTTACAACACCAACGCCAAGATGAATCCGCCGCTCCGGTCGCTCGCTGACGTGGAGGCCGTGCAGCAGGCGGTGAAGGACGGCACCATCGACGTCATCGCCACCGACCACGCGCCGCACCACAACGACGAGAAGGAGCGGGAGTTCAGCGACGCCCCCAATGGCATCGTCGGCCTCGAGACGGCGCTCGCCGTCAACCTCACCTGGCTGGTGCGCTCGCAGATCCTCTCGCTCGGCACGCTGGTGGACCGCATGTCGTGCGCGCCGGCGCGCATTTTCGGCCTGCCGGGGGGCACGCTGCGGCGTGGCGCCGTGGCCGACATGACCGTCTTCGACCCGGACATGGCCTGGACCGTGGACCCCGCGGGGTTCCTCACGAAGGGACGCAACACGCCGTACGCCGGCAAGACGCTGTACGGCCGGGTGCTGTGTACCCTCGTCGACGGTCTGGTCGTCCATCAACGGATGGGGTAGCCGCCACGCACCGGACTGACGAACTCCGGCGGGCGGTGTGCGCCGTTTGCCGACGGCTCTACGAGCGCGGTCTCATTGCGGGGCAGGACGGGAACGTCTCCGTCCGGCTGGACGATGACCGCATCCTCGTGACGCCGGCCGGCCTGTCGAAGGTGGACGTTCGCCCGGAGGATCTCGTGGAACTCGGACTCGATGGTACGATGCGCACGGGCGCGCGGCGTCCGTCGTCCGAGGTAGCCGTGCACCTGCGCGCGTACCAACGGCGCGCCGACGTGCAAGCCGTGGTCCATGCGCATCCTCCCACGGCCACCGCGTTCGCCGTTGCCGGCATCCCGCTCGACGGCGCCTCGCTGGCCGAGCTCCGGCTCGGCGTCGGCCCCGTGCCGCTCGTGCCCTACGCCACGCCGGGCACCGATGGCGTCGCCGACGCATTCGAGCCGTTCTGGGCGAACCACGAGGCCTTCCTCATGGCGCATCACGGCGCGCTGACGGTCGGCCGGTCGCTCACCGACGCGCACCAGCGCATGGAGAGCCTCGAGCACGGCGCCCGCATCCTGTGGGCGGCGCGTGCCCTGGGCGACGTTCCGAACTTGCCCCCCGACGCGCTCGCAGCGCTCGATGCGCAGCGACGCGCAGCCCGCAGCCAGTGACCAGGTGACCCGCGCATGACCCAGCCCGATCGCGACACCGTCGAATCCGTCGAGAAGCTGCTCACCGAGGCCCGCAAGGTGTCGGGCTGGCTGGCGGCGCTCGATGCACGCCGCGCCGACACGGCACCGGCCGTCTACGAGCGCGTGCGCGCCGACTATCTGGCCAAGCTGGAGAAGGTGCAGGGCAAGCTGACGGCGGCGGCCGACTCGGTGCAGGCCCTCGCCGCCGACGTGGCCATGCGTCTGACCGACAAGGAACAGGCCCTCGCGGCCAAGCGGGAGGAACGCGCCGAGGCCGAACTCCGGGCGGCCGTGGGCGAGTACTCGGAGCGCGAGTGGGAGAAGCGCCGGACCCGACTGGACGACGACATCGCCGCCGCCGCCGCCGAGCGCGACGCGCTGCACGGCGAACTCACACGGCTGCGCGCCGTGCTGGATGAGGCCACGGGACGCACCGCGACACCCGTGGCTGGGGTGGACGCCCTGCCCGAGGATTGGGCACCAGCGGCCGATGCCGACCTGGAGCCGGTTGGCTTCCAGGAGCCGGCGCCGGCGTCTGTCACGGACGA
>JBBQZD010000258.1:0-4256 GCA_038208045.1 Gemmatimonadales bacterium | reverse complement strand
GCACGGCGTCGCGCACTCCGAGGTGCGGCAGGGGCGGCTCGAGGCGCTGCCGCTGGACGCGCGCTCGGTGGACGTGGCGGTCATGTCGCTCGTGCTGCCCTACGTCGCCGACGTGGTTCCGGTGCTGGCCGAGGCACGGCGCGTGCTGCGCCCCAATGGCCGCCTGCTGGTCATCGACATGCGGCCGCACGAACACGAGGAGTACCGGCAGACCATGGGGCACGTCTGGCTCGGCTTCGACGTTGGCCAGATGGAAGGGTGGGCGCGCGAGGCCGGGTTCGCGTCGGCACGCGTCCACGCGCTGCCGGCGCTGCCGGGGGCGAAGGGGCCGACACTGTTCAGTGCGGTGCTCGGGGTTGGGAAGTCGCGCCGCCGCCGGGAAAGGAAGCTCTAAGCTCTAAGCTCTACGCTCTACGCTGTCGGCCGTACGATACCAAATGCGTCACCATCTGCCATCCGCCATCCGCCATCCGCCATCCGCCCTCCGCCCTCCGCCCTCCGCCCTCCGCCCTCCGCCATCCGCCCTCCGCCATCCACCATAACAAACCAACCATGCCCACGCTCACTCACGCCTTCGACGCGTCCGTCTCCGCCGGCCGCCCCCCGTTCAAGGTCAAGGACATCGCGCTCGCCGAGTGGGGGCGCAAGGAAATCCGCCTCGCCGAGTACGAGATGCCCGGCCTCATGGCGCTGCGCGCCGAGTACGGCGCCCTCAAGCCGCTCGCGGGCGCCAAGATCATGGGCTCGCTGCACATGACCGTGCAGACGGCCGTGCTCATCGAGACGCTGGCCGAGCTCGGCGCCGACGTGCGCTGGGTGTCGTGCAACATCTTCTCCACCCAGGATCATGCCGCCTCCGCCGTCGCGGTCGGCAAGGACGGCACGGCGGAGCACCCGCGCGGCGTGCCGGTCTTCGCCTGGAAGGGCGAGACGCTCGACGAATACTGGTGGTGCACCGAGCAGGCGCTGATGTGGCCCGACGGCACCGGCCCCAACCTGCTGCTCGATGACGGCGGCGACGCCACGCTGCTGATCCACAAGGGCGTCGAGTTCGAGAAGGCGAAGCAGGTGCCGGCGTACAATCCGGTGAACGACAGCGAGGAGTACGGCGTGATCCTCGGCCTGCTCGCCGCCGAGCTCAAGAAGGACGGCCAGCGCTGGACGACGGTGGCCACGGACCTGAAGGGCGTCTCGGAAGAGACGACCACCGGGGTGCATCGCCTGTACGAGATGATGAAGGCCGGCACGCTGCTCTTTCCGGCGATCAACGTCAACGACTCGGTGACGAAGTCGAAGTTCGACAACCTGTACGGCTGCCGGCACTCGCTCACCGACGGCATCCTGCGCGCGAGCGACGTGATGCTCGCCGGCAAGGTGGCGGTGGTGCTGGGCTACGGCGACGTGGGCAAGGGGTGCGCGCAGGCGCTGAAGGGCCAGGGGGCGCGCGTGGTGATCTGCGAGATCGATCCCATCTGCGCGCTGCTGGCGGCCATGGAGGGGTACCAGGTGGCGCGCCTCGACGACGTGGTGAAGACCGCCGATGTCTTCGTGACGGCGACGGGCAACTACGACATCATCACCGTGCACCACATGGCGCTGATGAAGGACAAGGCCATCGTGGGCAACATCGGCCACTTCGACAACGAGATCGACATGGCCGGGCTCAAGACCTACCCGGGCATCACGCGCAACAACATCAAGCCGCAGTTCGACGAGTGGGTGTTCGCCGACGGCCATTCGGTGCTGATCCTCGCCGAGGGGCGCCTGCTGAACCTCGGCTGCGCCACGGGCCACCCGAGCTTCGTGATGAGCTGCTCGTTCACGAACCAGGTGGTGGCACAGATCGACCTGCACCTCGCGGCGCAGGGCAAGCCGACGGTGTCGGGGACGAAGTACGACGAAAAGATCGTGTACACGTTGCCGAAGAAGCTCGACGAGAAGGTGGCGCGCCTGCACCTCGACAAGCTTGGCGTGCAGCTGACGCAGCTGACGGACAAGCAGGCGGCGTACATCGGCGTGCCGGTGGAGGGACCGTACAAGCCGGAGGCGTATCGGTACTAGAAACTGGATGGCGGATGGCGGCTGGCGGATGGCGGATGGCGGATGGGGGCCAATGGACGGGGGGGCGGCCGGGATGGTCGCCCCCTCTGTTCGTCGGTGATGTCGTGTTCCGTCCCGCGCTGTCGTATTCTATTGGGCATCACCCTTCGCCGAGCCAGTCCCGTGCCTACCTCCCGCCGCGACTTCGTTCTCTCCGCCTCGGCCGCCGCGCTGGCGGCCTGCGCACCCACGCGTCTCCACGGAGGCAGCGAGAAGGTGGACGTCGTCATCCGTGGGGGCACGGTCTTTGACGGCTCGGCCGCGAGCACGGGCATCGAGGCCGACGTCGCGCTCGACGGCGGTCGCGTGGTCGCCGTCGGCCGGAAGCTCAAGGCCACCGGCCGGCTCGAGGTCGACGCCAAGGGCCAAGCCGTCGCGCCGGGATTCGTGGACATCCACTCGCACGGCGACGGTACCATGATGGCCGACCCGAACGTGGAGTCGACGATCCGGTCGGGCGTGACCACGATCGTGGTGGGGCAGGACGGATCGTCGCGCGGCCCGCGCACGAGTTCGGACGAGGACAGCGACCAGCGCTCGCTGGCGGCGTTCTTCGACACGGTGGACAAGCTGCCGTCGGCGGTGAACGTGGCGTCGATGGTGGGCTTCGGCACGGTGCGCGGCGTGGTGATGGGCAACGAGAACCGCCCGGCCACCGCCGACGAACTGGCCCGCATGGTGGCGCTGGTGGAGCGCGCGCTCGCCGAGGGGGCGTGCGGCGGGTCGAGCGGCCTCGAGTACACGCCGGGCGCGTTCGCGCCGCTCAGCGAGCTCATTGCCCTCAGCAAGCCGCTGGCGCGGCGGCGCTTGCCGTACTCGACGCACATGCGCAACGAGGACGACGCGGTACTCGAGTCGATTGACGAGTCCATCGCCGTGGCGCGCGGCGCGGGGTGCCCGCTGCAGATCGCCCACCTCAAGACGCAGGGTCCGCGCAACTGGGGCAAGCTCGACGCGGTGTTCGCCAAGGTGGCTTCTGCGCGGGCGGCGGGCGTGGACGCGGCCTTCGACCGCTACCCGTACCTCGCGTACCAGACGGGGCTGAGCAACCTCTTTCCGGTCTGGGCGCGCGACGGCAGGCCCGAGCAGTTCCTCGCGCGGCTCGACGATCCGGCGACGGCGCCGCGCATCCGGGCGTACGCCGAGGAGAAGGCGGCGCTGATCGGCGGCTGGCACAACGTGCAGATCTCGGGGGTGTCGAATGCCGCCGACAAAGTCACCGAGGGGATGCGGCTGGACGACGTGGCGAAGGCGCGCGGTCTGCCGCCCTATGAGACGGCGGTGGCGCTGCTCAAGGCCAATACGGGCAACGTCGGCATGGTGGGCTTTGCGATGAGCGAGGACAACCTCGAGCGCATCCTGTCGCATCCGTACGGGTCGGTCTGCTCCGACGGCGGGTCCCTGGCGGCCAGCGGCCCGGCGCACACGGGGCATCCGCATCCGCGCGGGGCCGGGTCGTTCCCCCGGGTGCTGGCGCGCTACGTGCGCGAGCGGAAAACGCTCACGCTCGGCCAGGCGATCCACAAGATGAGCGGCATGAATGCGGCCCGGTGCCGCCTGCCGGACCGCGGCCTGCTGCGCGTGGGCGCCATGGGCGACGTGGTGGTCTTCGATCCGGCGACCGTGGCGGACCGTGCGACCTTTGCCGACCCGTTCCAGTACGCGGTGGGGATCCTGGCGGTCTTCGTGAACGGGTCGGCGGCGCTGCTGGACGGGGAGCGGAGGGGACGGACGGGGCGGGCGGTGCGGGTGGGGTAGGGGGCGGATGACGGAGGGCGGAGGGCGGAGGGCGGAGGGCGGAGGGCGGAGGGCGGAGGGCGGAGGGCGGAGGGCGGAGGGCGGAGGGCGGAGGGCAAGAATGTTGATATACTTGTATAGCGATATAGACGAATACATATTACCTTTTCGGAGGTTGGCATGCTGAAAGTCAATGAAGGAACCATCGATCGCGTGTTGCGGGTCGTCTTGGGCGTGGCGCTGATTGCCCTGGCGCTGACCAAGGGGATGGTGTGGGGCTGGATCGGTGTCGTCCCGCTCCTGACGGGCGCCACCGGGATGTGCCCGCTGTACAGCCTGCTCGGCATCAACACCTGCGGCACGAAGAAGGCGTAGCGCGCGATGCGATGGTGTGGTACGCGGCCATGCGGGGTCTCCCG
>JBBQZD010000257.1:0-4284 GCA_038208045.1 Gemmatimonadales bacterium | reverse complement strand
CGCCACGGCGCGCGGGATGAGCTGACCGACCACCAGCAGCAGGATGACCGCGACGAAGAGCGTGCGCAGCAGGCTCCCGACCGACGCGGACCGTGCACCGGCAACCGCGCCGATGGCCAGCGTCAGCGTCGCAATGGCCGTCCCCGCGGCGAGCAGCAGTCGTTGCGGCCGGCCAAGGAACACTTCGGCGGTCGCCGAGCCGGACAGCTTGCGCTCGACCCAGTGCCTCAGCCAGATGCGGCTGACCGTGCGCACGGCGGTCGCCGCGGCGGTCAGCCACGCCACCGCGAGGATGAGCGCGAGGATGAGCAGGCTCACTCCGCCTCCGGCGCGTCGGCAGGCAGCCGCTCGAAGTAGACGCGCTCGATCCGGCGCCCCCGCATCTGCTCGACCACCACGCGAAAGCCGTCCACTTCGAGATCTTCGCCCGGCTCGGGGATGCCGTCGTAGAGCTCGTAGACGAGACCGCCGACGGTGCTCAGGCCGTCCCGGCGGAAGTCGTGCCGCGTCAGCACCGAGAGTCGGTCGAGCGACACGTGCGCGGGAACCCAGAACCGGTCGTCGCCCTCATGCTCCACGTGCTCGTCGTCGTCGGTGTCGTACTCGTCGCGAATGTCGCCGACGATCAGCTCGAGCACGTCCTCGAGCGTCACCAGCCCGGCGATGCCGCCGAACTCGTCGACCACCAGCGCGATGTGCCGGTGGTTGGTGCGGAAATCGCGAAGCTGCGCGTCCACCGTGTTCGTCACGGGAATGAACCAGGCCGGCCGGATGAGCTGCGGCCATCCGCCCTCCGGCTCGCGGTCGTCGAGCACGGCACCCAGCAGGTCCTTGGCGTACAGCACGCCGTGGATCTCGTCGAGATCCTCGCCGTAGACGACGAGCCGCGCGTGACGCTCACTCCGCACCCGCGCCACCAGGTCGGACCAGCGAGCATGCCGCTCTATCCCGACGATGTCGACGCGGGGCACCATGATCTCCCGCACCTGGGTGTCGCCGAGCGCAAAGACACCGGTCAGCAGGTGCTGTCCTTCTCCGCTACCCGCGGCATCCGCCACCTCGGCGGCCACCACCTCGCGAAAGCGTTCCACGTCGGCCACGCGCGACTCACCGTCGGGACGCGGCGGCAGCAGGTGCACCAGGAACCCGTCACTCCAGGCGCCGAACACGACGACCGGACGCAACACGGTGCCAGCCAGCCAGGCCACCGGTACCAGCCGGCGCAGCGCGCGCACGCCAAGCACGTCACCCAAGGCGCGTGCCCCGCTCTCAGACACCACGATCACCGCAATGAGCACGCTCGCCGCCAGCAGCACATGGCGCCCGGCCTCCAGCGCGACGGCCAGCGATGCGCCAGCGCCGAGGTGGGTGAGGATGCGGGCAAACGCGAGTGCGCGATGCGTCGCCTCGCGGTCGCGCAGCAGCGCGCTAACGGCGGGTTCGTCGGGCAGCACGTCCTCGTCGATGGTCAGCAACGCGCCGTCCGCCGCCGCGCAGAGCGCCGCGGCCACCACGCACAGGGTCGCCACCAGCACCGGCATCACGTGCGCGCCGCGATGTGCGTCGCGCTGCGCGCCGCGCCCTGCCGCATCACGGCTCGCAGCAGGCGCTCCTGACGCTTCCACATGGGGGACTTCATGCGGGTGCCGTCGACGGGATGATCCCACCCCAGCACGTGCAGGCTGCCGTGGACCACGAGTCGCAGCAGTTCCTCTCGCACGCCGCAGCCTGCCGCCCGCGCATTGACGGCCGCGACCGCCGGGCAGACGTAGATGTCGCCCACCACGGCGCCGCCGGGCGGCGACGCGAAGCCGAAGGAGATGACGTCCGTGGCGCCCGCGTGCCCGAGATGCCGCTTGTTCAGGCGCGCCATCGCCGAGGCCGAGACGAGCGTCACCGACACCATGGCGTCGCGCACCGTGGCGGCGCGCAGCACGTGCCGCACGGCATCGGCAATCCGCGCCGCCGACACGGGCATCCGGCCCGCGTCGCTCGAGACGCCCACCCGCAGGGCGGCGCGCGGCGTGCGCGGGCGCGCGGCCGCGTTCACGGCTGCTGTTCCTCGTCGGCGGCGTACGCCTTCACGATGTCGCGCACGAGCCGGTGGCGCACGACGTCGGCCTCGGTGAAATAGTGGAATCCGATGCCCTCGATCCCCGGAAGGATGCGCTCCACCTGGGTGAGCCCGCTGTCGGCCTTGCTGGGCAGGTCGATCTGCGTCTTGTCGCCGGTGATCACCGCCCGGGAGTTCACGCCGAGCCGGGTGAGAAACATCTTCATCTGCGCGTTGGTCGCATTCTGCGCCTCGTCGAGGATCACGAAGGCATCGCCGAGCGTGCGCCCGCGCATGTACGCGAGCGGCGCGATCTCGATGACCCGCGTCTCGAGCGCGCGCTGCATCCGTTCGGGAGGCATCATGTCCTCGAGCGCGTCGTAGAGCGGGCGCAGATACGGGTCGACCTTGGCCTGCAGGTCGCCGGGCAGGAAGCCCAGCGATTCGCCGGCCTCCACGGCCGGCCGCGCCAGCACGATCCGTCGCACGCGCTTGCGCGCCAGCATGTCCACGGCGGCGGCCACCGCGAGATAGGTCTTGCCCGTGCCGGCGGGGCCGATGCCGACGACGATGTCGCTCTCGAACAGCGCCTTGAGGTACGCGGCCTGGCCCTTCGTCTTGGGCTGAATGACCTTGCGCACGCCCGGCAGGACGATGCGGTCGGCCGCGCCGTCTCCGCTGACCGGCCCCTCCATCGAATAGCGCAGCACGTCGTCGGCGTCGAACGCCGTCCGCTGGCGCGCGGCATCGATCATGCGCTGGGCGACCTGCACCGCCCGCTCCACCGCCTCCACGGGCCCCGTCACGGCCATGGCATCGCCGCGCAGCGTAATGCGCACCGGATAGATGCGCTGCAACTCGGCGAGGTTGGCGTCGCCGACGCCGGCCAGCAGCAGCAGGTCGGCGCCTTCGGTCACCAGCTTGCGGGTGGCGCTTTCGGCGTCGGCGAGCGTGCGGCGCACCGCGGCGTCGGTCATTCGGCCTCCGCTGTCGTCGCGATGTGCAACTCGGCGAGGTCGGCCGCGGGCACCGTGGTGGGCGCGTTCTCGAACAGAGCACGCGCGGCCGTCGTCTTGGGAAACGCGATCACGTCGCGCAGCGAGGTGCCGCCCGCAAGCAGCATCGCGATGCGGTCGAACCCGAACGCGATGCCGCCGTGCGGCGGCGCGCCAGCCCGCAGGCCTTCCAGCAGGAAGCCGAAGCGGCGCTCCTGCTCCGCCTGGTCGCCGATGCCGAGCAGCGTGAACATCGTCGACTGCACGCGCGGGTCGGAGGTGCGGATGGACCCACCGCCGAGCTCCAGCCCATTCAGCACCACGTCGTACGCAAGCGCGCGCCACTTCTCGGGCGCGTCCGGGTACTGCGCCACGTCGTCGGCGTTCGCCGCCGTGAACGGGTGGTGCACGGCCGCGAGCGCGCCCGTCGCCGGGTCCTTGTCGAACATCGGAAAGTCCGTGACCCAGAGAAACCGGCGGGCGTGCTCGTCGACGAGCCCCAGCCGCCGTGCGCACTCCTGGCGCACGCGGTCGAGCGCGGGACTCGACACACGATCCTGCGCCGCGACGAACAGTGCCAGGTCGCCCTCCGCGAGACCGAGCGCCGCCTCGGCCTCGGGCGTCAAGAACTTGGCCACCGGCCCGTCGTGCTTGCCGTCCACCATCTTGACGCGCAGCAGCCCGCCCGCCCCTGCCCCCTTGGCCAGCGCCTCGAGTTCATCCACCTGCTTGCGGCTCCAGGCCGCGCCACCGGGCACGCGAATGCCGCGCACGCGGCCGCCGGCCTCGATCGCCGAGCGTGTCACCATGAAGTCGAGCGGTGCGAACACGGCCGTGAAATCGCCGACTTCGAGGCCGTAACGCAGGTCGGGGCGGTCGCAGCCGTAGCGTTCCATGCAGTCGGCGTACGTCAACCGCTCAAACGGCAGCGTCACGTCGTGGCCGGCCTCGTGCCAAATGGCGGCCGTCATCTCCTCGGCGATCGCCATGATGTCCTCGCGGCCGACGAACGAGGCCTCGATGTCGATCTGGGTGAACTCGGGCTGCCGATCCTGGCGCAGATCCTCGTCGCGGAAGCAGCGCGCGATCTGGAAGTACCGGTCGAACCCGCAGCACATGAAGAGCTGCTTGTAGATCTGCGGCGACTGCGGCAGCGCGTAGAACTCGCCCGGATGGACGCGGCTCGGCACCAGATAGTCGCGCGCACCCTCCGGCGTGGGCTTCGTGAGAATGGGC
>JBBQZD010000256.1:0-4323 GCA_038208045.1 Gemmatimonadales bacterium | reverse complement strand
ACGTTCTCCGTGCAGTATGCGCGCAACATCACCGACCGCCTGTCGGCGTCGGGCGGCATGCGCTACGTGCAGGAGGGCATTGATTTTGCCCACACCAGCTTCTTCGGGCTCGACCTGGCCACGCGCTTCCGCACCGGCCTGTACGGGCTGAGCGTCGCGGCGGCGGTGACCAACATCGGCCCGAGCAACCGGTGGAGCGGCAGCGGCGTCGAGCGGCGCATCAGCGCGCCGCGCGAGAACGGCTTTGCCACGGGCGGCTCCATTCAGGTGCAGTACAACACGCGCAAGGTCCAGTTGCCCACGGGCTTCCGGGTTGGCCTGCAGTCGAGCCTCCTCGGCGACGCCGAGGCGCTGTTCGGCACGAGCAAGACGCACACGCTGGTCGGTGAGGTCGATTTCTTCGATGCCATTGACACCGACATCCAGCCGTCGGTCGGGTTCGAGTACGGGTACAAGTCCAACTACTTTCTGCGGGCCGGCAAGCGTTGGCTGAACGAGCAGCACGGGGTGTGGCAGTTCGCCGACGGATTGTCGCTTGGCGGCGGCGTCAAGATTCCCGTGCTCGGCCGCAAGCTGTCGCTGGACTACGCCTACACGACGATGGGTGAGCTGCAGCACAATCAGGTGCTCAGCTTCGAAATCGGCCATTGAACGCCAGGAGACTCAGACTCATGCGCAGACTCATCGCGCTCGTCGGAACCGTGCTCCTCGGCGCGCAGGCGCTGGGAGCACAGACCCAGGCGAAGACCTTCGACCTTGGCGCACGCGTCGGCCAGCAGGTCTTTGCCAAGGGAACGGCGCTCGAGAACACTCCCTTCGTGGGACTCGACGCCATCTATGAATTGCCGTGGAACCCGCTGGCCGCGCTCGTCAAGGGCGCGACGTTCGGCGTGGGCGTGGCGGTGGACGTGTCGCGCCCGGTCACGCGCGGCAACCAGTTCCCGGCCGTCGCCTTCGACTTCGGCGACACCACGTTTCTGTACGCCGTGGCGCAGCGCATCACGCTGATCCAGAGCAGCCTGCAGGCCGTGGCGGGCGTCCCGCTTGGCGGCAAGACCCGCGTGTACGGCTTCGCCGGCACCGGCCTGTACTCGATGTTCCTCGACCCACGGGCCATGGGAAAGAACACAAAGTTCAGCAACGCCATGGTGAACTTCGGCGGCGGGCTGAATTACGCCATGAGTTCGACCATCGGCGTCCGCCTGCAGGTGCAGACCATGGCGTATACCAACTACGACCGCAGCAGGCTCGACGCGACGAAAGCCTACATCCGCGACCAGCGCATCAAGGACGCGCTGCCAGCGCCGGATGCCACCTCCAGCACTCCGACGAACATGCAGTACTCGCTCGTCTTCCAGTACATCCCCGGAGGGAAGTGAGATGCGACGCACTCATATCCCCCTCGTCGCGGCCGCTGCGGCCGCCTTGGTGCTGGCCGCCTGCCAGACCGATCCGATTTCCGGACCGTCGACGATCATCGGCGCGCCGCTGCTCGACATGACCCTCGGACCGGCCGGCAACACGGTCTTCCCGACGCTCTCCAGCCAGCGCATCACGTCGGCGACGGCGCGCGACACGATCGAGTTCACGGTGGACGCGTTGCCGCCCACGGGCGCGGGCAACACCTACCAGATCATGCTGGTCGACTCAGCCACGGGCAATTCCATCGCGGCCTCGTCGCGCATCATCCGGACGGTGCGCAACCGCCGGCCGGTGAACCGCGACTCGTCGGTGGCCCTTGCCAAAGTGGACACGTCCACGGCGGCACTGTTCAGCGTGGCCGACACGGCCACCACGGTCCGCATTCGCATCGCCAACACGGCCATTCCGAGCTACACCCACGTGCTACTCCGCTCCGGGGGCGAGGGGTCGATTCCGACCACCGTCAACGCCGGCCAGCGCACGGGCTTCCTGTCGTTCCGATACAAGGCGGGCACCGCGTACGCCATTGCGAACGCCACCTTCGGGTCGTGGGCCCGCAACACCGTGGATCGCCTGCCCTTCGCGGTCTCGGCCTATGTGGTCGTCGCCTCGTTCTGGGGCGACCAGGTGCGCCTGGACTTCCGCAACCTCATTCGTCCGCCGGCCGGCTTCCGCTACGCGGCATGGATGGTGGACGAACGGACGGGAACCAACACGCGCCTCGGTGGCCTGCTCTCGCCTGTTCCGGAGAACACGCCGCTCGACGACGCCGACCTCGGCACGGGCAGGTGGTACACCAGCGTCGGCATCCTCGAAGCACAGGTGCGCGGCGACATGAAGGCGCTGAACATCAAGCCCGAGGACTACACCTTCCTGACGGTGGCCCTCGAGCCCTACGGCGGTTCGGCGCCGCCGACGAAGGTCGGCACCTCCTACGTGCTCTCCGCGGCCATTCCGGGGTCGGTCAGCTCGCGCTCGGCGAGCCCCGGCAAGATCTTCGGCTCGGTCACAAGCAACACGGGCAAGAGCGTGCTGAACACCACCATTTACCTGCAGGGTTCCGGCGCCACGGTGCCGGGCCTGGTGGCCAGCGCGTCGGCCACGGGCACGTGGCAGTTCCGCGCCGTACCGACGGGAACGTACAAGGTCTACGCCATTCCGTTCGGTGACGCGGTGATCCGCGACTCGAGCACCGTGACGATCGGCTCCAAGACCGTCGCCGGCGCGCTGGCGGGTGACTCGGTCTTCGTGGCGCTCAAGATTCCCTGAGCCCCGCGTGTGGTGCGACGAAACGGCCGGCGAGCAGTGCTCGCCGGCCGTTTCGCATCCGCGCGATGGCGTGACCCGCCCCTACCCTTCCCGGAGCGCCTGCACCTCGGTGTTCGTCCGGCGAAGCCGCATGGCGAGCGCGTGCGCGAGCCCCTCGATGAGGTTCATCGCGGCGTGGCGGTGCTCGGCCGCCAGCGCGTCGAAGCGCCCCCGCGTGAGCACGTAGAGGTCGGTGTCGCGCGCCGCGACCGCATCGGCCGACCGCGGCTGGCGGTCGAGGAACGCCATCTCCCCAAAGAAGTCGCCGCGCCCGAACGACGCGACGTGGTGGCCCGTGCCGCCGTTGACGGGCAGCACGATGCGCACGGCCCCGCGGCGAATCAGGTACAGCGCATCACCGGTTTCACCGGACGCGAAAATCCGCGCGCCCGGCGCGTACCGGCGCTGCTCGGCGCACGCCTCCAGCGCGGCCAGCGTCTCGGCCGTCCGGCCGGCAAACAATTCAAGTTCATGCAGGTTGAGGGGACGTCCCTCGTCGGAGGCGGCGACCTCGCCCAGCGTGCGGTCCTCGGCCCATTCGAGCGCCTCGTCGAGCTCGGCAAACAGCAGCGCCCTGCCCTCCCCGATGAGCCCCGACTGCCGCAGCAGCGCCTCGGCGTCGGTGCCGTTGGGCAGCGCTCGCGGCACGCGCGAGAAGGCCATCAGGCCGCCCCGTTCGCGCAGCATGTCCTCCACCTGTTCGAGCATGTGGATGGCCGTGACGTCTACCGACTGGATGCGCCAGAGGTCGAGGATCAGCTGGCGCCGCTGGCCGAGTTCGGGCGCCAGCGTGGTGTACAGCTGGTCGGTGGTGCCAAAGAAGAGACTGCCCTGCAGTTCAAAGACGGCCGTGTTGCCGCCAGCGCGCTCGAGCACCGCCATTTCGCCCGGCAGGCGCATCTGCTTCGAGAAGAGCTGGTTGCCGAGCGCCGCGCGCCGCACGACACCGCTGCGCGCCTGCTCGCGAATGAAGAGCAGGATGGCCAGCCCGACGCCAACCCCGGACGCCGCAATGAGACTCACGGTCTCGGCCACGGCCACCACCGACAGGATCACGACAAAGTCGAGCACCGTCGCCCGCGAGCGCGCGAGCTGGACGCTGTGCCGGTCAATCATCCGCACGCCGACGACGATGAGAATGGCGGCGAGCGCGGCAATGGGAATCCACGCCAGCACGGAGCCCAGCAGGAGGAAGGCCACCAGCGTGGCGATGCCCTCCACCGTGCCCGAGAGCCGCGTGTGCGCCCCGCTGGAGATGTTCACGAGCGTTGCGCCCATGGTGCCGGCCCCCGGCACGCCGCCCAGTGCGGTCGCCGCGAGATTCGCGCATCCCTGGGCAATGAGCTCGCGATTGGAGTTGTGCCGCGAGCGCGTGAGCGAGTCGATGACGACGCAGGTCTTGAGGGTGTCGATGGACAGGAGCGCCGCGAGCGAAAGGGCCGGCAGCAGCAGCGGCGGCAGCAGGCGCAGGTCGAATGACCGAACGGCGGCAAATCGCCCGGTCAGTCCCGCAAGCACCCCGCCGCCGTCCACGCCGAGCGGCCCCACGACGGCGGCATTGCCGGCGAGGGTCAGGAGCGAACGGTCGTGCAG
>JBBQZD010000255.1:0-4365 GCA_038208045.1 Gemmatimonadales bacterium | reverse complement strand
TAGTCGAAGTGGGGGAAGCTCCACTTCATCGTCTCCTCGGCCTCGGGGCACGCGGCGTGCACCACGCTCCGGAGGTGCGTGAGAATGGGCCGGGCGAACTCGGCCGACTTCGCGATGTACGCATCAACGCGCTTGTCCCGGGTGCCCATGGCGGTCTCCTCCTCGGCGGAAGGGTGGTCAGGAGTCCTTGCGCGCCACCAGCAGCATTTCGCTCGAACGCCGCCCGAGCGGACGGGGCGTGAAGCCGTCGAACCCCTGCTCGACGATGAGACCGGCGTCGCGCATCAGTCCCGCGAGTTCCGAGGGCGTGTACAGCCGGATGCGATGCGTGCGCTCTTCGCGCACGCGTTTCCCGCGCCAGATGGACTCGACCGTGAGGAAGCCCGACAGCGGGTCGAAGTGCCGCTCCTGCGCGACCAGGGTGCCGTCGGCGGTGGTCCACCAGTCGCGCGCGAGGAACCGGGCCATCACGCCATCGCGGTCGCCCCCGTGCCACAACAGCAGGCCGCCAGGCTCGAGTACGCGCGCGAACTCGTGCAGGACCGCGGCGTCGTCCGCGGGATCGTCGAAGAAGCCGAAGCTGGTGAAGAGGTTGACGACGGCGCTGAAGCGCCCACTCCAGGCGGCTGGCAGCCGCCGCATGTCCGCCCGCCGGTAGCGCAAGGTGCGGCCCGTGCCGCGTGCCTTGGCCTTGGCGAGCAGCGGCGCCGAGTAGTCGACGCCGTCGACGTCGAACCCGGCCTCGGCGAGCAGGTGCGCATGGCGCCCCTGGCCGCACGGGCAGTCCAGCACGCGCGCGCCGGCCGGCAGCGCCAGCAGGTCGAGCAGACGGGCCACCTGCCGGCGGTCCTCGGCGAGGTCGAACAGCGGCTCGTACTCGCGCAGGTAGCCCGCGTCGAAGTACGTCTGCCACCACTGGCCGGCCGCGGGCCGGCTCAAAAGAAGACCGGCTCGCGGTACGCGCCAAAGACGTCTTCCAGCGCCGCGCGAATCTCGTACAGCGTGGCGTAGCAGCGGGCGCAGTCGAGGATGTACGGCACGAGGTTCTCGCGGCCCGCGGCGGCCGTGCGCAGGGCGTCGAGCCGCGCCTTCACCAGCGCGCTGTCGCGCGTGGCGCGCAGGCGTGCCAGCGCAGCGGCCTGCTCGCGGGCCGCCTCCTCGGAGATCTTCAGCAGCGGAATTTCGAGCGTCTCGTCGCTCGTGAACTCATTGACACCGACGACGAGTTTGCGGCGCTGCTCGATCTCCCACTGCTGCCGCGCGGCGCTCTCGGCGATCTTCTTCTGGAACCACCCCTCTTCGAGACCGCGCACCACCCCGCCCTGCTCCTCGATTTGCGCGAAGTATGCCTCCGCCTGGCGCTCGAGGTCGTCCGTCAGCTTCTCCACGTAGTACGACCCGCCCAGCGGGTCGCTGACCGCGGGCACGCCCGTCTCGAACGCCAGCACCTGTTGCGTGCGCAGGGCCACCTCCACCGCGTGCTCCGTGGGCAGGGCGAGCGTTTCGTCCATCGAGTTGGTGTGCAGCGACTGCGTGCCGCCGAGCACCGCTGCCATGGCCTGGTAGGCAACGCGCACGATGTTGTTCATCGGCTGTTGCGCGGTGAGCGTCACGCCCGCCGTCTGCGAGTGGAAGCGCATGATCAGGCTGCGCGGGCTCTTGGCGCCGTACTTCTCGCGGAGGTGCCGGGCCCAGATGCGGCGCGCGGCGCGCAGCTTGGCGATCTCCTCGAAGAAGTCGTTGTGGATGTCCCAGAAATACGAGAGGCGCGGGGCGAAGTCGTCGACGTCGAGGCCGCGCGCGATGCCGCGCTCGACGTAGGTGAAGCCATCCGCGAGCGTGAAGGCCAGTTCCTGCGCCGCGGTGGAGCCGGCCTCTCGAATGTGGTAGCCGGAGATCGAGACCGTGTTCCACAGCGGCGCGTGCTCGGCGCCCCACTCGAAACAGTCGACAATGAGGCGCAGCGCAGGCTCAATCGGGAAGCACCAGGCGTGCTGCGCCATGTACTCCTTGAGGATGTCGTTCTGGATCGTCCCGCGCAGCTGCGCGGGCGACACCCCCTGCTTTTCCGCCGCGGCGATGTAGAAGCACCACAGGATGATCGCCGGCCCGTTGATGGTCATGGACGTCGACACCTGGTCGAGCGGGATGCCGTCGAACAGCGTCTCCATGTCGGCCAGGGAGCTGATGGCCACGCCGCACTTGCCGACCTCGCCCTCCGAACGCGCATGATCGGAGTCGTAGCCCATGAGCGTCGGGAAGTCGAAGGCGACAGAGAGCCCGGTGGTGCCGCGCTCGAGCAGGAACTTGTAGCGCTGGTTGGTTTCCTTGGCCGACCCGAAGCCGGCGAACTGGCGCATGGTCCAGAGCTTGCCGCGATACCCGGTGGGATGAATGCCCCGGGTGAAGGGATACGCGCCAGGCACCTCGAAGGCCGTGCCGCCGGATCCCTCGAGGTCGAGCGCGGTGTACAGCGGCTCCACGTCGCCGGCCGAGTTCGTCCACGCCAGGTCGCGCTTGTCGCCCGACGCGTAGCGCTCCTTCCAGCGGGTGACTTCAGCGCGCAACTGCGCCAGTTCGGCGCGCATCTCGTCCAGCGAGGTATCGAGGTCGGGGAGCGAGGTCATGCGGTGTCTCCGGTCATGAGGGCACCGCTCCGTCGGAGCAATGCGTCGGCTACGGCATACGGCGTGGTGCTGCCCGCGGCCAGCGCGGGGATCTGCGCGTCAATCCACTGGTTGGTCGCGGCGTCTGTCCAGAGCCGGCGCGCCAGCCGCTGGAAGACGACGTCCTTCACGCGGTCGCGCAACCGGGCGCGTCGCCGCACCGCGAGGTCGCCACTCCGTTCAAGATAGGCGAAATGCCGGTCGAGGGTGGCGAGCAGCTCGTCCACGCCCTCGCCGGTCACGCCAACCGAACGCAGCACCGCCGGCGTCCAGCCGTCGTCGGCAGCGGCCGCCGCGGCCTCGCGCGCCGGCCGCGCCGGCTTGGCGATGCGCGTGAGGTCGATGCCGTGGTGCGCGGGCGTGTTGCGCAGCGCGTGACCGCCGCGCAGGCCAAGCATCAGCTCCACGTCATTGCGCAGGCGGTCCGCGCCCGGGCGGTCGGCCTTGTTCACGACGAAGACGTCGGCGATTTCCATGAGTCCCGCCTTCAACGTCTGGATCGAGTCGCCCGACTCGGGCACCAGCACCACCAGCGAGGTGTCGGCGGTGCGCGCGATGTCGAGTTCGCTCTGGCCCACGCCGACGGTCTCGATGAGGATGCGGTCGACGCCAAAGGCGTCAAGCACGTCGCAGACCTCGCGCGTGGTGGCGGCCAGCCCACCGAGGGAGCCGCGTGTGGCCATCGACCGGATGAAGACGCCCGGATCGAGCGCCACCGACTCCATGCGCACGCGGTCGCCGAGCAGCGCCCCGCCAGAGAACGGTGACGTCGGATCAACGGCCACGATGCCGACCGTGAGGCCCTGCGCGCGCAGCCGGGCCGCGACCTGCGTGGTGATGGTGCTCTTGCCGGCCCCCGGCGGACCGGTGAGGCCGATGCGGCGCGCGCGCCCGACGAGTGGGTGCAGCGACGCCAGCAGCAGGTCGGTGCCGACGCGCCCGTCCTCCACCATCGACACGGCGCGGGCGAGGGCGGCCGAGCGGCCGGCGTCGAAGTCGGCGAGCAGCTTCTCCAAGGCCGGCGGCGCGCCCGGCGGGAGCGGGAAGCGCGTCACGCGCCCTCCTCGTCGTGTTCGTCGTGGATGTCGCCCACCAGCTCCTCCACGAGATCCTCAAGCGTCGCGAGGCCCAGCGTCCGCCCCGCGGCATCGCGGACGATGGCCAGGTGCCGCCGCTCGCGCAGCATCGTGCGCATCAGGTCGAGGCACGGAAGCTCCGGCGCCGCGAACGTCACCTTGCGCAGCCGCGACGCCGGATCGTGCGGGCGCTCGAAGACGTCGAACGAATGCAGCATGCCCACCACATGGTCGAGGTCCCCGTCAACGATCGGGATGCGCGAGTAGGCAGCGTCCGCCACCGCGCGCGCCAGCGCCGCCGGCGGCATGGACCGGTCGAGCGCCACGATTTGCTCGCGCGGCGTCAGCACGTCGCCCACGCGCTTGACGCCGAACTCGACGACGCCGCTGATGATCGCGCTCTCATCGGCCTCGCCCACGCCCTCCATCTCGCCTTCGCGCAGCAGGTCCTCCAGCGCCTCGCGCGGGCCATCTGGCTGCTCGGGCTCGGGGCGTGCGAGCGCGCGGGCTCCCCGTTCGGCCAAGATGAGCACCGGCGCGAACACGATGCTCAGGGCGTGCAGGGCCGGCAGCAGCACCGGCACCAGCGCCACGCCCCACCGGCGCGCCACGGCGCGCGGGAT
>JBBQZD010000254.1:0-4367 GCA_038208045.1 Gemmatimonadales bacterium | reverse complement strand
GCCATCGCGACCCGAACTTCCGCCAGCTCAACGAGGTGCCGTCGTACGTCTCGGACAACCAATTCGACGTCGGCACGTCGGTGCGGCTCGACAAGTTCCTGCCGCAGGGACTCGGCATGGCGATCCCGCTGGTGGTCAACCATTCGCAGTCGGCCAGCAATCCGTTCTTCGTGTCGCGCTCCGACGTGCGCGGCGACGGCATCGAGGGCCTGCGCACACCCAAGACCAGCGCCACCACGGTCGGGCTCGCGTTGCGCCGCACCACGCCGCTGCACGGGGGCTGGCTGGCGCCCGTGCTCAACAACCTCGGCGCCAATGCCAACTTCGGGACGGCCAACAGCCGCACCGAGTACCAGAGTGGCAAGAGCACCAACCTGAACGCGAGCGTCGACTACAACATGGCGGCGCAGGCCCGCGTGCTCCCGTTGCCGCGCTGGATGGACGGTACCCTCGGCGCGCTGCCGCTCTGGATGCAGAACACGGAATGGCTGCAGGCCGTGCGTGGCTCGCAATTCCGGTGGAATCCCTCGACCCTGCGCTTCAGCAGCGCGCTGGCCCGCGCGTCGGACCGGCGGCTCGCCTTCCTCAAGCCGGCCGAGTCGTTCGCGGACACGGGACGCATCGTGACGGGGCTGACGCACGTCTGGCGCAATGCGGCCGGCGTGGAGTTCCGGCCCTTCGACGCGATGAGCGCGCGGTGGGACTTCACCTCGCTGCGCGACCTGCGGCAGTACGGGGACACGTCGCCGGTCGGCATCGTCGCGGGTGCGGAGCGCAACCGCCTGCTCGGCATTGACGTCGGCCTCGAGCGCGAGCGGCAGATGAATGCCGCGTTCGGCTTTGCCCCGACCGTCGCGTTCTGGATACGCCCCCGCCTCGACTTCACCAGCGCCTACTCCATGCAGCGCGACCCGAACTCGCGCACGTTGGTGCGCACCGCCGACACCACGGGCGCCTTTCACCTGCCGCGGCGCGTCAACAACGCGCAGACACTCACGCTGGGCGCCACCATTGATCTCCCGGGCGCGCTCCGCGCCTACCTGCACGACTCGCTGGTCACGCCCACGCTGGTGCAGATGCTGCAGCCGGTGGACGTGCAGGCCAGCCGTTCGCTCACGTCGTCGTTCGACGGCTCGCCCTTCACGCCGGGCTACGGCTACCAGCTCGGGTGGGGCGGCATTGATCACTTCCGCACGCAAAACGGCATGCTGGCGTCGAGTGCCGGCAGCAACTCGCAGGTGACGCTGTCCAGCGGGCTGCGCCTGCCCTTCGGCATCGCCGTCACGTCGCGCATGCAGCGCGTGAACTCGCGCAACTGGACGCGGCGCCTCAACAACACGCAGGCGGTCATCGACGGCGAGCAGCTGACGCTGCCCGACCTGAGCCTGCGCGTGACGCTGCGGCCGCTGTTCGCGCGCCGCGTCATCACGAGCATCGGCGGCAGCGTGCGCTACCTCAATACGCGGCAGTCGAGCATCGTGCCCAGCGAACTGCCGGGCGGCCCCCGCGACCTGCGCGTCAGCCGCGTCAACAGCTGGCCGCTGAACGGCAGCATCACCTGGAACGTGGGCTCGGGCCTCATGACGTCGTTCGGCCTCGGTACGACGCACCGGCTCGACTCGCTGCCGGGAAGCATCGCCGAGTCGCGCTCGCGCGACCTCAACGCCGACGTCGCCCGCTCCATCAAGGTGCCGGCCAGCTGGAAGCTCAAGAACGACCTGCGCACGCGGCTCAGTTACCAGCAGAGCAGCGCGCAGGCCTACGTGCAGAACCAGTCGGCGGCGGGCAATCGCAGCCGGCTGGCCGACAACGGCCGGCAGGCGATCAACTTCAACGCCGACGCCGACGTCGCCGAGAACCTCACCTTCTCCATGACCGGCGCGCGCATCATTACGTACGACAACAATTACAACCGGCGGTTCTCGCAGATCGTCTTCACGGCGGTCCTGCAGATATCGTTCTTCGCGGGAGAGATACGGTGATAAACATTGGACGTTGGACATTGGACGCAGGATCTCGCGCCGCGCCCCTCGTACGGCCAACCACGTACGGCGTACGGCGTAGCGCCTCGTTTGCCCTGCTCGCCGCACTGCTGACGGCCTGCACACCGAAACCGGACAAGCCCCCCACACCCGCCCAGACCACCGAGTTCGACGGCGAGGCCGCCCTGCGTTACGCGCAGGCGCAGGTGGACTTTGGCCCGCGCGTGCCCGGCACCGACGCGCACCGCAAGGCCGGCGACTGGATCGTCGCGCAGATGACGCAGCGTGGCGCGACCGTCATTGAGCAGACCTGGACGCACACCACCAAGTCCGGTCGCACGCTGCCGCTGCGCAACGTGCTGGCGCGCTTCAATCCGCAGGCCACCGAGCGCGTGCTCTACCTGACGCACTGGGACACCCGGCCCGTGGCCGACGCCGATCCGGACCCGGCCAACCAGTTGACACCCATTGACGGCGCCAACGACGCCGCCTCGGGCGTGGGGCTCTTTGTCGCCCTCGCCGACGCCCTGCAGCAGAAGCCATCGGCGTACGGCGTCGACTTGCTCTTCGTGGACGGCGAAGACTACGGCGAGTTCGGTCCTCCCCTGGTCGACGTCCTGCTCGGGTCCACGTACTTCGCGTCCCACCTCCCCGAGCCGGGCTACGCTCCCGTGTTCGGCGTGCTCTTCGACATGATCGGCGACGCCGACCTGCGCATTCCGCAGGAGATCAACTCGGTGCAGCGGGCCCCGAAGGTCGTCCAGCGCGTCTGGTCGAAGGCGGCGGAACTCGGCTATGCCTCGGTCTTCGTCGCGCGCACCGGCGAGGCAATCACCGACGACCACATCCCCCTGCTCGACAAGGGCCTCAAGGTCATCGACGTCATCGACCTCGACTACGGGCCAGGTAACGCGTACCACCACTCGCTGCAGGACACCATGGACAAGATCTCGGCGAAGTCGCTGAAGATCGTCGGCGACGTGGCGCTGGCCTTGCTCCGCTAGGTCGGACGCACCGCCGGCGGCGCGGCGGGCCAGCCCTGTGAACCGGCGGCTGGCATGGCGGGCGGGCATCGTGCAACCGACCGATGACCGTTGCAAGGAAGTGGTGACGCGGCGCTCCGAAACGGGGCTACCATGACGACATGCCGACTCCCGCCGAGCGCCAGGCGCTCCTGTTCTTCGCCGCCGTCGCCGCGCTCGGCGTGGGGGTGAATGCGTGGCGGGCCGTCGGCGGCCAGCCGGTGGCCGTCGGTTCTCGGTCGGAGTTGGCGGCGCAGATCGCCCGGGTCGACTCCGCCGTGGCCAGCTCGCCGAGCCGGGAGGCCAAGGCGCGCCAGCGCGGGCAGGGCACCACCAAGCGCCGCACCTACACCCTCGGCCTCCCCACGCCCCCCGCGCCCCCCGCGCCCCCGACGCATCCGCGAACGTCCAACGTCGAACGTCCAACATCCAGGATCGACCTCGACCGCGACTCCGCGCTCGTCATCGAATCCCTGCCGCGGATCGGGCCGGCGCTGGCGGTGCGGATCGTGGCCAATCGCGACTCGTTCGGGGCTTTTGGGTCGCTGGACGGGTTGCAGCGGGTCCGCGGAATCGGGCCGGTGATGGCCAAGATCCTGAAGGACCTCGTGGTCTTTTCCGGGGTCGCGCGGTCGGACGCGCCGTCGGGCGCTACCAAGGGGCGCAAGCGCCGCGCGGCGCCTTGACCCCCCCCCGTCCCGGGGGTTCGAGCACGCGACCATCGCAGTCGGTTCATGGGGCGGTGAGCTTCCCCATCAAGTTGACGGCGGATAGGTAGACGAATCGGCCACGTCCGGGCAGGAGCGTTCGCGCCCCGGTCCGATTGGCGTGCCGATGCTCCGGTCGAGCGCGCCGGCCGCGCTCAAAATCGGCGCGAGGCCAGCGCGCGCGTGAGTCCGGCGATGGCCGGCGACGGGCGCGGCGCGCCGCCGAGAGCGGCCAGTCGCACGCGCGCGGAATCGGCGCGGGCGCGCCACGGCTCGTCGGCGACGCTCCACGCCGCAGCGACTCGCGCGTAGTGCACGCGGGCGCTGTCGCGCTGCCCAAGCGCATCGAACGCCCGGGCAATGAGCTCGTGCGCCTCGGTATGGGTGCCGTAGGTTCCCGCCGCGCCGGTTGGGCCGCGGAGTACGCCGCGAAGCGGGCCGATCGCATCGGCGCTCCGCTGCGCCGCGATACAGGACCGTCCGAGTGCCAGATTGGCGCGGATGTACGCGGCGGATGCGGTATACAGGGACCGATGAAAGGCGTCGCAGGCGTCGCTGGCCCGGCCGCGCAACGCCAGCAGAAGCCCGCGGACGTGAAAGTGCATGCGGTGGTCGCGCGCCGATCCGCTGCGGGCGCCCTCGGCGCGCACGCTGTC
>JBBQZD010000253.1:0-4378 GCA_038208045.1 Gemmatimonadales bacterium | reverse complement strand
CGCGTGCTGCCCATGTAACGGATGTGTCACGAACCGTCGTGACAATTCCTAGAAGTTCGTGACCAGCCGGACCTGGAACAGCTTGGACGGGGCGATCGTCGCGGCGGGCGCCTTGCCCAGCGTCTCCTGGAAGTCGAACGCCACCTGCGTGCGCTTGCTGTGCGCCAGATCGACGATGATCGAACTCTCGAACAGGTGGTTGGCGACCGACGACGCGTCCGTGTTCGGCGTGATGTGGTCGTAGCGGACGAGGACGCTCACCGGGGCCTTCGATGTGGCATCGGCCAGCTGGAAGGGGCGGATGACCGTGAAGGCCGAGAGGAGGCGCCCAGTGACGTCCGTGACGCTGCGCGGCGACGCCGGCGTGTTCAAGCCGGACTCCGCGCCGTCCACGCGCTGCGAATAGTTGGCCCCGAGCACGAAGTTGGGGTCGCGAATGCCGGCGAAGACGCCGTACCGGCTCTTCTGCAGGCCCTCGCCGACCGCGCCGACCTGCCCCGCGCCGCCGGTGGCGAACTTGCTTGCGCCGCGGTTGAGCTCGAGCCAGGGTGACACGGCGAAGGTCGTGAGCAGGCCGTGCTTGCCGCCGGCGAGCGGCGTCAGCGTGAGGCGGGCGGAATAGCTCTTGAACCGATCAGTCTCCGGGTTCGCATAGCCGTTGCCATTGGTCACCGCCGCGTACAGCTCGCCCTTCTTGTGCGGGAAGCTGAGCTGCGACGACACGCCGACGTCGGCCGACGAGAAGTAACCGAAGCGCTCCACCGGCACCGTGCCCATCCACCGGGGCCAGAACTGCTCCATGTGTTCGATGCTCACCGTCTGCAGCACGCCGGCGCGGACGAAACTGCCGAAGCCGCTCGCGGTCACCGGGTTGTCATACTGGAGATAGGCGTACTTGGCGCGGACGACGTAGCCGACGCCGCTCTGCTGCGAGGCGATGTCGGTGGTCACCCGGATATTCAGGCGCTCGGCGACCGGCATCCGGAAGTTCAGGTAGACGCGCTCCATGTCGAACTTGTTCTGGTTCTGCGCGTCCGCGTTGGTCTTGTAGCTGAACGCGCCGAACATCAGGCCGGAGAAGTCGAGCTTGGTCGGCGCCTGGGCGGCCAGCGGCGCGGCAACGGCCGCGAGGGCGGCGACGGCGCGGAGAAACCTGGGCAAGGTGATCATTGGTGGTCTGTTGGGTGGTAGGGATCGCCGGGCCGGGGCATTGGGCAATGCGTGATGCCCCGGCCGGCGGTTCTTGGTCGCGTTATCGGCCACCGCTCAGCGCCGCGACGCGCTTCTCGAGCTGCTTCGCGATGTTGGCGGGCAGCGGGGCGTAGTCGAGCGCGGGCGCCGACTTCTGGCCGTCGTTCAGTGCGTACTTCATGAAATCCGCGAGCTTCTTCGCCTTCGACGCGTCGGTCATCTTGTCGTAGACCAGCAGCCAGGTGAAGGACGAGATCGGATACGCCTTCTTGCCCGGCGCGTTCACGATGGACATGCGGTAGTCGGTGTTCGTGCCGAGCGACTTGGCGGCGGCTGCCGCCGCCTCGGTGATGGCCTCGATCGTCGGCGCGACGAATGCGCCGGTGGCGTTCTGCATCTCGGCGTACGCGAGCTTGTTCTGGCGGGCGTAGGCGAGTTCCACGTAGCCGATGGAGCCCGCGATCTGGCGCACCTGGCCGGCCACGCCTTCGTTGCCCTTGCCGCCGAGTCCCACGGGCCACTGCACTTCCTTGCCCTTGCCCGGGCCGGAGGCCCACGCCGGGCTCGCGGCCGTCAGGTAGTCGGTGAAGATGAAGCTCGTGCCGCTGCCGTCGGAGCGGTGGACCACGAGGATGCTCTTGGCGGGCAGCGCGATGCCGGCGTTCAACGCCGCGATCCGCGGGTCGTTCCACTTGGTGATCTTGCCGAGAAAAATGTCGCCGAGCACCGCACCGGAGAGCTTGAGCGCCTTCGCCACGCCGGGGAGGTTGTACGTCACCACGACGGCGCCGAGCACCATCGGGAAGTGCAGCACCTTGCCGCCCTTGGCCTTGGACAGCTCGGCGTCGCTCATTGGCGCGTCGGACGCGCCAAAATCCACGGTCTGCTCGGAGAGCTGGCGAATGCCGCCGCCCGATCCGAGGGACTGGTAGTTGATCCGCACGCCGGTCTTGGTGGCGTAGTCGGAGAACCATTTGGAGTAGATGGGATACGGGAACGTCGCGCCGGCGCCGGTGAGGTCCACGGACTGGGCGCTCGCGGTCAGGGCGACCGCCGAAAGTGCGATGAAAGCCGACAGGGTGCGAAGACGCACGGGCAACTCAGGATGGAAGTCGATTGGTATGCCGGGTCCGCAACGTTGCGGCAGCCCGACACCTGAACGATCCCATTTCTTCGTGCCGGGGGCATGTCGGTTGTGTAACGGTCGTGCCACGAACGCCGGGCTTGCCTGCCGCGCCCGACTCGTCGTCAGGTGCCGCTGACGCCCGGATCCGGGAACCAGGCGCTCACCGTCGTTCCCTCGTCCGGCACGCTCTCCGCCCGCACGCGGCCCCCGTGCGCGTCCACCAGGTGCTTCACGATCGACAAGCCCAGCCCCGTGCCGCCCGCTTCGCGCGAGCGCGCGGGGTCCACGCGGTAGAAGCGCTCGAAGATGCGAGGAAGCTGTTCCGCGGCGATGCCGCAGCCGGTGTCGTGCACGCTCAGAGTCACGCCGCCGCGCTCGCGCTGCGTGCGCAAGGTCACGCCGCCCTGCGCCGTGTGGCGCAGCGCGTTCTCCACGAGGTTGCCGACCACCTGCCGCAGCGCCGTGGGGTCGGCGTGAATCGTCGACGCATCGTCCGCCAGGCGCACGTCGAGCGCGATGCCCTTCCGGTCGGCGGTGGCGCGTGCCGCGCTGACATCGTCGGCGACCAGGGCCGCCAGGTCCACCGGCAGCGGATCGGGCACCCATCCGCCCGACTCGATGCGCGACAGGTCGAGCAGGTCGTCCACGAGCCGCTGCATGCGGCGCGTGTGCGCGGCGATGCTCTGCGCGAACTGGCGCCGGACCTCCGGCGGCGGGTCGTCGTCGGCGAGCGTCTCGGCAAAGCCACGCACGACGGTGAGCGGCGTCTTGAGCTCGTGCGACACGTTGGCCACGAAGTCGCGGCGCACCGTCTCGAGCCGGCGCAGGCGCGTGAGGTCGAGCAGCGCCACCACGGCGCCGCCCGCCTCCAGGGCGCGCACCGTCACGTTGAAGATGCGCCCCGCGATCGTCACCTCGAGATCGTGCGTCGTCTCGCCGGCCAGCGCCGCCTCGATGGCGTCGCGGAAGGCGCGATCGCGCGGCAGCAGTTCGGTGCCGAAGGGCAGCGGCGCGCGCAGGCCCAGCAGCGTGCGCGCGGTCTCGTTGATGCGCACCACCTGCTGCCGGGTGTCGAGCGCCAGAATGCCTTCGTTCAGCGACTCCGCGAGTTCGCGCACGAGCGTCTCCTCGGCGCGCAACGCGTCGAGGCGCGTGCTGAGCTGCTCGGCCAGGCGGCTGATCGCGACAGCCAGCTCGCCCACCTCGCCCGGCGCGGCCCGCGCCGGACGCCGGCTGAAGTCGCCCGCCGCCAGGGCGCGCGCCACTTCGCTGAGCTCGACGACCGGCTGCGAGACGCTGCGGGCGAAGAACCAGGAGAGCACCACGGCGACGAGGAGCGCTGCCAGTCCCGACAGGGCGACATCACGGCGCGCGGCGCTCAGGGCCGCCTGCAGCGACGTCAGCGGCAGCGAGACGCGTGCGATGCCGAGCGGCGCGCGCAAGGCGACGTACAGCTCCTGGTCTCCCGCCGAGGCGCTGCGCCGCGTGGACGCCCCCGTGCCGCCCGGCCCCGCCGCGCGCGCCGCGACAACCTCGGGGCGCGTCGCGTGATTCTCCAGCTGGTCGAGTTCCGGGTGGTCGAACTCGGAGTCGCCGATCACGCGGCCCGTCGAGTCGATGAGCGTGATGCGATGCCCCGTTTCCTTGCCCAGCCGGTCGGCGAGCGCGTCGGCGTCGGTTGTCGCGGTCCACTGCACCGCGACGAGTCGCGCCTCGGTGGTGAGGTGCGCCGTCGTTTCCGCGGTCAGCCGGTCGCCGAGCTTGCGGTCAATGGACGCCGAGATGAAGACCACGAGCACGCCGACGACACCGAGCGCGCCGAGCAGGAGGCGTTGGGCGAGCTTCACGTGTCGCGCGGGGCGTGCAGCCGGTAGCCGAAGCCGCGCACCGTCTCGATGAGGTCACCGGCCGATTCCAGCTTGGCGCGCAGGCGCTGCACGTGCATGTCCACCGTGCGCGTCTGGATGTCGGGGGCGGCCTCCCACACCGTCTCGAGCAGCTGCGAGCGCCCCTGCACCCGGCCGCGCCGCTCGGCCAGCGTGAGGAGCAGCTTGAACTCGG
>JBBQZD010000252.1:0-4402 GCA_038208045.1 Gemmatimonadales bacterium | reverse complement strand
GGGCCAACACGCTGGCGACGCAGCAGGCGCACGTCGAGATGTCGGCGGGGGTGAACGCCATTAGCGACATCGACGGGCACCAGGTGAACGTGCCGGCGCATCGGCAGCCGCTCGGCAGCTTCCAGCTCTTTGCCTTCTCGGCGAAGCTCGATCCGGTGGCGACCATGCTGGTGCAGGACCACCGGGGCGTGATTCCCGACTGGTACGGCGTGACCACGTCCTTCATGCGCAACACGCTGCGCCCGGCGGTGACCGTGCTTGCGTTCGAGGAAGGGGCGCCCTGGGTGAAGTACGTCCATGGCGACCTCGGACGCGGGGCGTGGACCTACCTCGGCGGGCACGACCCCGAGGACCCGCAGCACAACATCGGCGCGCCGCCCACCGACCTCGCGCTGCATCCCAATTCGCCGGGCTATCGCCTGATCCTGAACAACGTGCTGTTCCCGGCGGCGAAGAAGAAGCCGCACAAGACGTGAGTCGCGTGTCGTGTGCGACGTCGCCGGCGTTACCGCAGCCGCCGCGCGCGCTGCGCGCGTGGTGCGCGCCCGCGTGACGGCCGGCGAGCTCCGGCTCGGCGCGCGGGCGGCCGACGCCATTCGCGCGGCCATCCGCCTGGCGGGTGGCCGCGAGGTCTGCTTTACCGGCATTGTCGACGGTGACGGCGTGGTGCAAAGCGCCCGCCCGGTGGCGCGCGGCGACGCGCGCAGCGTGCTGGCGCTGCCAGGCTTCGCGCGTCGCGGCGAGATGCTGGTGCACAACCATCCCTCCGGCGTGCTCGAGCCGTCGAGCGCCGATCTCGAGGTAGCGGCGCGATTACACGACGACGGCATCGGCTTCGGCATCGTCGACAACGACGCGACGCGACTGTACGTGGTGGTCGAAGTGCCGCATCACGAGGCAGAGCACCCGCTCGACGCCGACGCCGTGGCCGACCTGCTCGACGCGCACGGTCCCGTGGCCGCGCAGATGGGCCGCTTCGAGGACCGTCCCACGCAGCGCGAGATGGCGGCGGCCATCGCGGACCTCTACACCAAGGGTGGCATCGGCCTGCTCGAGGCGGGCACCGGCGTCGGCAAGTCCCTGGCGTACCTCGTGCCGGCGCTGCGCTGGGCGGCGCAGAATGGCGAGCGCACGGTCGTGAGCACCAACACGATCACGCTGCAGGAACAGCTGGTGCACAAGGACCTGCCCATCCTCGCCGACGCGCTCACCGACCAGAAGGTGCGCTTTGCCCTGCTGAAGGGCTGGCACAACTATCTGTGCAAGCTGCGGCTCGAGACGGCGCGCGCCGAGGGGGCGTCGCTCTTCGAGGCGTCGCTGGCCGACGAATTCGCCGCGCTCGAGGCGTGGGCGGCGAAGACGAAGGACGGGTCGCTGTCCGACCTTGCCGTGCAGCCGCGCAGCGAGGTGTGGGACGAGGTGGCCGCCGAGGGCGACCTGTGCACGCGCCTGCGGTGTGCGCACTTCGACTCGTGCTTCGTCTTCGCCGCGCGCCGCAAGGCGGCCGAGGCCGACGTCGTGGTGGTGAACCACCACCTGCTGATGGCCGACGTCGCTGTGCGCCGCGCGAGCCAGAATTGGAGCGAGGCGGCGGTGCTGCCGCCCTTCACGCGACTGATCGTGGACGAGGGGCACCATCTCGAGGACGCGGCGGCCGCGCACCTCGGGCACACCGTCTCGCGGCGCGGGCTGATGAAGCTGTTCTCGCGTCTCGAGCGGCGCGGCAAGGGGCTGCTGCCGGCGCTGGAGCGCAAGCTCGCGCGCGCCACCGACCTGCTGAGCGTGGCATCGCTCGACCTCGTGCGCGTGCGGCTGTACGACGGCACGCGCGCCGCGCGCGAGAAGGCGCAGGTGGTCTGCGACCTGCTCGACGTCTGGCTCTCGACGCGCAACGAACCCCAGGTGCGCCTGACGGACGCGTTCGACGACGATCCCATCTGGGCGCAGGGTCTCGACGCCGCGCTCGACGACCTGCTGCGCGAGATCGCCCTGCTCGACGAAGGGTTGCGCATGGTGCGCGAGCGGCTCGAGACGGAGCCGGCGCGCGCCGAGGAACTGGCGGCGCTGCTGGGCGAGATTCGTGGCGTGTCGCGCCGCCTGCAGGGGGCCGGCGATGCGCTGCGCGGCGCGCTGCGCTCCGGGCGCGACGCCAACCAGACGGTGCGTTGGCTCGAGCGCCGCCCCGGCGACGGCAACGTCGGCGCGGCGTCGGTGCCGCTCGACCTCGCGCCGATCCTCCGCGACGACCTCTTCGTGCGTCTCGACACCGCGGTCATCACGAGCGCGACGCTCGCCGTGGCCAATGGCTTCGGCTTTCTCGCGCGCCGGCTCGGCCTCGACGACGAGCGCACCGAGCCGGTCACCCGGCAGTTCGCGTCGCCCTTCGACTATCCGTCGCAGGCGCTCCTGGCCGTGCCGAGCGATTTTGTGGCGCCCAACATGGATGCGCGCACACACTTCGCGCAGACCATGGCCGCGGCACACGACCTCATTCGGGCCGCCGACGGCGGCGTCTTCCTGCTCTTCACGAGCCATCGGGACGTGAAGGAGGCCGCGAGCACCCTGCGGGCGCTCGACGTCGAGTCGCAGTGGCCCCTGCTCGTGCACGGCGAATCGCCGCGCGACCAGCTGCTGCGCCGCTTCCGCGACCACGGCAACGCCGTGCTCGTCGGCACGTCGTCGTTCTGGGAGGGGGTGGACGTGCCCGGCCGTGCGCTGCACGGCATGCTCCTCGCGCGCATCCCCTTTCGCGTGCCCTCGGAGCCGGTGACCGCCGCGCAGTGTGAGGCCATCGAGAAGGCGGGTGGCAACTCGTTTCAGGAGTACATGATTCCCCACGCGGCCCTGCGCCTCAAGCAGGGCTTCGGCCGGCTCATTCGCTCGGCCACCGATCACGGCGCCGTGGTGCTCTGCGACCCGCGCGTGCTGCGCAAGGGATACGGCGGCGCCCTGCTGGACGCGCTGCCGCCGGCCCGCCGCGAGGTGGCGCCCTGGGCCGTGCTCAACGAGACCCTGAAACGGTTTTACGCCGATGCACCTTTCCCCGACTGACGGGGTAAATTGCGCCACATGACCAGACCTGGAAAAATCGTCTGCGTGGGGCGGAACTACCGCGAACACGCCAAGGAGCTCGGCAACGACGTGCCGTCGGCGCCGCTGCTCTTCCTCAAGCCGCCGTCGGCCGTCATCGCGGCGGGCGACACCATCGTGATGCCGCCCGCGTCGCAGCGCGTGGACTTCGAGGGCGAGGTCGGCATCGTCATCGGTGCCACGCTCCGTCATGCATCGCCGGCACAGTGCGCGGCCGGCATTCGCGGCATCGTGGCGCTCAACGATGTCACCGCGCGCGACCTGCAGAAGAGCGACGGCCAGTGGACCCGCGCCAAGGGCTTCGACACCTTCTGCCCCATCAGTCCCGAGTGGGCAGGCGTGCCGCCGCTCGGCGACATCACGGTCGTGACGCGCGTGAACGGCGAGGAGAAACAGCGCGGCAACACTGGCGATCTCGTCTTCCCAGTGCCCGACCTGCTTGCCTACATCTCGCACATCATGACGCTCGAGCCGGGCGATGTCGTCGCCACGGGCACGCCGGCCGGCGTCGGTCCGCTGCAGCCGGGTGACGTCGTGGAGATCGAGCTGGTCGGGTACAGCACAGTGCGCAACCCGGTGGGCGCGTCGGCGTGAGGGTAAAGCCGCCGCGGTCCGCCACGGCGCTCGTCGTCTCGATCATCCTGCACGTGGTGATCGGGAGCGCGTTGCTCACCATCGTCACCATGCCCAACGCGTTCGCCGTGCTGCTCGGCGAGCGCTGGCTGCCCGCACCCGTGGAGCGGATCGGCTTCATCTCGCTGCCACGGCTGGCCGTGCCCCCGAAGGAGCCGGCGCGTGCCGGCGGCGACAACCGTCCCGATGTGGGCCGCGCCTCCGCGGCGCCGGCGCCCGCGCTCGTGGCCCCGCTCGAGACGCCCTCGACGTTCCCCGCCGCACCGGCGACGCCGGCGGCCCCGGTGGTGGGCGGCACCGGGGACCAGGTCGGCGCCGGCGGCCCGACGCGCGGCATCAGGCCGAGCTACAACGACCCGCGGCTCTGGGTGCCCGTCGGACCTGTGGTGAGCGCACCAGGCCAGCCGCTCACGCGCGCCGAGTCGCTGCACACGCTGCTCGCCGACGAGATTCGGCGGCTCAATGACTCGCTGGCCATCGCCAACGGCGGCCAGCGCGCCCCGGGCGACTGGACTTTTGTGGGCAAGGACGGCAAGAAGTACGGCATTGACCAGCAGTACATCCGCTTGGGCAAGTTCTCCATTCCCACGGCGATCCTCGGCATGCTGCCGATGAACGTGCAGGCGAACCCGGTGATGATGGAGCGCCAACGCACGATGAACCTGATGTCGCGGGAGAT
>JBBQZD010000251.1:0-4403 GCA_038208045.1 Gemmatimonadales bacterium | reverse complement strand
TATCTCGCTGCCGCGTTCCGAACGAAAACTTCCTGAAACTTTCTGCCGAGGACGCCGCCCTGCCCCAGCGTCGTGCTGCCGCCCGCCAGCGCGGTGGAGATCTGCGGCGTGAGGAAGTTGAAGATGTCCTGCGTCTTGCGGCAGGCGTCGGCGGTGTACGTGCTGCACTGCGCCTGCGACGCGCCGCTGATGGCGACGAGCGCCACGCCGGCGGCGAGTATGGAGTTCCGGACCTTCATAGTGCGTTGCCTCCGCTGAAGATGACCTGCCCCGTCCCTGCGGTAACCTCACCCATCATCCAGCCCTCGACGCCGGCCGCCCGTGCGCTGGCCAGCACCTGCGCGGCGCCGGCGGCATCCGTGATCACCACCATGCCGACGCCCATGTTGAACGCGCGATACATCTCGGCCCGCGCCACGCCGCCGGCGTCCTCGAGTACCCGGAAGACATTCGGGACGTCCCACGACGTCGTGTCGACCACCGCGTCCATCGTGGGCGGCAGCGCCCGGTCGAGGTTGCCGGGCAGGCCGCCCCCTGTAATGTGCGCCATGGCGTGCACGGCCGCACGCACCGGCGCCAGCGCGTTCAGGTACGACCGGTGCACCGCGAGGAGCACGTCGGCGGTGCTGCGGGTGTCCCCCGGGAACGTATCATCCGCCGCCAGCTTCAGGCGGTCACCGACGATGCGCCGCGCCAGCGCGTAGCCGTTGGTGTGCAGCCCGCTCGACGCCAGCCCGACGAGCACGTCGTCCGGGCGCACGCGGTCGCGCGTGATGACCTCGTCCTCCTCCACCCAGCCGACGATGAACCCCGCGAGATCGTAGTCAGGGGGCGTGTAAAGGCCCGGCATTTCCGCGGTCTCGCCGCCCACCAGCGAACAGCCATTCTCGCGGCAGCCCGCGGCCACGCCGGCCACGACCTGTTCCACCACCTCGGGCAACAGCTTGCCAAAGGCCACGTAGTCGAGGAAGAAGAGCGGCTCGGCGCCCTGCACCAGGATGTCGTTGACGCAGTGGTTCACCAGGCAGTGCCCGATGGTGTCGTGACGGCCCGCCTCGATGGCGACCTTGATCTTCGTGCCGACGCCGTCGGCGCTGGATACCAGGAGGGGCGCCCGCGCGCCGGGCGGCATCCGGAACATCCCGCCGAAGCCGCCGAAGCCGCCGCGCGCCCCCGCCGTGAACGTGCTCTCGACCAGCGCCTGGATGCGGTGCTTCGACGACTCCGCGGCGTCGATGTCGACGCCGGCGGCCGCGTACGTCAGCGGCGCATCACTCACCTCGGCATCTCCTGGTCGAACGCCACGAGCCGGTGGAAGTCGGCGACGCGGCGGTCGATGTCGTCCCGCGTGACGTCGAGCAGGCGCGAGATCGAGAAGGACTCGACGACGAAGGAGCCCATGGCCGAGCCGACGATGACGGCGCGCCGCAGGTTGGCATCGCTGAGGTCGCCGGTACGCGCCAGGTAGCCCATGAAGCCGCCGGCGAACGAATCGCCCGCGCCCGTGGGGTCGAAGACCGCCTCGAGCGGGTACGCCGGCGCATAGAAGATCTCGTCGCGCGTGAACATGAACGCGCCGTGCTCGCCCTTCTTGATGAGCACCGTACGCGGCCCCTTGTCCATGATCCAGCGCGCCGCCAGCACGAGGTTGGTCTGCTCGGTGAGCTGGCGCGCCTCGCCATCGTTGAGCGTGATGAGGTCGACGTGCTTCAGCAGTTCCAGAAAGTCGCCGCGCCGTGACTCGATCCAGAAGTTCATCGTGTCGCAGGCCACCAGGCGCGGCTTGTCCACCTGTTCGAGCACCTGCAGCTGCAGCCGCGGGTCAATGTTCGCCAGGAAGACGAACTCGGCGCTCCGAAACTGCGCGGGGATCTTCGGACGGAAATGCGAGAAGACGCCGAGGCGCGTCTCGAGCGTCTCGGCGGAGTTGAGGTCGTGGCGGTAGCGGCCGCGCCAGCGGAACGACTCCCCCTCCATCTGCTCCACGCCGGCCAGGTCGACGCCGCGCGCACGCAGCGGCTCGAGCTTGTCCACCGGGTAGTCGCTGCCGACCACGCCGACGAGCTGCACCGGCGTCTGGTGGCTGGCCGAGACGGAGAAGTAGATACCCGAACCGCCAAGCACGTCCTCGGCCTTGCCGAAGGGGGTTTCGACGGAATCGAGGGCGACGGAGCCTACCACGAGCAGCGACATGTTCGGGGATCTCTGGGGATAAAGAAGCTCTACGCTTTACGCCTTACGCTGTCAGCCGTACGAGACCACTCGCGGATTCCCGCTGCTGTGCGTCGTCTTACATCCGCTCCGGGGCACTGATTCCCAGGATCCCGAGGCCGTTCGCCAGCACCTGCCGCGCCGCCTTCGCCAGCACCAGCCGCGCCTTCAGGATGTGCTCGGGTTCTCCGAGCACGTGATGCTTGTGGTACCACAGGTGCACCTGCCGCGCCGTCTCCAGCAACCAGACGGCCACGCGATGCGGTTCGAGCGCCTCCGCAGCGCCGGCCACGAGCCGAGGGAAGTCGAGCAGTTGCGCCACCAACTCGCGCTCGGCCTCCTCGGCCAGGCACTCCCAGTGCACGCCTTCGGCCGTGACGCCCGCGGGGTCGATCTCGCCGACACGGAAGATGCCGCTCAACCGGGCATGCGCCATCTGGATGTAGTAGACGGGGTTTTCCTCGGACTGCGACCGCGCGAGATCGACGTCGAACACGAGCTGGCTGTCGCCCTTGCGCATGAGAAAGAAGTAGCGCACCGCGTCACGGCCGACCTCGTCAATGAGGTCGCGCACGGTCACGTAGCTGCCCGCGCGCTTGGAGATCTTCACCTCTTCGCCGCCACGCATCACCGTGACCATCTGGTGCAGCACGTACTCGGGGTAGGCCAGCGGGACGCCGACTTCGAGCGCCTGCAGGCCGGCGCGCACGCGCGCGACCGTGCCGTGGTGGTCTGCGCCCTGCACGTTGACGGCCCGCGTGAAGCCCCGCTGCCACTTGGTGACGTGATACGCGACGTCAGGCACGAAATACGTGTACGTGCCGTCGCGCTTGCGCATCACGCGGTCTTTGTCATCGCCGAAGTCGGTGGTGCGCAGGAAGAGCGCGCCGTCCTGCTCGAACGCGTGGCCGCCCCCCACGAGCATGCCGACGGTCTCCTCCACCTTGCCGTCGGTGTAGAGCGACGACTCGAGAAAGTAGACGTCAAAGCGGACGCCGAATGCCTTCAGGTCGAGGTCCTGCTCGGCGCGCAGGGCGGCCACCGCGAACCGGCGCATCGCGTCGAAGATGACGTGATCGCGGGGCGCGCGGCCCTCGGCGATCTCCTGCGCACCGTCGGCCAGCGCGACGTCGGACGGCGTGCCCTGCTCCGCCACGAACCGTTCGGCGATTTCCTTGATATACTCGCCGTTGTAGCCGCCCTCGGGAATCGCGGCATCCACGGACGCGAGCTGCGCCACGCGCACCCAGAGCGACTTGGCGAGGTTCTCGATCTGCACACCGGCGTCGTTGTAATAGAACTCGCGCGTCACCGCGTACCCGGCATTCTCGAGCAGCGCGCTGATGGCATCACCGAGCGCCGCCTGGCGGCCGTGGCCCACATGCAGGGGACCCGTCGGGTTGGCCGAGACGAACTCCACGTTCACCGGCTTGCCGTGCGCCGCCTGGGCGCGGCCATACGCCGGCCCCTCGGCGAGCACGTCGGCCAGCGGCCGGGCGTGCGCTCCCGCCTCGAAGCGGAAGTTGATGAAGCCCGGCCCGGCAATGGAGGTCTCGGCGACGCCCGCTGCGCCCAGGTCGAGCTTCGCCACGAGCGCCTCGGCGATGTCGCGCGGCTTCAGGCCGAGCGGCTTGGCGAGCGCCATCGCGAGATTCGTCGCCCAGTCCCCGTGCGCGGGATCGCGCGGCCGCTCCAGGTTCGGCACGACCGAGTCGGGGGCGCCGATGGCCCGGGCCGCGCGGGTGAGCTCGGCGCGCAGCAGTTCGTCAGCGGTCATTCGCCCGGACTCTTTGGTGCCTTCGCGCCCGGCGCGCGCGCGGCGCCGTCGGGCTTGGCGGCCGACGGCTTGGCGTCCGACGGCTTGGCGGCATCGGACTTGGCGCCCGCCGATGCTGACGCGTCCGACGTGGACGCGGACGACGCTCCCGCGTCGGCGCCCGCGGCGCCGCTCGACTCCGCCTTGCCGGTGGCGGCCGGCGCCTGCGACTTCTTGCCGTCCTTTCCGTAGTCGGTGATGTAGAACCCCGAGCCCTTGAACACGAGGCCGCCGCCGGCCGACATGTGACGCAGACCCCGCTCGCCACACGTGGGGCACGGCAGTTCAGATTTCGCGGCACTGATCTTGAGGAAGAACTCCTCAAAGCCGTGACCGTTGGGGCAGCGGTACTCGTAGGTCGGCATGGGCGAGTGAC
>JBBQZD010000250.1:0-4418 GCA_038208045.1 Gemmatimonadales bacterium | reverse complement strand
AGCGCCTGGTCGCCTGTGGGCGCCATCAGCACCAGCGCCGCTGGCGGCGGCTGCGGTGGCGTGGGCTCGGCCGGGTCGAGGTGCGATGGCGTCTCACCAGCGGCCGATGGGCGCGACGCACGGCCTCCGATGAACTGCGCGCCGACGGTCGCGTCCATTGCGGCGTCGAGCGTCATCGGCGATCCACCGGCCCCCGGCGGCAGCGGACCCGTCACCTTCAGGTGTGTCTTGAGGTCGGTGCCGTCCCAACGGAACGAGACCAGTCCCTCGCGCCCGTACGCATAGATGCGATCAGGATTGGCCGTGAAGTGCGGGTTCCCCATGCCGCCCGTCGGCATGATGGCGGTGGCGGCCCCGCCTGAGGCCGGCACCCAGATGAACTCGGCGGCCGCCGGCCCGAAGAACGCGGCGCCCGCTTCCCGCATCTCGCGCGCGGCGGCACGCACCGCGACGACCCGGTCGCCCTTCGGCGCCCACGCGACGTCAGAGTAGAGGCCACTGCTCCCCGCGAGTGCCGACGTGCTCCAGCCCTTCCTGGCGTCAAGCGTCGCGCGCATCAGCTGGCCACCGGCCGCGTCATTCCACGTGGTGTACGCCAGCGACTTCGAGTCGGGTGACCACATGGGGCCGAACTCGCCCACGTCGGCCTTCGTCACCCGCTGCGGCGTGCCGTTTGGCAGGTCCGTGACGTACAACCGGTCGAGCGCCGAGAATGCCAGCTTCGTGCCGTCGGGCGACGGCGCGATGTCGCGAATCTGCTTGGCGGTGAACGCCGTCGTGGTGTCCACCCGGTACGCGAACTTCACCTCCGGCCCCATCTCGAGCTTCACGTCGGCCTCGAACGGAATCTTCGTCGCGGCGCTCTTGTCCACCGGCACGCGCCAGATCTCGCCGCCGTACGACACCACGATCGCCTTGGAGTCCGGCGTGAAGGCGTAGCCCGGGTACGCATCCATCGGCGCCCGCGACTCGATCTCGTCGCGCTGCACGGGGAAGGCCAGCCAATCTTCGTCCTGCGTCTGCAGGTTGCGAATGCGCAGGCCGGTCTTCACCTCGAAGCGCGATGCGTACACGAGGTACTGTCCATCGGGCGACAGCGCCGGACGGAAGGCCGACCCGCCGCGCTTGGACATCTGCGACGTGCGGCCGTTCTCGCGGTCCCACACGTACAGCTGGAACTGCGGTCCCACCGAGTTGTACTGCCAGTCGCCCGTGCGCGCGGCGTACCAGACGTAGCGCGGGTCCTTGCCGAAGGCCGCACCGAGCATCTTGAGCGTCGGCGCCGGCGCCGGCGTGGATGTCAGCGCCACGCCCTTTCCGCCGTCCACGTGGTACATGTACAGCTTGGCCGTGCCGAATGTGCCGCCCGAGCGCGACGTCACGATGTACTTGCCGTCCGGCGCCCAGACGGGCGAGACGTACTGGTTGGCGTTGCCCGTGGTCAGGGCCGTCGTGTCGCTGCCGTCGGCGCCCATGATCCAGAGGTTCTCGCCGCCCGATCGGTCCGAGACGAAGACGATCTTCTTGCCGTCGGGCGAGAAGCGCGGCTGCGCGTCGAATGCCATGCCGTGCGTAATGGCCGTGGCCTTGCCGCCCGCAATCGGCATCGTGTAGATGTCGCCGAGCATGTCGAAGACGATGCGCTGGCCGTCGGGCGACACGTCCAGCGAGATCCACGTCCCCTTGGTCGTCGTGAAGGTGTGCGTCCGGGCCGTCTTCAGCGGCAGACCGGCGGCGGGGGGCGTGGCCCCCGCCGCGGGCCCCTGGGCGGTGGCGGCGGAGGTCGGGGCAAGGCCGAGCGCGGCAAGCGCGCCGTACGCGAGAAAGCGACGAATCATGGGAGGCGACCGTTGGTGAAGTGCGGCAAGTGGTCCCGCAGGAGCCGGGCGGGCAAGTTGCATAGGATGGTGATTTCGCACCCGATGCGGAAGTCTGGCGCCACCGGAACCGCCGCCGCGGGAGCCGGCCGAGCCGGTCTCAGGGCTCGTCGCCGTCATGGACGGCGCTATGGCCTGCCGAGTGCCTTGGCCAGCGCCGAGGTCGTGGCCGCCTCCACCGCCACCACGGCCGCGGCGATCGCGGATCGCGTGGCCGCCGACGCGCCGCCAAGCTCGAGGTCGGCCGTCGTGCGCAGCGCGTTCACGTAGTAGTCGCCCCAGGTCCGAAGAATATCGCGCTCCCGGGCCTCGTCCCCGCCGCGGCGCAGGGTGTCGGCGCTGAGTCCCGCCTCGGTCGCCAGGCGCGCCAGCGCTGCCCGTTCGACCTCGGCGATCACCGCGCCTGCCGTCGCGCCGTCCGCCGACGCCAGCGTGAGCGAGGTCACGAGCGCGCACACGCCCACGTTCTTCAGTTCCTCGGCCGACACCATGCCAATCCGGTCGCCGTCCGTGTGATAGAACTGGTCAGTGAAATGCCAGAAGAGCAGTCCCGGCTTGCCCGCGCGCAGGAACGGTGTATGGTCACTGCCGCCCTCAAAGGGGTTCGTCTTCACCACCCAGCCGCTGAGCGCCCCCTGCTCGAGGCAGCGCGCCAGCACGAAGTCATTGAAATAGTGCGGCGCCAACTGGCTCTTCGACACGGGACTGCCGCCCCACTCGGTGTGCCGGTCCTCCCCGCGGGTCCAGACGGCCGACGGGTCGGGCATCTTCTCGATCAGGAAGGTGCCACCGGTCTTTCGCGTGTCCTCGCCCACCATGTCCAGCGACAAGCCCCACCGAATGCCTCGGGCGCGGGCGGTGTCCTGCGTGATGTACCGGTCGGTGCTCCGGATTTCGAGACCCCAGAGGAACGTGATGGTGCGCTGCGGGTCGCTCCGGCGCGTCCGCACCAGCTCGGCGAGCACGCGCGCCATCTCCACCTGGGCGCCCACGCCCGAGGCATTGTCGTTGGCGCCGGGTTCCTGCACGTGCGCACTGAACACAAAGCGCTCGTCGGGCCGCGCGCTCCCACGCACATCGGCGATTACCGTGCGCTCCACGGCGCCGGGCGTCCACGTGACGGCCGTGCGCACGTGCAGGCGCACGGGGCCCGCGGCTAGCGCGGCGCGCAGTTGGGCCCGCGCGTCGAACGACAGCGCGAACGCCCAGCTCCGGTGCACGGTGTCGAGCGGGATGCCCTGGAACTGGATGCTCGTCCGGTTCTTCTCGGGCTGCGTGTACGCCGGCATGGCATAGGCGAGCACGCCCAGCGCGCCGCGCTTCACGACCGCCTCGGCAAAGAGCTGGCCCACGCGTCCGTCGGCCATAACGATCTTCCCCCTCACGCCAGCCTGGTCGAGCGCAGCGGTCGAGAACGCACCGATATCGACCAACTCGCCGTCCACGCCGCCGGCGGGCGTGGCGAACGAGTTGGTCGCGAGCATGTTGCGGTTCGTCGCCCACTGGAATACGGGCGTTCGCGCGCCGGCGATGCGGACCTCCGCGCCCGTGGCCTCCCAGGCCGGCGTGGTCATCGGATAGCGCTCGATGCGGTACGTCAGCCGGTCCGTGGGACCGGCCTTTTCCTCCAGCACATACCCCGCCTGCTGCAGGCGCGCGGCGATGTGGTCAATGGACGCCTCGAAGCCACGGTTGCCCGGCCAACGGGCAAACTGGTCCAGAAAGGCTACCGTCTCCTTGGCGCGGTCGCCGGAGTAGCGCGGGCGCACGAGCGCGAACGCCCCCGCCGATGGCGACGCCGTCGCTTGCGCCGTCGCTTGCGCCGTCGCTTGCGCCGTCGCGACCATCGGCGTGCAGGCGAGCATCAGGAGGACGCGTGCCGCGGGGCGCATCAGAACCGGCTGTCGTCCCGCTTGAGCACCACCTGCGCGCGTCGCGACACGCTGCCGTTGCGGTAGAAGAATGGCACGTCAATGCGCCCGGGGGCAAAGGTGCCGTCGAGGATCTCGATGCCCTTGCCGCCGCGCTGCGGGTCCGGAATGAAGCGCAGCGTATTGCCCCGTGCCTCGTACCGTCCGTAAACGGTCATGCGCTGGATGGGGTCGCGTCCCAGCGTCTCGCCCTTGGTCGCCATCGTCTGCCGGTAGCGCAGCGCCGCGCGGAACTGCTGGCCGGGGCGAATGGCCAGCACGAGCTCATCGAACTCCACCACGTACATCGCGCCGCCGCTGTCGGTGACCCGGTCGCGCGACGGCAACGGGCCGGCGTTCACCGAGGTGGCGACGTAGGACGCCACGGCGGGCCCGGCGCCGGGGCCGGCGGCGGGCGCCGGTTGCTGCGACCGGAGCAAGGCCGGCAGGACGGCGGCGACGAGCAGGAGCGGGAGGCGCATGGCAGGAAGTCTCTCGTCGGGCCGCCGTGTGCGCAATGCGCCGGGCGCCACGCGCCACGCGCCACGCGCCACGCGCCACGCGCCACGCACAGCGCACAGCGCACAGCGCACAGCCCACAGCCCACAGCACACAACGGCCGCGAGCGCCG
>JBBQZD010000249.1:0-4441 GCA_038208045.1 Gemmatimonadales bacterium | reverse complement strand
GGGCATCCTGCGCCTGCCGCTGCCGCTCTTCTATGTGGTGGCGTCATCGGCCGGCGTGGCGCTGGGCGGCGTCTGGTCGGCCGACCGGCCGCTCATGCTGCGGCTCACGCCGCCCGACCGGATCGGCGAGTTCTATGGCCTGTACGGCATGGTCGGCCGCTTCTCTGCCATCACGGGACCCGTCATCTGGGCGATCGTTGCTAAGCTGACCATCGAGACCAAGCTGCTGCAACCCGCGCAGGGACAGGGCGTGGGCGTGCTGGTGCTGCTGGTGCTGGTGGCGACGGCGTACCTGATTCTGCGCCCCGTGACGGACACGAAGCGCGACTGGACGCACCTCGGGACGCAATGAACCGGCGCGCACGCCGCGCCTTGACCCGCGCCGCGCGCCACCAGATGTTCGCAGTTGATGCACAATCACACCCAGAAGGTTCTGCTGGCGGCGGCACTCGTGGCGGCGTCGCTGGCGACCGCGCCGGACGCCCGCGCGCAGCAGCCGCTGGCCGCGTCGTGCGGCCCCGCCGGCGGCAAGATCGCGCTCGTGCTCCCGGGCGGCGGCGCCAAGGGGTTCGCCCATCTCGGCGTGCTGCAGATGCTCGACTCGCTCGGCATCGTGCCGGATGTCATCGTCGGCACCAGCGCGGGCGCCATCGTCGGCGCGCTGTATGCGAGCGGGCTCGACGTCCCGGAAATCGAACGCGAGATCCGCGGGCTCGGGCTCGACTCGCTGGTCGGACGGTATATCGCCCCGACGCCACCGTCGCTCGGCAACCGGCGCGCGCTGCTCTCGTGGGAGGGCGGCAGCGCGGGCTTCACGCTGCAGACCAGCGTGGTGCGCGAGGCGTCGCTCAACGCGCTCCTCAGCGCGATGGTCGCCCGCGGCAACCTGATGGCGCGCGGCGACTTCAACCGGCTGCCGATTCCGTTCCGCGCGGTGGCCGCCGACATCTACACGCGCAAGCCGGTGGTGCTCGCCGGCGGCGACCTCGCCGAGGCCGTGCGCGCCAGCAGCTCCATCCCGATCGTCTTCCGCACCGTGCATGCCGATGGGCAGGATCTCGTGGACGGCGGCATCGCGAACAACGTGCCCATTGACGTGGCACGCGCGCTCGGCGCCACGCACATCATCATCTCGGCGCTGCGCGACACCGCCGTGATGGACCTGACGTCCGATGACCCGATGATCGTCGCGGCGCAGCTCGTGAACTTCCTGTTCGAGCAACCGCTGCCGCCGCTGCAGCAAGGCGACCTGATGCTGCGCGCCGACGTGAGCGGCGTGAACCAGCTCGATTTCACGCCCGCCAACATCGACCGCATCACGGCCGCGGGCGTCGTCTCCGCCCGCGGGCTGCTGGATGACCGGTGCCTGCCGCGCGGCCGCACGCGCCCGCGCGGCGCGGTGCCGCCCATCGCCACGGCTGTGACGCGGCCCGGCATCGACGACGACGTGGCGCGCATCCTGCGGCGCACGCTCGGCAGCGTCGGCGGGCGCGCCGTGAACATGCCGGCGCTGCGCACGCATCTGCTGGGGTTGGCGCGCGTGGAGCGGTACCGCGCACTCTGGCTGCACCCGCAGCGCGGGCCCGGCGACTCGGTGATTTTCGCCGCAGAGGGCCTCACCTCGAGCAATGAACAGCTGCTCGCGGGTGGAGCGATCGATCGCGAACTGGGACCGCGCCTCTGGATCGGACGGCTGCAGCGCCTGCCGCAGCGCAACGCCGAACTCACGGGCGTGCTCTCGCTCGGCCAGTTCCAGCAGGAGCTCTCGCTCACGTTGCGCCGGAGCTACGACGTCCTCGAGTCCCCCTGGTCGCCGCTGCTCATCGGCACCGTCCGGCGCGAGCAGGTGCGCGACATTCGAGACGGCAAGGAGTTTCCGGTCATCCCCACGGCGGACTGGTCGGTCGAGACCGGCCTCGAGCGCCGCTTTGCACACCGCGCCTCGCTGGCATTCACGACGTTCGTGCGGCAGTGGGACGAGCCGGTCTTTGCCGGCACGCCGGTGGCGGCGGGGGCGCGGCTGCGCGCGCAGCTCTTCGGCGGCGCGCTGCTGGCGCCGCGGGGCACCGTGGAACTCGAGGGCACGCCGCGCTACTGGCGGACGTCGGCTGAGCTGCGCTACTCGTGGCGCCTGCGCAGCTACACGCTGCAGCCGACGGTCTCCGCGGTGATCGGCGAGCATCTGCCGCTGCAGAACAGCGCCGCGCTCGGCGGGAGCGAAGTCGGCTTTCCCGGCTTCAAGATGGGGGAGCTGCGCGGGGCGCAATCGGCGGTGGCGGCGCTCCACGTCTCGCACGCGTTCTACGGACCGCTCAGCCTGCAGGGGCTGGTGGCCGGCGGGGCGCTGCAGCAGGCCGCGGGCGGCGTCTTTCGCCAGGCGCGCGGCTATTTTGGCGTACGCGGTGGCGTCGGCGTGGCGACGGCGCTGGGCCCCGTCGCGGTCGAAGTCGGCAGGAACGACCGCGGGCGCAGCAACCTCTGGCTGCGCTTCGGCGACTGGTTCTAGCGCGGTGGAGGCCCCCGTTCTCGACATCCTGCTCGCCGCCGCCGTCATCGCGGTTGCAGTCGTGCTCAGCGCCGGCTGGTACTGGCGCCGCTGGGTGCGGCGCACGGCGCGGCGTGCACACCGCCGCTTCGGCGCGCGCATTGACCGCTTCAAGCTCACGGGCAAGCGCTACATCGTCGACGCGCTGCTGAACGACGCCGAAATCGCCGCGGCGGTGCGTGCGCACGCGGCGGCACACGTAATGACCGAACGCGACGTCTGGGCGCGGGTGCACCTGTACCTCAATGAGATCGTGCCGGCCTTCTCGCTGCTGATGTATTACCGGTTCGGGTACGCGGCCGCGCGCGCGCTGCTCTCCGTGTTCTACAAGGTCAGCGTGGACCACGTGCGGCGCGCGTCCATCGAGGAGCTGCCGCGCGAGTCCATCGTCGTGTACCTGATGAACCACCGCAGCAATGCCGACTTCATGGTGGCCAGCTACGCGCTGGCGGGCGAGGTGGCCATTTCGTACGCGGTGGGCGAGTGGGCGCGCGTCTTCCCGCTCGAGTACCTGTTCAAGTCGTTCGGCTCGTATTTCATCCGCCGGCGCTTTCGCGAGCCGCTCTATCACACGGTGCTGGAGCGCTACGTGCAGCTCATCACCCGCAACGGCGTGACCCAGGGCATCTTCCCCGAGGGCGGACTCACGCGCGACGGACGGCTGCGCCCGGCCAAGGTGGGCCTGCTCGACTACCTGCTCGGCGTCACCCGCGAGCCGGGGTTCGCCGAGCGGATGTACGTGATTCCGGTGGCGATCAACTACGACCGCGTGCTCGAGGACCGCACGCTGCTGCGCGAGCTGCGGCTGGCCGAGGGCGGCGCGCGGCGCTCGCGCTGGGCGCAGTTTGGCGAGGTGCTGCATTACGCCGCGTGGAACACCGGGCGCCTGCTCTCGCGGCGGTGGCGGCGCTACGGCCGCGCGGCCGTGGTCATCGGCGAACCCATTGCGGTGAAGCCGTGGCTCGACGGGCTGGCCGCGGAGGGCGCTCCGCTCGTTGCGCGCGACCGCGCCAGCCGGCTCGGCGCCGTCCAGCAGTTCTGCGACACGGTGATGACGCGGATCGGTGCCATCATCCCCGTGACGGCGGTGCCGCTGGCCTGTGCCGCGCTGCAGACCTTCGACGCCGAGTGGGTGCCGCGCGAGCGGCTGCTCGACCGCATGGGCGAACTGCGCGACGTGCTGGTGGAACGCGGCGCGCGCGTGGTGCAGGCCGACCGCGAGGTGGAGGAGAGCTGGGAGCGCGCGTACCGGATGCTGCGCATGCGCCGCGTCGTGGCGCGCGCCGGGGGAGGGTACGTGCTGCTGCCGCGCGGCCGTGAGCTGGTGAGCTACTACGCCAACTCGATCGCTCACCTGTGCGGGGAGTTCGAGGCCGCGGTGAAGGCGCGGGATCAGCTGCCGGTGGACCTGATGATTGGGGGATAGGCGGGGTAAAGAAGCTCTACGCTCTACGCTGTATGCAATTCGCCGTACGGGGTGCGACTGCCTGCCGTCTACCGTCTATATCTCCTCCACGGCTTGACCCTCGGCCCCCAACCCGCTATTCCTTCAGGTCTGTTCCGTGCCGCTCAAACCGGGCGATCCACGTAGAATCAGGTTTCCGAACAGCACCAAGGAAAGATGCCGACGATCAATCAACTCGTCCGGCAGAGCCGCCGAGAAGTTGCCCGAAAGGAAAAGGCCCCGGCTCTGAAGGCGAACCCGTTCAAGCGTGGCGTGTGCACTCGCGTGTACACCACCACCCCCAAGAAGCCGAACTCCGCGCTCCGCAAGGTGGCGCGTATCCGCCTGACGAACGGCTTCGAAGTCACCGCCTACATTCCCGGCGAAGGCCACAACCTGCAGGAGCACTCGATCGTGCTCATTCGCGGCGGCCGCGTGAAGGACCTTCCGGG
>JBBQZD010000248.1:0-4472 GCA_038208045.1 Gemmatimonadales bacterium | reverse complement strand
GCTCGAGGCCTTGTAGTTGGTGCCCATCGCGCCGGTGGACGAGGCGTAGGAGCTGTTGTTGTCCGAGAAGTAGGCTTCCTGCGCGGTGACCAGGTTGCGGAGGTCGGACTTCATCGAGGCGACGTACGCCTTTTCCTTCGTATTGGCGAACTTCGGGATCGCGATCGCGGCCAGGATGCCGATGATGACAACGACGATCAGCAGTTCGATCAGCGTGAAGCCCTTGCGAGTCCGAATCACGATATCTCCGACAGGGGTAGAGGGGGGGACGCGAACGTGTCGTCGCGCCGTCGGCCGCCCAGAAACAGGAAATGCGGCGACCGCTTGCACCACTTGCAATGCAATTGGCTTGCCACGCTAGCCAACGACGGCTAACACGTTGTCAATACACGTCTTGGAGATGTGCCGCTGCCGGACCTCGTGGCTCACCCGGGGGCGCTTTGCGCCGCCGCGCGGCAATTTGCCTCCCGCTCGCTGGCTCCTCGACCTGCCGTGGCATTCCGACACGGTAAACGACGGCGTCAGGCCGGCTATTTGCGCTGCCGCGCCAGCCATTTGGCGCCGATCGTGGGATCCAGCGTGTCATTGGCCACCAGCGCGCTGTCGGCCCGGCCAATCATGAACTGGAAGGCCCGCCGGAATTCGTCATTGGCGATTGCTTCCCGAGACGTCGCACGGGCGCGCCGCCATTGAGCCAGCTCCAGTTGGCAGGCGGCAATGGCCACCCTCGCAATCGGCAGGTCGTACTCGATGGAGAGCGCCTTCTGGTACAGGGGAATCGCCGCGTCGCAGAGGTGCGACTCGCGATACTTGTGCGCCAGGTCCATGTAGACGCCGTAGTACTCAGGCATCAGCGCGATGGCGAGGTGCCATTCGAGCTCGGCGTCCTTTCCCTTGCGCCGCTCGAAGAGCTGTCCTCCCCACGCGTAATGGGCCTTGAAGCTCATCGGCTCCTCGTCGACCATCTGGGCGAAGGCCGAGTCGGAATCGTGCCAGAACGCATTGCGCGTCGAGCTGCGCACGATGCCGAGCACCAGCGCGACGCCGCCGATGACGGCCACCAGCGGACGCAGCGGCGAGCGCTCGGCGCGCAGTCGCGCATGGACGAGGGTGATACCGTATGCGAGGGCAATGAGCGCGCCGACGCTGGGCAGGTACAGCGTGCGCTCGGCGAGCAGGATACCCGTCGGAATGAGCACGTTGGTGACTGGCGCGATGAGCAGCACGAACCAGGCGACGGCGAAGGCCACCGGGCGCGAGAGCCGTACCGACACGGCAAAGAAGACGGCCGCGCAGGCCAGCAGGATCACGCCGACGAGCTGCGACGGATCGGGCCCGCGGTACACCAGAAGGTGGCGCGGCGAGTAGTCGGCGAAGAGGCGCTGCGGCCAGAGCAGCAGGCGAAAGTACTCCGGCACCACGTTGAGCATCATGAAGGCGCGCTCGACAGCCGTGGTGTTGTGCAGCGACGGATGCTCCACGTCGCCGCCGATGGCGCCGACGACCTGCACCCGCACGGCGAGGTAGCCAACGGTGACGGCGATCATCGGCCAGAGCAGCAGGCGCAGGCGGTCGAGCCGTTTCCACAGCGTGGCGTCGTCGTACAGCAGCACCTCGGCCGCCACGAGCAGTGCCGGGAGCACGATGACGTGCTCCTTGATGAACAGGCCCAGCGTGAACAGGAAGCAGATGGCGAGCCCCGTCTCGCGGCGGAGCGCACCGTCGCGCCGGTCGCGCGCGTACAGCCCGAAGGCCAGGAGCACCACGAGCGCCGCCCACAGCTCGGCCTGTCCGACGACGTTGGCGACGGCCTCGACGTGCACCGGGTGCACGGCAAAGAGCGCGGCGGCGAGGAAGGCGGCGCCCATCGGCACGAGGAAGCCGGCCACCCACAGGACGCCCACCGCACACGCGGCGGCCAGCATGACGTTGACGACGTGAAAGATGAGGGGCGACCCGCCGCCGAGGACCCACTGCACCGAATAGGCAATGATGATGAGCGGGCGGTACAGTGCCGCGCCGCTCCTCATGGGCCAGTACGACTCCACGAAGAAGTGCCAGAGCGGGCGCAGGGCGTGCGCGCGCCCATTTTCGACGATGATCCAGCGGTCGTCGTACGTGAACCCGTTGGCGAGGCTCGTGGCCGAGGCCGCCAGCACCAGCAGCACGATGATGACCGCGAAGGTCCCGAAGCGCGGGTCCGGGAGCCGTGCCGGCTGGGCCGGACGCGCCGGCTCACTCATGAAAAGAAATTGAAACGGATGATGTGCCCGAAGGCCGCCACGCCGTCGCGCCACCCGATCTTCTTGCCCTCGGCGTACGTGCGCCCCGAATAGCTGATGGGTACCTCGAAGATGCGGACGTTCGACCGGGCGAGCCGCGCCGTCACCTCCGGCTCAAACCCGAACCGGTCGCTCGTCAGGTGCAGCGACCGGGCCAGATCGCCACGGATCGCCTTGTAGCACGTCTCCATGTCGGTGAGGTTCAGGTTCGTCGCCATGTTGCTCATGAGCGTGAGCGCCCAGTTGCCCAGTGAGTGCCAGTAGTAGAGCACGCGATGCGGGCCGCTGAGGAAGCGTGAGCCGAACACCGCGTCGGCGCGGCCGTCCACGATCGGCTCGAGCAGGCCAGGCCAGTCGGCTGGATCGTATTCGAGGTCGGCGTCCTGCACGATCACGACGTTGCCGCTGCTGGCGGCCAGGGCGGTGCGGATGGCCGCACCCTTGCCGCGGTTCACGTCGTGCCTGAGCAGCACGTCAATTCGTCCGTGCGCCTGGAGCCGCTCGAGGATCGCCATGGTGCCGTCGGTGGAGCAGTCGTCCACGCAGATGACCTGCTTGCGCACACCGACCGCGTGGATCTGGTCGATGATGAGCTCGATGGTCGCCTTCTCGTTGTAGACGGGCACCAGCACGGAGAGCACGAGATCGGCGGGCGCGATGGGGGTGCGGCCGCGCATGCGCGGAATGGCGGTGATCGCGTTCGGGGTTTCGTTCATTGGAGTCGGGAACCGGAGAGGGTCGGAGACTATCGGCTCACATCGAAGACTAGCACGCCCGACGGGTCGGCGCCCGAGAGACGCATTCGGCCCCGGCGCACGAGCACCTGGGCCGCGCGCAGGGACTCGCGCTCGGTGACGAGCACCCAGCGCGGATGATACGCGTCGAGCACGCCGGCGAGCTGCGCCGCGACCTCGTCGTCGGTGCGCGTACGCACGTGCTGCTCGGCGGTAAGCGCGAGCAGCGGCACGGCGGGGCGGCCGGCGTACAGGTGCACCATCGCATCCATGTCACTGGCTACGAGGCCGTCGGCCGGCAGCGCCGCCGCCACGCCGGCCGCGGCCGCGCCCATCGTGGCGTTGGCGCGCTCGCCGTTTTCCCAGTTCCGCGTGGGCCACGTGCGCACGTGCCACGTGACAAAAAGCACGGCGAGCACGCCGGCCGCCACACGCACCGGCCAGCGCCACCGTCCGCCGATCGCGCCTCCCCAGCCGAGCGACTGCGTGCCCAGCACCATCGCGACGACGAGCACGGGCCAGAGCGGCCAGAGGAAGCGGTCGGGGGGGAACGGCCACGCGAGCAGCAGCGCGAGGTACGGCGGCAGCACGAGCACCGTCACGGGGGCGCGGCGCCACAGCAGGCGCAAGCCGGCACCGAGCAGGCCCAGCAGCGCCACGCCGGCCAGGCCCTGCACCCATCCGCTCGCTTCGATGAGTCCGAAGAGTGTGAGCGGCATGCGCAGGCCGTCGAGGTTCTCGCGCAGCACGGCGCCGGCAAACGACGCCCCGCCGGCCCGGTACGCATCAACGAGCCAGGCGACGTACGGGCCGTAGCCGCCGGCCACGCTGGCCGGCACGTCGTGCGCGTGCAGCGAGGTCCAGACCTGCCATGGCGCCAGCGGCACCGCGGCCGACGCCGAGAGCCAGATGGCGTGCCGCCACCGACGGCGCAGGGCCAACAGCACCAGCATCGCGGGCAGCACGGCGAGGCCGACGGTGCGCAGGAGCGCGAGCGCACCCACGGCGAGCCCCGTCAGCACGAGACGGCGCACGGACACCGACTCGTCGGCAACGACCGACTCGGCGAGCACCAGCGTGCCGCAGAATGCGGCGATGAAGGCGGTTTCCGAGAAGACCAGCCCGTTCAGGAAGAGCACGGGCACGGTGGCGATGCACCCGATGGCCAGCACGGAGGCGGCGAGCGGCGCGAGGCCGCCGATGCGCCGTGCGAGGGCGCGCACGCCGAGGGCCGCCACCGGCAGCAGTGCGACGTTCAGCAGCTTGAAGTACACCACGTTGGCGGGAAAGCGCGGTGCCAGCCACCAGAGCGGCGCGAGCAGCAGCGGAAAGCCGGGCGGGAAATGCGTTCCGGCGGGTGCGCCCGGGAGATTGGTATAGCGGTAGCCGTCGCCGAGGGCGAGGGCGAGGGCGCGCGCGAGAATGAGATAGTGCCCGTCGTCCTGGAAGATTCCAA
>JBBQZD010000247.1:0-4490 GCA_038208045.1 Gemmatimonadales bacterium | reverse complement strand
CGGCGCGTGAAGGGCTTCGCGCATCTGCCCTTGCTGGAACGCGCCCTGGCTCCGAAGATTCTGTCGTCGACGCGCGCAGCCGCGTGAGTCGATTCCCCGAGGTCATCACCTGAATATCAACTGACTTCGGGACACACCCCGGCGTGTCCTCGCCGATGGCTAGTTTTTCGTTGACGGAGCCGTCAGTCGGGAAATGCGCTCGCCGCGCGCCGAGTGGGCGATGAGGTGCGCGAGGCGCCGGGCGCGCGTCTCCTCTCGCTTGGCGCTGACAATCAGGAAAACGACCGTGCGCTTGTAGCCCGGCGGTTGCGCCTCGAAGAAGGCCCACGCTTTCTTGTTCGCGCGAAAGGTGCGCGCGTAGTCCGGCGGAAGCTCCCGCGGCGCATTCTCGAAGGAGTAGAGATCCGCACGCGCCGGGTCGCGACCTTCGAACGCGGCACGGCCGCGCGGCGCCATGCGACCCACGGCGATCAGCTCGCCGGCGCGCTTGATGTTCACCCGGCTCCAGATGGACCTCTTTGTGCGCGGCGTGTAGCGCTGCATGTACGACGTGTCGTCAATGGACTTGACAAGGCCGTCGATCCACCCGACGCAGAGCGCCTCGTCGAGCGCCTGCTTGTACACGACGCCGCCCTTGCCCGAGGCCTTCTTGTGATAGCCGATCCAGAGTTCCTTCGTGGTGGCGCCGTGCGTGGCGAACCATTTGGCGAGCGCGGCAGGGGTCCGGAAGAACTTCGGCTTCACGGGCGGCTTGATGGGAGGCATTGGGGAATGGTAGCGCACCGCGTGTCGGGCGCCCAATAATTGAAGGGTCAATTCCCCACCGGAGTCCGCGCATGACCGCGCACGTCAGTCTGGGCTGCCAGGGCTGGAACTACGCGGCCTGGGTGGGGCCCTTCTATCCCGAGAAGACGCGGCCCGCCGACTTCCTGACCGTGTACGCACGGGCGTTCGAGACGGTGGAGGTGGACAGCACCTTTTACGCCACGCCGAGCGTGCAGACCGTGCGCGGCTGGGCGGCGCGCACGCCCGACCAGTTCACGTTTGCGCTGAAGCTGCCGCAGGAAATCACGCACGAGCAGCGGTTGCGCAATGCGCGCGCCGAGACCGACCGCTTCTTCGACGTGGCGCGCGAGCTGGGGCCGAAGCTCGGGCCGGTGCTCGTGCAACTCGGTCCCGATGTCGGGCCGGCGGAGCTGCCCGCGCTCGCGGCCTTCCTGCCTACGCTGCCGCGCGACGTGCGCGTGGCGGTGGAGTTCCGTCAGCGTGGGTGGATCAGCGACGGCATCCTGGCCTTGCTGGCCGAGCACAATGTGGCGCTGACGCTGGTGGATGCGCGGTGGATCCCACGGTCGGTGATGTTGAAACTCGCCGAGCGCCCGACGGCCGACTTCGCGTACCTGCGGTGGATGGGGCCCAACCGCGATATCGTGGACTACTCGCGCGTGCAATACGACCGGTCGCGCGAGCTCGAGGGGTGGCTCAAGGTGCTGCCGGGCATCGCGAACACGGTGAAGGTGGCGTACGGCTACGTGAACAACCACTTCAGTGGGCATTCGCCGGCGAACGTGCGGGAGCTGCGGCGGGCGCTGGGGCTGAAGGTGGTGGAGCCGGGCCAGCTGGGGGAGCAGCTGCGGTTGTTATAGGAGCTACGGTTTTGCCGTCGCGGTGAAAATGACCGGCGATCCGATGAGTCCGTCCACCGAGGCTGTGGCGCCCTGCGCACCGGCAACTGCACCCAGCGTCCACGTGGCGCTGGCTTGCCCTTTGGAATCGGTCGTCGACTGGGCCGTGACCACACCACCCCCCGAGGTGACGCGCCATTTCACCGTCACGCCCGCCATGGGCCTGCCGCGCGAGTCGTCGACGGAGACGACGAGCGGCTTGGACAACGTGGCGCCCGGCTTGGCCTGCTGCTTGTCGCCGCCGGATGCCTTCATCTGTGTCGCCGGGTTGGTCACGATAAATGTGCCGGACGTCGCCGAGGCGAGGCCGGTGGCCGTCGCCACGAGTGTGAGGCCAGTGTCGGCCGCGTCGAACTTCAGCTGGTCGAACACCGCGAGGCCGGCCACGGCCGTGACCGTCTGGTGGCCGGCGAGGCGCGCGCCCGCGGTCGTCGGCCTGAGTTCCACGCTCACGCGGCCGGTGAAGGTGGAGTCGTGCTTTCCCAACGCGTCGAGCGCCTCGACGACGACGGCTGGTGTGATGGCGACGCCGAGTGGCACGTCGGATGGGCCGATCAGGAAGGCCAGCCGTCCCGGTGGTGTACTTGCGTCCGGCAGTGCCGTTGCCGTGAACGAGACGCCGCCGCCCGCGTGGACGAGCGAGACATTCACCGATTGCGCGCCGACGCGCGCGCCGAGCGTCCACTTGTTGCTGGCCAGGCCCTTGGCGTCGGTGGCGGTCGTCGCAGCCAATGCGGCGCCGTCGGGTCCGCTCGTCTTCCATTCGACGGAGACGTCGGCGATGGCATTTCCGGCTGCGTCGCTGACCCGGACAACGAGCGGCAGCGCGAGCGTCGTTCCCTGGCGCGCTGACTGGTCGTTGCCGCTCACGATGAGCATCACCGCCTTCGAGAGGTCGGCCGCGCCGCCGGAACCACCCTTGGTGGTGTCGGCTGCCGGCTTGCCGACGGTCGCCGTCGCGGAAATGTCGAACGGCGATCCCAGCAAGTCACCGGCCGACACGGTGAGCGATTGCGCTCCGGGCTTGTTCCCCAGTTGCCACGTCGTACGCGCGTAGCCGTCGCCGTCGGTTGTGACGCCGGGGGGCGTGGTGATTTCGCCGGCTGCGGGAGTGAACTGCACCGTGGCACCCGGCACTGCGTCGCCCGACGCATCGACCACGCGCGCGACGATGGGCTGCGGAAGCACCGTGCCCGTCTCGGCCGATTGGCCGCCACCCGAAATGACCTGCACTCGGTGCGCCCGCGGCATGACGATCAACTGCGCGGTGTCGGCGGCGCCATTCAGCAGGTCGGCGACGATCGCGACGGTGCCACGCGACCCGGACGCCAGGCCGGCGCCGGACGTGAAGCGGGTGAGTGCGGCGCGCACCGGGTCGAGCGACCGGTATACGACCGGCGTGCCGACCACTTCGGCGCCGGTGGCGTCGAACGCCTGCGCCTGGAACGCGAAGACGTCGCCGGCGAGCACGCTGAGCGAGCGCGGCGAGAGCCGTACACTGACGGCGCGCGCCCCGGGCCCCGAGTACTGCACCGGAATGCGCACCGCGTCGCCGGCCGGTGTGCCGTCGCCCTGCTGGATGCGCGCGAGGACCGTGACCGGCCCGCCCCTGAAGACGGTGTCGCGGTCGGCGTTCACATAGGCCAGCACGAGTTGCAGCGGTTCGCCCGACGCCGGGGCGACCGGGCTGAGCTTGACGTTCAAGCTGAGCGGAAGCGAGTCGACGCCGGGGGCGAACTCGAACGACGAGTCGAGCGCGGCGGTGCCGTCGGCGTGCGAGAGCAGCAGCCGTACGCGGGTGAACGGCACGAGGGTGCTGGCGCTGATGCCAAGAGTCTGCAACGCGCGCGGGAACTCGGCGTTGAACGCGGTGATCGAGACGGCGCGCACTGCGGCGTGATCGGCGCCGGTGGGCTCACGTCCGCACCCGAAAACGGCCGCAGCGCACGCACACGCGACTAGCGCGCGGGCCCGGCGGCGGCCGTGAGTGGCGATGTGGAGTGGCATTGCAGGAGACTTCTAAGCATCGCCCCTGCGGTCGTAATCCACAAGTCGGAGCGCTTCGAAAGAATTGTGACCTTGGTCACCTCTGGCGAAGGGCGGACGAACGGCCGGGCGCCTGGGCGCCCGGCCGTTCGTCGTTGTTCACCGCATCGTGACGGCTACGGCGACCAGTTCACCACTGCGGTCGGCGAGCCGGTTACGGCAATCTTGCCGGCCGCGCCTGCGAGATTTGGCGACATGCCGGTGAGGTTCACGGTCATGCCTCCGCCGATGTTATTGGCGTAGAGGTAGTTGTACGTGCTCACGCTCGCCGTGGCAAACGTCAGCCCACTCATCGTGATGGTGCCGGCGCCCTCGACCGTCAGTTGGTGCTCGAACGCACTGTTCGTGAAGTACTGGAAGGTCGCGTTGGAGAACGCGGTGGATCCGCCGGCGTTGTAGAGCTTCAGCTTCACGCGGTCGAACACCAGCGGAAGCGTCGAACTGATGTTCGCGGCGCCCAGCATGGGCGCGATGGAGGCAGGAATGCCGATGGAATCGCGGACAATGAAGACCGGTCCGGTTGTGCCGAGCGTCGCCACCTGGGTCACGGCGAACACGCTGGTCTTCAGCTCGGTGCTGAACGAGTCGTCACTGAGCTGCAGGATGCCAAAGTGCGAGTCGGCGGAGGAGGTCCCCGGATTAGTGAAGTACAGGCTGTTGCCCGTCGATGTGCCCTGTTGCTTGATAATCACACGGTGGTTGCCGGACGCCGAGAACGCGGCCGGGTCGCCGAGGCCCTGCTGAAAGGTGCCGCTCAGA
>JBBQZD010000246.1:0-4518 GCA_038208045.1 Gemmatimonadales bacterium | reverse complement strand
GGCCCGCCGACGAGCGCTCGAACTCCGCCAGCTGCGTGGCCAGCGCCATGATGGTATCGGCGAGCGTGGTCGCGCTCGCCACGACGTCGGGCAGGCGCTGGCGATCGGCACGTGACATGCCCTCGACGAGCCGAATGACCTCGTCGCGGTCCACGAGCGCGTCGCGCGCCGCGGCGGCGTGCGGACCCGCGCCGAGGGCGGCGGCGTCACGCGCGGTGAGCGCGGCCGGCGGCGCGGGCGAGCGGAGCAGGTCGGGCCGCTGGGCGCGGGCCTGATGGCGCGCGCGCACGCGATCACGCGTCTTCCGGTCAAACAAAGAGCGCATGTCTTCGCCCCACTCCGCGAGCACGTCGCCCACCATGCGCTCGCGCGGCTGGCGGAAGATGTCGTGCCAGTCGTAGCCCTCGCTCCACAGCTTGGCGTACTGGTATGCGACGCTGATGCTCCAGAAGGCGGTGACGAAGAGCATGTTCGGGCCGCCCAGCAGGTTGACGGCGATGAAGGCGCCGTTGACCCAGATGAACGGCGCCAGCCGCTTGCGGAAGGCGGCCACCATCGGCGCGTTCCAGCGGGCGAGTTCGTCGGCGGTCGGCACGCGCTCGCCGTCGGGCATCGTCGTCAGCGGCATCGGCGTGAAGGCCGGGTTCGACGACGAGGCTCGCGCGGCGTTCGCCACGTCGTACGGCGACGGCTGTGCCGGGTAGGCACGGCCGGCCACGGCCGGCAGCGCCGGCATGGCTCCCGAATCGAGCGCGGCAATGAGCTCGCCCGCCGACTGGAACCGGTCGTCGGGGTTCTTCTCGAGCAGCAGCATGACGGCGCGCGCCAGGTCGGGCGGCACCGAGGCGCGCTGGTCGATCGGCACGGGGCGCTCGGAGAGGTGCTTCACGAGCAGCGCGGGCGTGCTCGTCGCGTTGAAGGGCAGGTCGCCGCAGAGCATCTGGTACGCGACCACGCCGAGCGAGTACAGGTCGCTGCGGCCGTCGACGTCGCGGTCACCGGCCGACTGCTCGGGGCTCATGAACGCCGGCGTCCCGATGGCCACGCCGGTGGCCGTCAGCCGTGAGTCGCCCTCGCTGATGGCGCGCGCGATGCCGAAGTCGGTAACCATCGGCCGCTGCGACTGCGCGTCGAGCAGGATGTTGTCGGGCTTGATGTCGCGATGGACGACCTTGTTGGCGTGCGCGTAGGCGAGCGCGTCCGAGACGTCGCGCAGGATCCGGCGCACGTCGGTGGGGTCCATCGGCCCCTTGTCGTGAATGCGCTTGGCGAGGTTGTCGCCGTCAATGAAGCCCATCACGAAGTAGACCAGCCCGCCCTTTTCGTCCACCGAATAGATCGGGACGATGTTGGGATGGCTCAGTTGCGCGGCCGTCTCGGCTTCGCGCAGGAACCGCATGCGGATCTCGGAGCGGAACGCGAGCTCGGGCGGCAGCAGCTTGACGGCCACGACGCGCTTGAGGCGCCGGTCCCGCGCCTTGAAGACGATGCCCATGCCTCCGCGTCCGATCTCCTTGTCGAGCTCGTACGCGCTGTCGAGTACGCTCGCGATATGCGAGCGCAGTTCGGCATCGGACTTGGAGAGGAGGGAGTCTTCCACGGGGTGGGGAAAGGTAAGAAACCGGGCGCGAGAGTGCGAGCGCAACAGGTGGTGCAACGGGTGGTGCGGCGGCGTGTCCGGCCGGTCTCGCCAGCCTGCACATCTGGCCGCATCCCGCCTGGCTCGCTCGCGCCGCCTGATTTGTCAGTTCCTACGTCACGAAGGCAGTCGAAAGTTGCAGGTCCCGCCGAGATGTCGTATCTCCACCAACTGGGAAGGGGAAGAGGCAGGGGGCGCGACGCCTCGCCAGGGCGGGATACGACGTGTGGTACGGCAGTTGCAAGGACATGCGTGGATAACCCCCATCTTGGCCCCCTCGGGGTACGCAAGGAACCAGGACATTTCATGAGCATTCGACAGACACTCCCCGTCTTGCCACTGCGCGGGACGGTCATCTTTCCGGGACTGACGGCGCCGATCGCGGCCGGTCGGCCGGGCACGTTGCGCGCCATCGAGTCGGCGCTGAAGGGCGACCGGCTGGTCTTCGCCGTCGCCCAGAAAGACAACACCGACGAGCCGGCGCCAGAAATCCTGTATTCGATGGGCGTGATTGCCCGCATCGGACAGATCCAGCGCGGGCTTGGCGGCGTGCAGCTGCTGCTGCAGGGCGAGCTGCGCGCCACGGCGCTGCAGTACACGACCACCGAGGGCTACCTGTCGGCGGTGGTGTCGCAGATCGAGGAGCAGACGCCGCTCGATGAGCAGGACCCGGCCTTTCAGGCGCTCTACAAGGAGATCCGCGAGCGCGCCGGCGAGCTGGGCGAGCGCCGCGGCCTGCCGGAGGAAGTGGTGCACCAGGTGCTCGACTCCGTGACGGAGCCGGGGCGCTTTGCCGACCTCGTGGCCGGCTATCTCGAGCTGTCGGTGGGCGAGAAGCAGGGCCTGCTGGAGAACCTCTCGGTCGAGGACCGCCTGCGCCGGGTGCTCGTGCACGTGCAGCGGCACATCTCGCTGCTCGAGGCGCAGGAGGACATCAAGTCGCAGGTGCAGGAGGAACTCGGCGAGCGCCAGCGCGAGATGTACCTGCGCGAGCAGATGAAGGCCATCCAGAAGGAGCTCGGCGAGGAGGACGGCTCGAAGGAGATCGAGGATCTGCGCGCCAAGCTGCTCAAGCTGACCATGCCCAAGGAGGCGCGCGTCGAGGTCGAGCGCGAGCTGGGGCGCCTCGAGCGCGCCGGCCGCGAGTCCATGGAAGCGCAGGTGATCCGCACGTACCTCGAGTGGATCGCCGAGCTGCCGTGGAACGCGCGCTCCGACGACCAGCTCGACCTCGCCCGCGCGACCACGGTGCTCGACGAGGATCACTACGGGCTGAAGGATGTGAAGGACCGCATCCTCGAATTCCTCGCGGTGCGCCAGTTGCGCGCGCGGGAGATGGCCGACGAAATGGACCGGACGGGCGAGTTCCCGATTGCGCGGCTGAAGGAGCGGAAGGAGCATGTCACGCCGACCCTCGGCAAGGGCAACGGCGACGACGACCGGTCCATCACCGACAAGCGCGAGGCCAAGGCGCGTGCCATGGCCAAGGGGCCGATCCTGCTGTTCGGCGGCCCGCCCGGGGTCGGCAAGACGTCCATCGCCAAGTCGATCGCGCGCGCGCTCGGTCGCGAGTACGTGCGCGTCTCGCTCGGCGGCGCGCGCGACGAGGCCGACATCCGCGGCCACCGCCGCACCTACGTGGGCGCGATGCCGGGACGCATCATCCAGGGCATGAAGCAGGCCGGCACCAAGAACCCGGTCTTCCTGCTCGACGAGGTGGACAAGCTCGGCGTGTCGTTCCAGGGCGACCCGTCGAGCGCGCTGCTGGAGGTGCTCGACCCGGCGCAGAACGACTCCTTCACCGACCACTACCTTGGCGTGCCGTTCGACCTGAGCGAGGTGCTCTTCATCGCCACGGCGAATTTCATCGGCAACATTCCCGGACCGCTGCTCGACCGCATGGAAGTCGTGGAGTTCGCCGGCTACACCGAACGTGAAAAGGCGGAGATCGCCAAGGCGTACCTGATTCCCCGGCAGCTCGAGGAGAACGGACTCGCCAAGAAGAACGTGCAGCTGGCAGACGATGCCATCGCGGACCTCGTGAGCAACTACACGCGTGAGAGCGGCGTGCGGCAGCTCGAGCGCGAGATCGGCAAGGTGGCGCGCAAGGTGGCGCGGCGCATCGCGGCCGGCGACGAGCACACGACCATCGAGGGCGACGGCGTGATCACCGCCGTCGAAGTACGTGAGCTGCTGGGCCGCCCGCGCGTCCGGCCGGAGAAGGCCAACGCCACGCACGAGATTGGCGTGGCCACCGGCATGTACTACACGCCGATGGGCGGCGACATCATGTTCGTCGAGGCCTCCACGCGCCCGCTGACGCAGACCGCGCCGACGGACGGCAGCGGCGGCGCCACTCCCGTGTCGCTGATCCTCACCGGCCAGCTGGGCGACGTGATGAAGGAATCGGCGCGCGCGGCCTTTACCTTCGTGACGAAGAACGCCGAGCTGCTCGGCATTCCGCGCTCACGACTGGGCGCGGTGGAGACGCACATCCACGTGCCGCAGGGCGCCATTCCGAAGGACGGCCCGTCGGCCGGCGTGGCCATCTCGATTGCGCTCGCGAGTGAACTGAGCGGGCGCCCGGTGCGCCGGGACCTCGCGATGACCGGCGAGATCACGCTGCGCGGCCGCGTGCTCCCGATCGGCGGCGTGAAGGAAAAGGTGCTTGGCGCGCAGCGCGCCGGCATCACGCACATCATCCTGCCGAAGGACAACGAAGCCGACATGGAAGACGTGCCCGAGGAGGCGAAGGCGGCGCTGACCTTCCACTTCGTGGAGACGCTGCAGGAGGCACTGCAGCTGGCGCTGGTGGAGGAGACGGAGCTGGCGGGGGTGTAAGCTTGGGAAGGGGAAGGGGCAGGGCTTGGGAAGGGGAT
>JBBQZD010000245.1:0-4545 GCA_038208045.1 Gemmatimonadales bacterium | reverse complement strand
TCGGCGGGAACGAGCCGGTCGAGCGGTTCGGCGCCGCAGCGGACCGCGGCCAGACTGGTGCGACGGGCCGCGCGTGATGCGTCGCGAGCGACACCGGGCACGCGATCGGCGGCGCGGGAGACGAGCGGAAAGCAGAGCTCGCGCACCAGCGCGAAGAGCGGAGCGTCCGTGTCGGCGTCGTCGCGCGGCGCGGCGACGGCGGCGACGTTGTCGCGCCGGTCGGCGGGCACGCCGGCGAAGAGCCGGCCCTCGGGACCAAGCGCGTCCGCGACGATCACGAGGCCGCCGTCGAGGCGCTCTGACGCGAGATACGGGGCCAGCGCGGCGGCGAAGCGGGAATCCCACGCGCGCTGCCACGCCGCGAGGCGCGGCGCGGGCACGACGACCGGTCGTGCGGCGGCGGTGAGGTCACCCAGTGCCGGCAGGATGGCGCGTTCCCTGGCGCCCGGCAACGACTGTCGCAACGCACCCACGAGGAACTGCGCGCGCCCGCGAGGTTCCTCGGCCGTCGCCGCGGCACGCACGGCCTCGACGAGGTCGCCGCGGGTCGCGGAGGGGAAGTAGAGCGGCACGAAGTGCAGCACTTCGAAGCGCGGGCTGGCGGCGACGGCGGCGGCGAGCGGACGTCCGGAGGTGCCGGTGGACCGGTGGAATGAAAAGGCCCCCGGACCGTCGAGGCGCACCGAATCGAGCGCGGCAAACCAGGCGGAGGCCGCGTCGGAGGCGGTGAATCGCCACTGGGCGCCGGCGCCGGCGGGCAGAAGAATTCCGGCGACCACGGCGGCCGCAATCCAGCGCACAAAGGGGTGACGTACAACCGTATTTGCTATCACGCATATAGGGTGGTACGTTGCGGAAGACCGCGCAAGAGCAGTTTCCCTGCACGGAATAGGCGATTACCTTATGTGCATGACCTCACGTTCCCGCTCAAAATCGAAGCGCGAACCGACCCCGGCGCTCCTGGCCCTGGTCGCGCAGCGGTTCCGCGCGCTGGCGGAGCCCGCTCGACTCGCCATCCTGCACGCCCTGGAGCGCGGCGAGCGCACGGTCACGGAACTGGTGGACGCCACCGGGCTGGGGCAGGGCAACCTGAGCAAGCACCTGCAGCAGCTGCACGCCTGCGGCTTCGTCGGCCGGCGGCGCGAGGGGCTATTCGTGTACTACCACCTGTCCGACAAGGACGTCCTGACGTTGTGCGAGATCATGTGCAACCGGCTGGAGAGTGATTTCGAGGCGTCGGTGAAGGTGGTGGCGGCGCGGTAGGGTAGACGGTAGACGGTAGACGGTAGACGGTAGACGGTAGACGGTAGACGGTAGACGGTAGACGGTAGACGGTAGACGGTAGACGTCGGGCGAGTGACGGGCACGGTGCGCAGGGCACCGGTGCCCGTTTTCTTGCGCCTGGCCTTGTATTCTACCATATGACCATTTAGTTATATAGCAGATTAGTAATGCGGCGCGGCCACCCGGGCGCGCCTTCCCCCATTCTGACACCGACACTCCATGATCCGACGGTTGCTCCTTGCCGCCATGGCCGTTGCCATGGCCGTTGCCATGCCCGCCACCGTACCGCTTGCGGGCCAGGCGCCGCCGCCGCTCTCGCTTGGCGACGCGCTGCGCCGGGCCGATGGCCACGCGTACGCCAATCGCACCGCCACCGCCGCGGCCGGCGACCGCCACGCGCAGGCCCTCGGCGCCTGGCGCGGCGTCCTCCCAAGCCTGCGCACCGAAGCCGGCGTGCTCCGCACCACCGACCCGATCAACGCCTTTGGCTTTGCCTTGAAGCAACGGGCCGTCAGCATGGCGAGCTTCTCGCCCGCGGCGCTCAACGACCCAGCCGCCATCACCAACTACGCGGCCGGCCTTGTGCTCGAGCAGCCGCTGGTGAACGCCGACGCCTGGATGGGCTGGGGGGCCGCGCGGCCCCCCGCGTCCGCCGCCGACGCCGGGGCGCGCTGGACGGCCACCAGCGTGCGCGCCGACGTCGTGCAGGCCTACTACGGAGCCGTGCTCGCCGCCGAGCTGGCCCAGACCATGGACGTGGCCGAGCGGTCTGCCCGGGAACACGTCCGCGCCGCCGAGCTGGCGAGTGCGAACGGCCTCGTCACCCGGTCCGATGCGCTGCTCGCGCGCGTGCGGGCCGGCGACGTGACCGCGCAACATCTCGAGGCGGCGAGCCGCGCGCGGATGACGCGCCAGCAACTCGCCCTGCTGCTCGGCGTGCCGGGCGACACGACGTTCGCGCTGCCCGATTCGCTGCCGGCGCCGATGACGGTGGATGCGCGCGTGGCGCAGCCCGGCCAGCTCGGTGCCCGCGAGGACGTGCGGGCGGCGGAGCAGGCGCGGGAGGCCGCGCACTTCGACGTCCGGCGCGCCGAGGGCAGCTGGCTGCCGCGCGTCAACGGGTTCGCGCGCTACGACTACAACTCGCCGGCCCGCATTGGTGCCGGCACGCCGAGCTGGACCGTCGGCGCCATGGCATCGTGGTCGCTCTTCGGCGGTGGTGCCGAACTCGCCGACGTGCGCGGGGCGAGCGCCCGACTGCGCGGCGCCCAGGCGCAGGCCGAGGCCGCCGCGGCCTCCGCGGCGCTCGAACGCCGCGGCGCCGACGAGGCGCTCGCGGTCGCGCTGGCACGCACCGCCATCGCCGACACGGCGGTGACGCAGTCGGCCGAGGCGCTGCGCATCGTGCGCAAGAAGTATGACGGCGGCCTTGCCACCGTCAGTGAACTGCTCGACGCCGCGGCGGCCGACACGCAGAGTCGCCTGATGCGCTCCGACGCCCGTTTCCGATATCTCGTCGCCGCCACGGTGCGGCTGCGTGCGTGGGGCGCCGATCCGGCAGCCCTCGGCGCACTCGACTCCGATCTTCGCTGAGGAATGCCCCCAATGAGTTCAACTGTCATCCTGCGCGCCGCGCTCCTGCCGGTGCTCGCCCTCGCGGCGTGCGGTCGCGCTCCCGAATCGGCGCATGCCGACGCGCCGGCCCCCGTCATCGGCAGGACGGTGCCCGTTCTCGACACGGCGGTCGCCGCGCACTACGAGGCCTCGGGCGTGGCCTTCCCAGTCGCCGAAGCGACGCTGAGCACGAAGCTGATGGGCACTGTGACCGCGGTGCTCGTGACCGAAGGGATGCGCGTGGCCGCGGGCACGCCGCTGGTGCGCATTGATGCCGCCGATCTCGACGCCAAGGGCGTGCAGGCCGATGCGGGCATTGCGGCGGCGGAGGCGGCGTATGGCGAAGCCCGGGCCCAGGCGCTGCGCATTCGTGCGCTCTATGCCGACAGCGCGGCCGCGAGGGCGCAACTCGACGCCGTGGAAGCGGGCCTGGCGCGCGCCAAGGCGGGGCTCGCCGCCGCCGCCGCCGGCAAGGCGGAACTGAGCGCGGTGCGCGGCTATGGCGTCGTGCGCGCGCCGTTCGCGGGCGTGGTGACGCGCCGGTTCGTGGACGCGGGCGACTTCGCGGCGCCGGGTGCGCCGCTTGTCACCGTGCAGGATCTGTCGCGCCTGCGGGTGGCGGCGGCGATCCCGGCCTCGTACGCTGGCGCGGTCGCGCGCGGCGCGACACTACGCGTGCGCATCGAAGGGGTAGAGGCCCGCGCCGTCGTCGAAGGCGTGGTGCCGAGCGGCGCGGCGATGTACACGGTCAATGCGATCGTGGCCAACGCCACCGGCACCTTCCCGTCCGGCGGCGCGGCTACCGTGCAGCTGCCGCGCGGCGGCACCGAGCGCCTGTTGCTGGTGCCAGCGAGCGCGATCGTGCGCGAAGGAGACCTGACCGGGGTGCGCGTGGTCGTGGCCGGCCGCGCCGAGCAGCGATGGGTGCGGCTGGGCGCGGCGCACGGTGACCGCGTGGCGGTGCTCAGCGGTCTTGCCGCGGGCGACACCGTCGTGATCTCCCCGGCGGGGCGCTGACATGGGCATCGCCGGTCGCGTTGCGCGCGCCTTTCTCACGTCGAAGCTGACACCGCTGGTCACCATCGCCTCGCTGGCGGTTGGTGTGCTGGGGCTGCTGGCGACGCCACGCGAGGAGGAGCCGCAGATTTCCGTGCCGATGGTTGACGTCATGGTCGCCATGCCGGGCGTGGGCCCGAAGGAAGTGGAGAATCACGTGGTGCGCCCGCTCGAGCGGCGCATGTGGGAGCTGCCAGGCGTCGATCACGTGTACGCGATGAGCGGCGACGGCTACGCGATGGTCACCGTGCGGTTCAAGGTGGGCGAGGACCAGGAGCGGTCGGTCGTGCGAGTGCACGCCAAGATCCTCTCGGGCATGGACGAGATGCCGGCCGGGGTGCTGCCCCCGCTGGTGAAGCCGCACGCCATTGATGACGTGCCGATTCTTTCGCTCACGTTGCACGGGGGCGGCTACGACCAGGACGCGCTGCGCCAGATGGCGCTGCACGTCGAGGACGAGATGCGCACGGTCACCGACGTGTCCGAGACGACGGTCATTGGCGGGCACCCGCGCGAGATCACCGTGGCGCTGTCGCCGTCGCGGCTCGCGGCGGCGGGGGTGACGCCGGGCGAGGTGGCCGCCGCGCTGCA
>JBBQZD010000244.1:0-4545 GCA_038208045.1 Gemmatimonadales bacterium | reverse complement strand
GTGTGGGCGTGCACGGGGGGGCGGAGGCGTCCATGGCCGCGGCCGACGTCTACCTGGCGCGCCCGGGACTCGGGCCGCTGGTGGAGCTGGTGGAGGGCGCGCGGCGGACCATGCTCGTGATTCGCAACAACATCGTCTTCTCGATCGCGTACAACATCATCGGCGCGACGCTGGCGCTGCTTGGCCTGCTCGATCCCCTGATCGCCGCAGTGCTGATGCCGCTGAGTTCGCTGACCGTCGTGCTGGCGTCGTGGCGCGGCCGGACGTTCGATGCACCGGCCGCGGGAGCGGCCACCGGACCGGCCACCGGATGAACATTCTCTACCTGATCCTTCCGCTGGCGCTGATCATCGTCTTCGCCGCCGTCGTCGCGTTCGTCTGGGCCGCGCGAAAGGGGCAGTTCGACGATCTCGAAACGCCAGCGATGCGCGCGCTGCACGACGATCCCGGCGAGGGCAGGCCGGAGCCGCCGACGCCGCCGGAGCCGCCGACACCTCCGACACCGTAGCGGCTACGACAGCGCGCTGCACGCGAGAGGCCTACGCGCTCCGCTTGTGGTACTGCTTCACCGCCAGCGACAGGAGCGTCGCGCCGATCACGGCGAGGGCGATCAGTTGTCGCCACACGTCGGCGAAGCCGGCGCCCTTCAGCATCACGGCGCGCACGACCACGATGAAGTGCATCAGCGGATTCGCCTGCGCCACCATCTGCGCCCACCCGGGCATCGACCGCACCGGTGTGAAGAGCCCGCTCATCAGCAGGTAGATCATCAGGACCGAGAAGGTGACGAACACCGCCTGCTGCTGCGTGTCCACCATGGTCGACACCCAGAGCCCCAGGCCCAGCGCCGCCAGCAGGAACAATGACAGCCCGGCCAGGATCACGAGCGGGCTGCCCACCACCGGCACATGGAACACGAGCCTGGCAATCACCATGCCCATCACAAACTCGATCACCCCGATCACCCACAGCGGCAGCAGCTTGGCCGCGATGAACACCGCCGGCCGGATCGGTGTCACGTTCAGCTGGTCAAGCGTGCCCGCCTCCTTCTCGCGCACGATGTTGAGTGCCGTCATCAGCGTGCCCACCACCGTTATCAGTTGCACGAGGATGCCCGGAACCATGAAGCGCTTGTAGTCCAGCGACGGGTTGTACAGGCTGCGGGCCCGCACCTCCATCACGCGCCGGGCCGGCGCCGGCGCGTGCCCGCCTCCCAGTGACGCCGCGAAGCGCGACGTGATTGCGGACGCGTACGACTGGATGAGACCGGCCTGTGCCCCGTTGACGGCATTCAGGATGAGCTGCACCACGCCATGGCGCGTGCGCTGCACGTCGTCGGCGAAGTCCGGAGGAATCACGAGCACGGCGTCGGCGCGCCCGTTCAGCAGAGCGTCGTCGGCCGGCCGCGCGATGGCCGACGTTCCCACGACCACGAAGCGACCGCTCGCCGAGTACCGGTCGGCCAGGGTGCGCGCCATCGGCGTGTGATCCTGGTCCACGACCCAGAGGTTGGCCGTCCGCACCTCGAACGTCGCCGCGTTGGCGAGCACGAGGAGCTGGATCATGGGAAGGATGAACAGCATGCGCAGGATGACCTTGTCGCGCCCGATCTGCAGGAACTCCTTGTGGAGCAGTACGCGGAGGGAGCGCAGCATCAGGTGAGCCTCACGCTGGTGCGCTTGATGGCCAGCGTCAACAGGACGACGAACATCACGCCGAGCACCGTCAGCTGTGGCCAGAGCACGGATACGCCAATGCCCTGCAGCATGATGCCGCGCACGATCTCGATGAACCAGCGTGCCGGCACGATGTTGCTGACGAACCGGAGGATCCACGGCATGCTGCTGATCGGGAAGATGAGTCCCGACAGCAGGAAGTTGGGGAGCATCGTGCCGCCGAGCGCCGCGAGCATCGCCGCCAGCTGCGACGACGTCACCGCAGCGATCAGCACCCCGAGGGCCAGTCCCACCATGGAGAAGAGCATGCTGGCGCCCAGCAGCAGCATGAGGCTGCCGCGAAACGGCACGCCGAACACGAGCCACGCCGGAATCAGCACGCTCACGACGTTGGCCATCGCCAGCCCCAGGTACGATATGACCTTGCCAAGGATGATCTGCCACGGCCTGAGCGGCGACACCAGCAGCACCTCGAACGTGCCGCGCTCCTTCTCGCGCGAGAGCGAGATGGCCGTCATCATCGAGGTGACCATGGTCAGGATGACCGCGATGAGGCCCGGCACGAACAGGTTGACGCTCTCGAGCGTCGGGTTGAAACGCATGCGCATCCGGGGCTCGATCGTCACCTGACCGGTGTTGGCGCCGAGCGCGCCCTGCCAGTCGCGGATGATGGCCAGGGCATAGGTCTGCATCATGGTGCCCGTGTTCGGATCGGTGCCGTCCGACACCACGAGCACCTGGGTGGGTTCCCCCGAGCCGAGGCGCCCGGCCAGGCCGGGCTCGAGCACCACGCCGACATCCACCGCGCCACGCCGCATCAGCGCGTCGAGATCTCCGGCGCGCGCCACCGGCGGCAGCAGCTCAAAGCGACCGCTGTTGGCGAACCGCGTGCGCAGAGCAGCGACCGCAAAGTCAGCCGCCGGCGCCACCACCGCGACCCGCACCGAATGGATGTCGGTGCGCACCGCGAAGCCGAAGAGCATCAGCTGCGCGATTGGCAACAGCAGAAGGATGGTGAACGTCTGCCGATCGCGAAGGAGGTGCCACACTTCCTTGCGCATGAACGCGCGCAGCGCCGCCGCCGCGCCGCGCCGCGAGCGCCTCATTCCGCCGCCGGGCTCGTCGCCGTTTGCACCGCCGTTCGCACCGCCCGTCACGCCGCCCCCACCGCGCCGGTCCCGCGCGCGAGCTGCACGAACAGGTCATCCAGCGTGGAGACGCCAAACTCCGCCTTCAGCCCGCCAGGCGTACCCAGTGCTGCCACGCGGCCGTCCACCATGATCGAGAGCCGATCGCAGTACTCGGCCTCATCGAGGTAATGCGTGGTCACGAAGACCGTCGTTCCCCGCGCCGCGGCGCGATAGATCAGCTCCCAGAACTGCCGCCGCGTGATCGGGTCCACGCCGCCCGTCGGCTCGTCCAGGAACACCACCGCCGGCTCGTGCAGCAGCGCCACCGAGAACGCGAGCTTCTGCTTCCACCCCAGCGGCAGCGCGCGCACCAGCGCCTTGTCGGACGGCGCGAAGTCGAGCCCGGCCAGAATCGCGTCACCGCGCGTGCGAATGGTGGCGTCGTCGAGCCCGTAGATGCCGCCGTACAGGCGGATGTTCTCGCGCACCGTCAGGTCGTCGTACAGTGAGAATCGCTGGCTCATGTAGCCGATGCGCGACCGCACCTGCTCGGTCTGCGTGCGCACGTCGAAGCCGGCCACCGTCGCCTCGCCCCCCGACGGCGCGAGCAGGCCGATGAGCATGCGAATGGCCGTCGTCTTGCCTGCACCGTTGGCGCCGAGGAAGCCGAACACCTCCCCCTCCGCCACCTCGAACGAGATGCGGTCCACCGCCACGAAACTGCCGAAGCGGCGCGTCAGCTCGCGGGCGACGATCGCGCTCACGCCGCCGCCCGCGACGGGTCGCTCATCAGGTCCATGAAGGCATCCTCGATGCCCGCATCAATGGCATCGACCGACACGGCCTCGAGCCCGTGTGTCCGCAGGAAGCCGGCCAGCTCCTCCGCGATGCGCGCCGCCGGCACGTCGCCGCGCCGGTCGGAGAAGTGCACGCTCTCGCCGAACGGATACGCCGATGCCATCGAGGGAAACGCACGCAGCGCCTCGAGCAGCGCGACGCGCTGGCGCGCCCGCACCGCGAAGAGCGGCCGCGGAAATCGTGCGCCAATCGCTGCCGGCGCGTCGATGGCGAGAATCGAACCGCCCTGCACCAGCGCAATCCGATCGCACCGCGCGGCCTCGTCCATGTACGGCGTCGAGGCCACGATGGTGAGGCCCGACGCGCGCAGCGTGCCCAGCAGGTCCCAGAACTCGCGGCGCGACACCGCGTCGACGCCGGTCGTCGGTTCGTCGAGCAGGAGCAGCTCGGGACGGTGCACCAGCGCGCACGACAGGGCGAGCTTCTGCTTCATGCCGCCCGACAGCGCACCGGCGCGGCGATCCTTGAACGGCTCGATCTGGCGGTAGATCGGCGCGATGAGGTCGTACCCCTCTTCAATCGTCGTGCCGAAGACGGACGCGAAGAAGCCGAGGTTCTCCTCCACGCTCAGGTCGGCGTAGAGCGCGAACCGGCCGGGCATGTAGCCCACGCGCGACCGGATCTCCCAGAAATCGCGCACCACGTCGCGGCCCAGCACCGTCGCCGAGCCCTCGTCGGGGACGAGCAGTGTCGTCAGCACGCGAAAGAGCGTGGTCTTGCCCGCACCGTCCGGCCCGACGAGCCCGAACAGTTCGCCCGGCGCCACGTCGAACGACACACCGGCCAGCGCGGTGGTCGCGCCGAAGCGCTTCACCACGCCGTCCACGTGAATGGCGGGCGTGCTCACGGCGTGCGGCTCCCGGGCGCGGCCGGCCCGGGCA
>JBBQZD010000243.1:0-4563 GCA_038208045.1 Gemmatimonadales bacterium | reverse complement strand
CGAGCGCGTCGTGAGTCGTGAGCTGCGCGGCCACTTGCAAAGCCAGCTCCTGGCTCAGGCCGCGTTGCACGTAGATGCCGGCCAGCTCCGCGAGCTCCTCCGCGGGCGCATCAGTCAGCTCCCTGCGCTCCCGCTCGAGATCGGCCGACTCCGTATCGGCCTGCGAGCTGACCGAGACGTACTCCCCTGCCGCCATGGACAGCGCGCCGGCCACCATGCCGGCGAACGCGGCCAGCACCACGGCTGGGCGCTCCGCCTGCGCGGCGGCAACACCAATGACGAGACTGGCCGTCGAAATGAGCCCGTCATTCGCGCCGAGCACTGAGGCGCGCAGCCATCCGACGTGCTGCGTGCGATGCCGCTCCGGCGTGTGCGTCATGCGGCAGGCCCAAAGGTCGGCACGCATTGGTCCGTTGACCGGACAATCCAGCGCCCGCCGAACGCTTGGCACCAACGTGCGGCGCGCAGGGCGGACCGACTCTTCAACCACGGCGTCATTGCGTGTCCTCTGATTCGCGGCGTTGCCTCCTGAACCTAGTAGCACCGTCGGGTTGGGGCGACTGTCAGGCGTTGCGCGCCCCACCCCGTCGCATGTCTCGCGGGCCGCCTCGCGGGCCGCCTCGCGGACCGCCGAGTTGACTCGACGCGTGCGGCCGGCCATCCTGCAACGATTGTCACCGTTCACCATTCTCCCGTCTCCAGTGAAGCCAGTCGAACGGCTCGAAACGGCCACCGCTCCCGACGGATCGGCCCTCACGCTGTACCGCCACGACGGCGACTACCAGCTGCGCGTGAACGGCGTGGAGTTGATGTCCACGCGCAAGTCGCACTCGGAGGAGCGGCTGGCGGAGCTCGCCTGCTCGCACCTGGCCGCCGAGGACGCGCCGTGCGTGCTCATTGGCGGACTCGGCTTCGGCTTCACGCTCCGGGCGGCGCTGCAGGCGCTGCCTGCCGGGGCGAAGGTCATCGTGGCCGAGCTCGTGCCGGAGATCATCACGTGGAACCGCAATCCGCAGTACGCACTGGCCGGCGAGTCCTTGCGCGACCCGCGCGTCGAGGTGCGGCTGGCGGACGTCGGGCAGGAGCTGCGGACACACCCGGCCGCGTTTGACGCCATCATGCTCGATGTGGACAACGGCGCCGCGTCGCTCACGACCAAGGGCAACGAGGAGCTGTACCGCGAGGCGGGCGTGCGCTCGGCGATGACCGCGCTGCGTCCTGGCGGCCGCCTGGCCTACTGGTCGGCCGAGCCGGACCGGCAATTCGTGCGGACGCTGCAGCGCGTGGGGCTGACGGTGGACGAACACCGCGAACGGGCGCACATCACATCTGGTGCGCTCTGCACGCTGCTCGTCGCGTATCGGCGCGAGCGGTCCGCCTAGCGCCGCACCGTGGCGCGCCGCGTGGCGCCCTCGTGCGTCAGGCCGGCAATGCCAGCCGTTCGATGGTGCCCGCCAACACGGTACCGTCGATGTCCAGATAAAGCTGCCGTTCGTTGACCGAGAGCGTGAAGGCCACGCGCCGGTCGAGGCGCGGCGCGAGCTCGGCCAGCAGCGCGCGATCCACGGCGTACAGCTCGATCGCCTCGGCGCGATGAATGCGTGCGCCCTCGTAGCCGCGCAGCAGGATGCGCGGCTCCTTGTGCGTGTAGAGCGCCACCCGCGGACTCGCCTTGCTGGCCTTGTGCAGGCGCGCTGCATCCGGCGCGCCGATTTCGATCCACGCCCGCAGCGCGCCGGTGAGGTCACGCACCGTCAGTGCGGGCTCGTCGGTGTCGGAGATGCCGCCCTTGGAAAAGGCCAGTCCCTCGGTGTACTCGAGGCAGTAGGCGAGGACGCGGGTCCAGAGATGCTCCTCCGTCTCCGACGGATGGCGCGCAACGCGGAGCGAGAACTGCTCGTACACGTGGCGGTCGACGTCACTGAGGCCGATGTCGAAGCTCGTGACCGTGGCGGTGAGGGCCACGCGCTAGCGCTCGCGGATGCGGATGTTCCGGAACGGCGCGGACGCGAACATCACGGCCCCGGCGCGCGCACGCGTGGCCGGCACCAGCCATGGCGAGCTGTTCATCTCGCGCCCCCGGTCCACGGACGGACCCGACGGCGAACGCCCGCCTGCCGGACCCCGCCTATTCGTCGAGCGCAGCAATCTCCACTTCGGCCTTGCCGTCCACGTTGTAGTGCACGTGCAGGCTCCACGACTTGCAGCAGACCTCGCAGTCTTCCACGTACTCCTGCGAGTCACCGCCGTCCGGGTCGAGGGAAATCTCCACCTCTTCGCCGCAGTGCGGGCAGGTCACCGTGGCTTCGGTCTCGGCATCAGCATCGCCGAGTTCGTATTCGTCGTCGTTCGAGTCGTCGGTCATGGCGTAAGATACACCCGCGAGGGCCCCCGGCGCCGCCAGCCCCCCGGCGGTCAGCGGGCCAGCACGACGCCCGCCACCCCGGCCAGCGCCACGAGCAACGCGCCAGGCACCGCGAACCGGAGCCACCGACCGAAGCCGAGCCGCGCGCTCACCAGCACGGCCAGCAGGGCGCCGTTCGTCGGCGTGAGGATGTCCATCAGGCCCGCGCCCGTCTGGTAGGCGATCACGACCGCGTCGCGCGAGATTCCCAGGAGGTCGCTCAGCGGCGCCATGATGGGCATCGTGAGCACGGCCTGGCCGCTGACGGACACCACCGGTACATGAATGAGCGCCTGCACCGGGATCATCAGGAGCGCGGCCGCGACGCCGGGGGTGTGCGCGAGCGGCATCGCCAGACCATGGACGATGGTGTCGATGACGCGCCCGTCGTTCAGCACCACGCTGATGGCCCGGGCGACACCAATGAAGAGCGCCGCCGGCAGCAGCGACTGCATGCCAACGAGAAACCCCGCCGCCGTCGCCGACAGGTCGCGCCCCGAGACCAGCCCGATGACGAAGCCGGCAACGAGGAAGAGCGCCGAGAGTTCATTGAACCCCCAGTCGAGCCGCATCACGCCCACCACGTAGGGCACGAAGGCCAGCAGCACGATGCCGAGCATCACCGCGTCCCGAGCGGACGCGGGTTCCGTGGACGGCGGCGTCACTTCGGGCCGCACGTCGTCCCTGGCGCTCATGGCGAGCGTCCAGCCGATCCAGACGGCGAGCGCGGCCGCGAACATGGCGAATCGCAGCGCGGGCTGATGCAGGGCCGGCAACTCGGCAAAACGCAGCGCGATGCCGGTCTGGAACGGGTTGGTCGGACCAAACGCCGCCCCGACCCCCGCGGCGCCGAGGCTCATCGCCACGGCGGTGACCGCGCCGAAGCCCAGGCCTCGACTCAGCACCAGCAGCACCGCGACCAGCGGAATGATCTCCTCCTGCATGTTCTCGAGGCCGCCCAGAGTCGCGAACAGCAGGCTGACCACCACCAGCACGACGCGCGGCCGTCGGGTGCGGTGCACCAGCGCGCCGACGAGCCGCCCCAACGCGCCGGTGGCTTCGAGCAGCGCGAACGCGCCGCCGACGAGGAGGACCACGACGATGACGTCGGCGCCGGCCACGATCCCACGCGGCACGGCCAGCACGGCTGCCGCCGGCCCCACGCGCGCCGGCGCGACGCGTGCGTAGGTGCCCGCAACGACCACCTCGCGCCCCGTCGCCTCGTCCAGTTGCCGCTGATACGCCCCGGCGGGGAGTATCCACGTCAGGAGTGCCGCGACGGCAACGCCGCCGAGCATGAGAACCAACGGATGAGGCAGGCGCAGGCGCATGGGCGACTCGGGCACGGAGGAGCGTCAGGGGGGTCGAAGATACACCATTCCCGAATCGCCGCACCCGCGGGTGCTCTCTTCCGCCGCCGGCACCGGCGGACGATCTTGCATTGTCGCGACGCTGAACGCCGCACCCTGGCATTGACAGCCGAGCGGGGTGCGCTTCGACACCGACATCGCACGCTCGCTTCCATTGATTTCCTGCTGAGGAAATGCCCGATGCGCCCTCATCTGCTCTGCATTGCGATCCTGGTCGCCGCCGCCCCCGTGGCGGCGCAGAACCCGACGCGCCCCGCGCCGCGCCCGGACACCGCCGCACGCCTGCCACTTCGCTCCACCTGGGCGCCGAAGACGAGCCGCGCCGACACCCTGCGCGGTGCGTTCACGACGCCTGGCCGCGCGTGGTGGGACGCCACGTTCTACGACCTCCAGGTCGCCGTCTCGCCGCGCGACAGCAGCATCGCGGGCTCCAACGGCATCACCTACCGCGTGCTCGCGCCCGCACAGGAAATGCAGGTCGACCTCATGGAGCCGCTGCAGGTCGACAGCATGGTACAGGATCGCCGCAAGCTCCGGTTCCGGCGCGAGGGAGCCGCCTTCTTCGCCGCACTCCGCGCGCCGCAGCGCACCGGCGACGTGAAGACCATCACCGTGTACTACCACGGCCGCCCGCTGATCGCGACGAACCCGCCCTGGCAGGGCGGATTCACGTGGACCGCCGACAGCCTCGGCCGGCCATGGGTGGTCACCACGGACCAGGGCATGGGTGCTTCGGCGTGGTGGCCCAACAAGGACACGCAGGCGGACGAGCCCGACAGCCAGCGCGTC
>JBBQZD010000242.1:0-4594 GCA_038208045.1 Gemmatimonadales bacterium | reverse complement strand
CAGGCCGTCGCGGGGCGCTTTGTCATGCCGGCCTCACACCGATCGCATTTCCCGCTCGATGGCCGCGGCCAGCGGCGCCATGCCCGCGGCCAACGCCTCGAGATCGGCCCAGCGGCTGCGATGGCTCGAGACGCAGACGCGGATGATGTAGCGTCCGCGCACCTGCGACCCGCTCGGCACCGCGAGCCCCGATTCCTGGATGCGCAGCAGCAGTTCCTTGTTGAGCGCATCGCACTGCGCGTCGGTGAAGCCCGGCGGCACGACGCGCCAGCAGACGATGTTCAGCGACACGGGCGCGCTGATCTCGATGTGCGGCAACGCGGCAATGCGGGCGGCGAACGCGCGCGCCTGCTCCACGTTCTGCTCGATGATGGCAGTAAACGTGTCAATACCCTCGGCCTTGAACGACATCCAGGCCTTGAGCGCCTTGAAGCCGCGCGTCAGCTCGGGGCCGCGGTCGGCAAAGACGAGTCCGCCGGCAATGACGCCGCGCCCCTCGTCACGCAGGTAGTCGGGGGTGAGCGCAAACGTGTCGCGATGCACCTGGGCGTCGCGCACCAGCACGCAGGCGATCTCGTACGGCAGAAAAATCCACTTATGCAGGTCGAAGGCCAGCGAATCGGCCCGTTCCATGCCGGCCACCAGCGGCGCCAGCGCCGGCGACAGCCGCGCCAGCGCGCCAAACGCGCCGTCCACGTGGAACCACAGCTGCTCCGCGGCGGCGAGGTCGGCCAGCGCCTCGAGGTCGTCGAAGGCGCCGCTGTTCACTGTGCCCGCCGATCCGACGACGCAGATGGGGCGCATGCCGGCCGCGCGGTCGGCGGCAATCTGCGCGCGCATCGCCGCGACGTCCACGCGCATGGCGTCATCCACGGGCACCTTGCGCAGCGAGTCGTCGCCGAGCCCGAGCAGCTCCACCCCCTTCTGCGCCCAGCTGTGCACCTCGGTCGAGGCGTACACGGTGAGCCGCGGACCGCCGAGCAGGCCGAGCTTGCGCACGTCGTAGCCGGCGCGCGCGTGACGGGCCACCGCCAGCCCGAGATAGTTGGCCATCGAGCCGCCGCTCACCATCAGGCCGCTCGTGCCCTCGGGAAAGCCCATCAGCTCGGCGAGCCAGGCGATGACGCGCTCTTCCACGAGCTTCGGCGCCTGGTCGAGGCCGGCGAGGTGCGCGTTCATGCCCGCGGCGAGCATGTCGGCCATCATCCCGAGCGGCGTGCCGTTGCCCTGCACCCAGCCGAAGAACTTCCCGCTGCGGTTGCCGTTGGTGTAGGGCAGCACGTCCGCGAGGAACTGGTCGTACGTCTTGTCGACGCCTTCTCCAAGGCGGGGCAGCGGCTCGTGGGCAAGCCGCTGCCGCACGTCGGCCGGCATCGGTGTCCACGCCGGCCGGTCGGGCAAGGTCCGGAGATGCTCCAGCGAGTCGTCCACCATGCGGTGGGCGAGGGCGCGAAAGGCGTCCCAGTCGGCGGGGTCGAGGGTCGCGTCGGTGGTGGCGGTCGGCGTCGGTCGGGTCATGCAGGGAGATTAGCGAGGGTGCGTCCGGCGCACTATCCGGATCTTGCGGTCTCGGTCCGCCGCCTCGCCTCTGGCAGACTCGGCCCCGGGGCGCGAAGCTTGAGCCCTGACGTGCGGCGCGTGACCCGGTGCGCCGCCGGACTCCAGCCCCGTGTCCAATGATTCGCGTCCGTCATTCCTCGTTTCTCGCTGGCCTCTTCATCGCGTCGGCGGGCATGCTTCCGGCCCAGACCCGCATGTTGCGATCACCCTCGGTGAGCGCCCGCCACATCGCCTTTGCCTACGCCCAAAACGTCTGGGTCGTCGACCGCGCGGGCGGCGCCGCGCGGCGTCTGACGAGCTTCCAGGGCGAGACGCAGAATCCGAAACTCTCGCCCGACGGGTCGCTGGTCGCGTTCAGCGCCGAGTACGGCGGCAACACCGACGTCTACGTGGTGCCGGTGGACGGCGGAACGCCGAAGCGCCTGACCTGGAATTCCGCTCCTGATGCGGTGCAGGGATGGACGCCCGACGGCAAGGCGGTGCTGTTCTCGTCGACGCGCGAGACGTTTGGTCCGTCGGCCGCGCCAAAGTTCTTCACGGTGCCTGTCGCCGGCGGGCCGGAGACCTACCTGAACATCTACCGCGGCTACCAGGGGCGCCTCGCGCCGGATGGCAAGCGCATCGCCTACCGGATGAACCCGAGTTGGGACGAGGAGCGCCGCAACTATCGCGGCGGACAGAACCGGCCCATCTGGATCGCCGACCTCAAGACGCTCGAGGTCGAGACCCCGGAGTGGAAGGACTCGAAGGACATGGAGCCGGCGTGGATCGGCGACGTCGTCTACTTCATCTCGGATCGCGACGGCGTGGCCAACGTCTGGTCGTACGACACCCGGACGAAAAAGACCGCGCAGGTCACCGACTTCTCCGACTTCGACGTGAAGACGCTTGACGCCGGGGCGGGGGCGGTGGTGTTCGAGCAGGCCGGGTACGTGCACGAACTCGACCCCAGGACGGGGCGCGAAAAGCGCGTCAACATCACTGCGGCCGGCGACTTCCCGTGGATGATGAGTGGCTGGAAGGACGTGAGCGGCCGCATCGTGAACATGGCGCTGAGTCCCACGGGCAAGCGTGCGGCCGTCGAGGCGCGGGGCGAGATCTTCACGATCCCGGCCGAGAAGGGCGACGTGCGCAACATCAGCGCGTCGAGCGGCTCCGCCGAGCGCGACCCGGCGTGGAGCCCCGACGGCAAGTCGCTGTCGTACTTCAGCGACAAGAGCGGCGAGTACCGGCTGTACATCGAGCCGGCCGATGGCATCACGCCGGCGCGCGAGATCGCCCTGCCGAACCACAAGCACTACTACACGCCCGCCTGGTCGCCCGACGGCAAGCGGATTCTCTACACCGACACCGACCTCAAGCTGTGGGTGCTCGACGTGGCGAGCGGCCAGGCCAAGGTGATGGGCGAGGACCCGTGGATGGTGCCGGCGCGCACCATGAACCCCGTCTGGAGCCCGGACTCGAAGTGGATCGCGTACGTGCGCCACCTGAATTCGCTGTACAAGCAGGTCGTGGCGGTGAACGTGGAGACGGGCGTGTCGAAGCCGGTGACCGACGGGCTGTCCGACGCGTCGTGGCCGGCGTGGGATGCGAGCGGCAAGTACCTGTGGTTCCTGGCCAGCACCGACTTCGGCCTGAAGTCGCAGTGGCTGGACATGTCGAACTATCCGATTGACGAGACGTTCGGGCTGTACTTCGCCATCCTGTCGAAGTCCGAGCCGACACCATTGCTGCCCGAGAGCGACGACGAGACCGGCATGCCGGCCCCTCCGGCGCGTGTCGCTGGCGCGCCGGGCGCGCCCGTCGAAGTGGCGCCGCCGAAAGCACCGGTGGTGGTGACCATCGACTTCGACGGTCTCGCCGCACGCATCGTCAGCGTGCCCGGCATCGCGACGCGCGCGTATGCGCGCCTTGCTGCCGGCACGGCGGGCACGGTGTTCCTCGGCGAAGCCGTCCCCGCCACGGGCACGGGCAGCATGCCGACGGGCATGACGGTGCACCGCTACCAGCTGCGCGACCGCAAGGCGACGGTGTTCGTGATCGGTGCCGCCGACTTTGACGTGAGCGGCGACGGCCGCAAGCTGCTGTATCGCGGCGTGGGCGCCGCCGGCGGACCGGGCGGCGCGGCGGCGGCCGCACCGCCATCGCTGTTCATCGTGGACGCGGCGGGCGCGCCGCCCGCGGCGGGTGCGCCGTCCGCGGCGGGTGCGGGCCGGCTGAATGTGTCGTTGCGCGCGTGGATCGATCCGCAGCTCGAGTTCCAGCAGATCTTCAACGAGGGCTGGCGCAACCAGCGCGACTACCTGTACGTGCCGAACATGCACGGCGTGGACTGGCCGCGGATGAAGACGATGTATGGCGCGCTGCTGCCGTATGTGAACCATCGCAGCGACCTCAACTATCTGCTGGACCAGATGGGCGCCGAGATCTCGATCGGGCATTCGTACGTGCGTGGCGGTGACATGCCGGCCGTGCCGGCGAACACCGGCGGTCAGCTGGGTGCGGACTTCGCCATCGACCAGGGGCGCTACCGCATCACCCGCATCTACGACAACGAGAGCTGGAACACCGACCTGCGTGCACCGCTTGCCGTGCCCGGCCTCGACGTCCGCGTCGGCGATTACGTGATCGCGGTGAACGGCGAGGAGCTGCGCACGCCGGACAACCTGTACCGGATGCTCGATGGCACCGCCGGGCGGCAGACGGTGCTGACGGTCGGCGACAAGCCCTCGGGCGAGGGGGCGCGCCGCGTCACCGTGCTTCCGGTGGCGAGCGACCAGGGGCTCCGCGCGCGCGCGTGGGTGGAGCACAACCGGCGCGTCGTGGATTCGCTCTCGGGGGGCAAGCTGGCGTACGTGCACCTGCCCAACACCGGCCAGCCCGGCTACACGAGCTTCAATCGCTATTACTTCGCCCAGCAGGACAAGCAGGGCGCGATCATCGACGAGCGCTTCAATGGCGGCGGCTCGGCGGCCGACTACATCATTGACGTGCTGCAGCGCGACTTCGACGGCTACTTCAACAACGTGGCGGG
>JBBQZD010000241.1:0-4602 GCA_038208045.1 Gemmatimonadales bacterium | reverse complement strand
CATCACGGTCGCGCTGGCACTCTTTCACTGAACCCCAGCGCCGATGATCACGCGTTGGACCGGCTGTCGACAATGCTTTCCGGTGCGTGCGCCACGCTCGTGTGCCAGGTGACGTGTTCGTACACACCCGCCCAGTACACGCCGACGCTGAAGCCGAACAGCAGTTCCTCAAGGGGGATTCCGTAGACCAGGCCTCCGCGCAGGTCCGGCAGATTCCAGACCATCTCGATGTAGCCTGGCGTCAACCACTTGAGGCCGAGCATGAACACCGCGTACAGGCTGAGAAACAGGAAGCCACCGACCAGGGTCTTGCCGCGGCGCGAGGGTCGGCAGATGACCGAGAGCATCGCTCCGACCAACAGGCTTACAATGCCCGGGTAGATCGGGTTCCAGGGAAGGCAATAGAGCGGCACGAACAGGACGAACGGCACGAACAGGGCCACGCGGTGAAACCGATGGCGTGACTACCGCCGCTCATGTTCGCTGACCGGGACGAGATCTTGCCGCCTGACCGCGTTGTAGAGGACGGCGCCGATGCCTCCGATGGCGAATGCGAAGATCAGGCGCTCGATGTCGCATCCGGTGCGTTGAGCGAGCTCGAACAGGCTCGGGGGATTCCAGTAGCTCGGAACGCACATCGGCTCGGTCAACCCCAGGACGGCGGTCACCACGCTCGTCCGCCACATCACCCGGCGGTACTGCGCGTTGAGCGCGTACAGCACGATCCAGCACAGGAGAAATGCGCTCGATCAGATCAGCCACACTAGTGGTACTTCACGGCACCACCTTCTGAGCCGTCAGTTCAGACATGTTGGCTCGAGTGCGCGGCGGCGATGTCCAGCCGGTGACGACGGCGACGGCGACGCGCAACCGCGCATAGCAGGGAGCGTCCCGGTCTCCACGCCTGCGCTCATGGCGCTCTGCCCGTGGCGTGTGTCCGCGAGGGGAAACCGCCAAGTTGGCGATACCGCAAGTGAACGTAGATGAGCAGGCTGAGGATCGCAGCAAAGAAGCACCAGACCGACACGAGGGCGCGCGTATAGAACAGGTACGTGACGATGAACGACAGCAGGGACAGCACGCCGAACATCCGCACGAAGGGGTGACTCGAGACAAAACCGGTGACGCACGTTGCCGCGAGATAGAGTGCAATCACGGGCCCCATATGGAAGTGCGGGGAGAGATACACGATGTGCTGGCAACTGACTGCCGCGACCACCGGGAGGGTCACGATGAAATAGCCCAGGTAGAGGCCTGCCGCGAGGCCCGCCGCCTGAAACCAGAGCATCGCCTTCCTCCGCCACGGCGTGGCCTCGAGGAAGCGCAACGCGAACGGTATATAGATGGGCCACAGCACGTGTGAGAACATCGAGTAGACGTACGTCATCGTCTGCTTGAGCACCGGGGCGTCATGACTGAACGTCAGCCACAGCACCCCCTCGACCAGCTGCTGGATGCCGAACAACAGCGGGAGCATCGCGAACGGGAGCTCCGAACGCCGCTTCGTTTTCGTGATGGTGGCGATACCGAAGCCGGAGAGCGCCGTGCCGGCGACAAAGCTTGCTGTTGCGGAGAAACACATCGAGGGCGATTCCTGTTCAGGAGGGTGGCGCGTCGGTCAGACAGCGGCGGAACCGTGCGCCGTGCCCGGAGGTCCGGCGGCGCCGGCACGCGGCACCCGGTTGATGCCGGCCAGCTTGGTGCGCTTGAGCATCAGCGCGTTGATCGCCACGACGGCCGAACTGCCCGACATCGACAAGGCCGCGATTTCTGGCGACAGCGTGAACGGATAGAGAACGCCGGCTGCCAGCGGGAACGCGATCACGTTGTACCCGACCGCCCACCACAGGTTCTGGTGCATTTTGCGCAGCGTGGCGTGCGACAGCTCAATCGCGGCGACGATGTCATGCGGGTCGCTCTTCATCAGCACGACGTCGGCGCTCTCCATCGCCACGTCCGTGCCCGCGCCAATGGCAAAGCCGACGTCGGCCTGGGTCAGGGCGGGCGCGTCGTTGATGCCATCGCCTACCATTCCGACCTTCTTGCCCGTTGCCTGAAGCTCCTTCACCTTTTCGGCCTTCTGGGCCGGCAGCACGTCGGCCAGCACGCTCTCGATGCCGAGGTCCGCGGCGATGCGCTTGGCGGTGCCGGCGTTGTCGCCGGTCAGCATCACCACCTCAATGCCTCGCTCGCGCAGCTTTGCCACTGCCTCCTTGGCGGAGGGCCGCACGGCGTCGGCGATGGCGATGAGGCCGAGTACGTGACCGTCCTGGCCCACGTGAACCACGGTGCGGCCTTCGCCTTGCAATCGGACGGCAGCGGCCTCCAATGACCCGAGCGCGAGCTTCTGCGTATCCATCAACAGGCGGTTGCCAAGGAAGACCGTGCCGCCGGCGGTTTCCGCTTGCGCGCCCATGCCATTGATGTTCTTGAAACCCGTCGGAGCCACCACGGTCAGTTTTGACGCTCGGCGCAGGATGGCCTGTGCGAGCGGGTGCGCCGAACCCTGCTCGACGGCGGCGGCGGCGAGCAGCACCGCGTCTTCCGTGATTCCTTCCGCCGTCACCATTTCCACGACTTCCGGTTTGCCGAGCGTAAGGGTGCCGGTCTTGTCGAAGATGATGACCTTGAGCTTCGTGGCGTCTTCCAGCGCCGCGGCGTTCTTGAACAAGATCCCGTGCTGGGCCCCAAGGCCGGTGCCCACCATCACCGCCATCGGCGTGGCGAGCCCCAACGCATCCGGGCAGGCGATGACGAAGACGGTGATGGTCAGCGTCAGGGCGAACAGCAGCGGCTGCCCAACCCACCAGAACCAGACGGCGAAGGTCCCGAGCCCCACGACAATCGCCGCGAGCACAAGCCACTGGGCGGCCTTGTCTGCCAGGAGTTGCGCGGGCGCTTTCGAGTTCTGCGCCTCGTGCACCAGCTTCACGATCTGCGCCAGCGCGGTGTCGGCGCCGACCTTGGTCGCCTTGTAGCGAAAGCTGCCGCTCGTGTTGATCGTCGCGCCGATCACCGTGGCGCCCGGACCCTTCTGGACCGGCATCGACTCGCCGGTCAGCATGGACTCGTCGACCAGCGATTCGCCCGTCTCGACTGTTCCGTCGACCGGGATCTTGTTGCCGGGCCTGATCACGACGACGTCGCCCACGACCACTTCAGCGGTGGACAGCTCGACCTCGGCGCCATTGCGGACCACCGAGGCCTTCGCGGGCGTCAGGTCCATCAGCGCGCGAATGGCCGACGACGCGCCGGCACGGGCGCGCATTTCGAGCCAATGACCGAGCAGGATGAAGACCAGCAGTACCGCAGACGCTTCAAAAAACTGGTCGCTCGTGAAGAAGAACGTGGCACCGACGCTGAACAGGTAGCCGGTGCCGACGCTCAGGACGACGAGCACGGCCATGTTCAGCGTGCCGGTCCTGAGCGCACGAAAGGCGGCGACGACGAACGGCCAGCTCGGATAGAGGATGGCGGCGCTGGCGAGGAAGAACAGCCACCGGTTGAGTGCCAGACCGAATGGCGGTGCGGGCGCGGGGAAGAGCTTGCCCATCGGCGAGTACACGAAGATCGGCGCCGCAAACAGCAGGCAGATCCAGAATCGGTTGCGCATGTCGCGCACCATGGCGGGCAGATCCATGTCGCCGCCGTGACCCATCTCGTGCGCCATGTCCGACGACATCGCCGGCTGCGCGCCCTGCGCGGTGTGCATAGGTGCAGCGCGCACAGGTGCAGCGGCCGGTGCAGGCGCTGCTTCAGGCTTGGGAGCCGTCGCAGCGGACGCTTCCGTGGGGTGTGCATCGCGGTGGGCGACCGACCCATGCTTCTGCGCTGGATGGTGTCGGCTCACATGCCTCGGCAGCGCTTCCGTTGCCTGATACCCGCACTTGTACACCCGGGCCTTGATATCGGCGACGGCGATCTGCGTTTCGTCGTATCGCACCGTCGCGTTGGCAGCGGCGTAGTTGACCGTCGCGCTATACACGCCCTTGAGTTTGCCCAGTTGCTGCTCGACGCCGTGGGAACTCAACGCGGACAGCATGCCGCCCACTTCAATGACGCTCGTCTTCATGGCCGTTCCGTGGAGAGTGGCATTCAGCGCGCCAACCGCTTGCCATCGATGCGCGCGGGCGTGAACTCGAGAGCGATGTCCGGGTCGGGCTGGACACGCCGTTTTCGCTTGCCGGCATAGTGCAGCCTGGAAAGGATGTCCCGCATCAGGTTCAGGCGCGCGAGACGCTTGTTGCCCGCCCGCACGATTCGCCACGGCGCAACAGCCGTATGGGTCTGCAGCAGCATCGCGTCGCGCGCCGCGGAGTACGCGTTCCACCGCTGGAGCGCGACGGCATCGATGGGGCTCGTCTTCCATTGCTTCAGCGGATCCTTCTGGCGAGTGGCCAGGCGTCGGGTCTGCTCGTCCATGTCGATGTCCAGGTAGTACTTCAGCAGCTTGATGCCCGCGTTGACGAGCATCTCCTCGAACTGCGGCACCGACTTCATGAACTCCTCGTACTCCTCCTTCGTGCAGAAGCCCATGACGTGCTCGACACCGGCGCGGTTGTACCAGCTGCGATTGAACAGGACCAGTTCGTCGGCGACCGG
>JBBQZD010000240.1:0-4606 GCA_038208045.1 Gemmatimonadales bacterium | reverse complement strand
CGGCAACGCCTCGGGCGAGTTCACCGAGTCGGGCAACTACGCCGCCGAACAGCAGTTCTGGTACGGCACGTTCACGAGCGCGGACGTGAACCCCGACTGGGCCAACATGCAGCGGGCCCGCTGGGTGTCCGAAGACGGGCTTCGTCGCATGAAGACGGTCCTCGGCTCGGCGTTCGAGTCCAACGTCGACACGCCGCGCGCCTACCTGTACGCTGGGTTCGCCAATCGCCTGCTCGGCGAGAACGCCTGCACGGCCGTCATCGACGGCGGCCCGGCGCTGAGCGACAGCGTCTACTTCCAGCGCGCCGACAGCCTGTTCACCCGGGCGTATACCATCGCGACGACGCTCAAGAACACCACCGTGGCGAACGCCGCGCTGGGTGGGCGCGCCTCCGTGCGCGCCTGGGTCGGCAACTGGACCGGCGCCGTGGCCGACGCCTCGCTGATACCGAACACGTTCGTGTACAACGCCATCTTCTCCACGAACTCCAGCATCGAGAACAACGACGTGGCCACCGAAACGGTGAGCCGCCGCGAAGTGACCGTCTGGGGCACGTACTGGGCGACGGTCTTCAAGGACCCGCGCACGCCGTGGGACACCGTCAAGGTCGGCACGAAGATCCAGACGGGACAGGACGGCAAGACGAACTTTTTCCGCCAGACCAAGTACACGACGCTCGGCTCCGCGGTGCCGCTGGTGAAGGGCGCCGAGATGCTGCTGCTGCGGGCCGAGGCGGCGCTGCGCGGCGGGGACATCGCCGGCATGACGACGCTCATCAACACGGCACGCACGCTGTACACCGGGCTGACGCCGGTGACGGCGCCGGCCACCACGGCGGCCGCGTGGACGCTCCTGCAGAACGAGCGCGGCGCGGTGACATGGATCGAGGGACGGCGGCTGTGGGACCTGCGGCGTTGGTTCGCCGAGGGGACCAACACCTTCCTGACCGGTCGCAACAAGTGCATTCCACCGAGTGACAACGAGGTGGCGTCGAACGCGAACCTGCGCAAGTAGGCCGCGGAGACGCAGAATGGGGCGCCCGAACGGGCGCCCCATTTTGCGTTGCGGAGACCGCTTACCCGTCGAAGTCGCCTGCTCCCGGCTCTTCGTCGTCGAGGTCGTCGTATTCGTCGTCGAGGTCGATCAGGTCATCGTCGAGGTCATCGTCGAGGTCCTCCTCGCCGGCGTCCTCCGTGGCCTCGTCGTCGTCATCGAACTCGTCGTCCTCGTCGAGGTCGGGGTCGAAGGTGTCCTCGCCCTCGTCCGACAGCACGATAATCGACAGCCCAAGTGACTCGAAGTCCGTGTCAAGCAGCTCCTCGGCTGTCGACGACGCCCACATGCCCGACATGGTACGATGCTCCCGTGCAAATCTGGTGAGGTGGCCTACAGCGCCGCGCGGTCGCGCTTCGCTTCCCGGGACGTGCGCTTGCGGTCGGTGACGGCCAGCATCCGCTTGCGCAGGCGAATCGCCGAGGGGGTGACCTCGATCAACTCGTCGTCTTCGATATACTCCAGCGCGCCCTCCAGCGTCAACACCCGCGGGGGCTCGAGGTTGATGGCGTCGTCGGTGCCCTTGGACCGCATGTTCGTCAGCTTCTTTTCCTTGGTCGGATTGACGTCCATGTCGCCCGGGCGGGAGTTCTCGCCGATCACCATGCCCTCGTACACGTCCTCGCCGGGGGCGACGAAGAGCGTGGACCGGTCCTGCAGGTTGCCGAGTGCGAAGGCGATGATGGTGCCCTGCTCCATGGACACCAGCACGCCGCGCCCGCGCCCCTCGAGCGTCCCCGCCCACGGCCCGTACTCGAGGAACCGGTGGTGGATGATGCCCGTGCCGCGGGTGTCGGTAAGGAACTCGCTGCGGTACCCGAACAGGCCGCGCGCCGGGATCTTGTAGAGCAGGCGCACCAGGCCCTGTCCCGGGTTCTTCATCTCGAGCATCTCGGCCTTGCGGGGGCCCAGCTTTTCGATGACGGCGCCCATGAACTCCTCGGGGACGTCGATCGCCAGCTCTTCGTACGGCTCCAGCTTTTCGCCCTTCGGCCCGACGTGCGTAATGACGCGCGGCCGCGAAACCTGGAACTCGAATCCCTCGCGGCGCATCGTCTCCATGAGGATAGACAGGTGCAGCTCGCCGCGCCCGCTCACGGTCCAGGTGTCGGTGCTGTCGGTGTCCTCGACGCGCAGGGCGACGTTCTTCTCGAGTTCGCGCTCGAGGCGCTCCTTGATTTGCCGCGACGTCACGAACTTGCCGTCGCGTCCGGCGAACGGCGAGTTGTTGACGAGCATGTCCACGGAGATGGTCGGCTCCTCCACGGCGATGCCTTCGAGCCGCTCGGGATGTTCGGGGTCGGTGATCGTGAGGCCGATTTCCACGCCCTCGAGGCCGGCCAGCGCCACGATCTCACCCGCTGAGGCGACGGCCAGCTCGACGCGCTCGAGCCCCTCGAAGCCGAACAGCTTGGTGACCTTGCCCGACGTGGGCTTGCGCTCATGGTCGAGCGGCAGCAGGTGCACCGTCTCGCCGACCTTCACGGTGCCGCGTTCGATGCGCCCGATGGCCAGGCGGCCGAGGTAGTTGGAGTAGTCGATGGTGGAGACGAGCATCTGGAACGAGCCCGCCGCGTCGCGCGGCGGCGGCGGCACGTGCCGGACGATGGTCTCGAACAGCGGCGTCAGGTCCACCGGCGGCACGTCCATGTCCATGGTCGACGTGCCGAATCGCCCCGACGCGTACACCACCGGCGCGTCGAGCTGGAACTCGTTGGCCTCGAGCTCGATGAGCAGGTCGAGCACTTCCTCATGCACGCGCATCGGGTCGGCGCCCGGGCGGTCAATCTTGTTGATGCAGATGATGACCGTGCGGCCAAGGGCCAGCGCCTTGCGGAGCACGAAGCGTGTCTGCGGCATCGGGCCGTCGAAGGCGTCCACGACGAGCAGGACGCCGTCCACCATGCGCAAAATGCGCTCCACCTCGCCGCCGAAGTCGGCGTGCCCTGGCGTGTCGACGATGTTGAGCTTCGTCTCCTTCCAGTGCACCGACGTGTTCTTGGCGAGGATCGTGATGCCGCGTTCGCGCTCGAGCGGATTGGAGTCCATCACGCGCTCGGCGACGACCTGATTCTCGCGGAATGCCCCGGCCTGGCGGAGCATCTTGTCCACGAGCGTGGTCTTGCCGTGGTCGACGTGGGCGATGATGGCGATGTTGCGGATTTCCATAGCCTTGGAATATAACCCGTCCGGGGCCGAAAAGCGGGTTCCCCCGGCTTTCCCGTGACCCGTGTCTTCGGCTAACTTGGACCATGACGATGACTGATCCATCTGGCGTCCGCCTCGGCGACGGCGCCGGCGCGCCCGGCGGGAGGCTGGCGCCTGACGCCGAGGGGGTGCCCGGCAACGGCGGTGCGGCCGACCTGGGCCAGGTGCAGTTCGCGAGCGAACGGCGCGTCGCAATCCTGATTACGAGCCTCATCTTCGTGCCCAATATTTTCTGGGCGATCACCGACCGGCAACTGGCGCCGGGCGGCGGCCACCTGGCGGGGCTGTACGCAGTGCGGGCCCTGCTGCTGGTCGCCTACGTGGCGGGGCTCGCCGCGCTGCGCCGGGCGGTGTCGCGCGCGGACGTGCGCCGCGCCGTCCACTCGCTGAACCTGGCCATCATCGCCGGCGTGCTCGCGGTGATGCGCCTGCGCCCGGCCGACAATTGGTTTCCGCTGCGCACGTCCATCCTGATTGCGGCACTGATTTTCGTGGCCTACCCCAACACGCTGCGCCGCCAGCTGCTGCAGTGGGGACTGCTGGTCGGGGGCACGATGGCCGTCATGCAGTGGTACTACGTCGGCATGTCGTCCGTGGACCGTATTTCCGTGCTGAGTCACCTGCTGCTCGCCGGCGCCGTGGGCGCGGCCGTTTCGAGCATGCGCAACAGCACCGAGCGCGACATGGCGGCGTCGGTGGCCCGCGAACGGCTGGCGATTTCGGAGCGCCGTCACGCGCTGGCGCAGCTCCGCGCGCTCGAGGGGATCATCCCCATCTGCTCGCATTGCCGGCGCGTGCGCACTGAGGACGGGGCCTGGAAGGGCCTGGAGCACTACGTGCACGAGCGCACCGACGCCGATTTTTCGCACGGCATCTGCCCGGCCTGCCTGACGGAGCACTATCCCGACTTCGACGGGCCGGCGACATCGCCAGCGACGCCAGTGGCCGGCTAGCGGCCGGCTAGCTGTGGGTTCTAAGGAGGTTGTTCACTGAGGCATTACTGAAGAAGCTGGAGGTGCGAGCCATCCACCCTTCAGCCAGAGGCCTCAGTGAACATCCACAACAATGCGCGATTGACCGCCTGGGGGCGAGCCGAGCTCGTCCGCCGGGTCGTCATTGACGGCGAGCCGGTCACCCTCGTCGCCCAGGCGCTGCATATCAGCGCGAGCACCGTGCACAAGTGGCGGCGGCGCTTCGCCGACGAGGGCTGGGCCGGGCTGGTGGATCGCTCGTCGCGCCCGCATCACTCCCCGGCCGCGACGAAACCCGCCGTGGTCGAGCGCATCCTCCGGCTGCGGGCCCGACGGTTGACGGGGCCGGAGATCGCAGAACAGCTGCGCCTAC
>JBBQZD010000239.1:0-4607 GCA_038208045.1 Gemmatimonadales bacterium | reverse complement strand
GCGGCCCGTCCGGCAACACCGCCATGACCGCCGCGATGTCGCTCGCCCGCGACCTGCCGAGCGACGCCACCGTCGTGGTCCAGGAGACCGAGTACACCGGCGCCGGCAAGCACCACTGGGCGCAGCTGAACTTCGCGCGCGAGAACGGCGTCGAGGTCCGCCTGGGCGACCCGAGTGAGAGCGTGCCCGGCAAGAGCATCGTGATCCCCGAGCGGCCCGAGCAGATCCGCGCCAACGACGCCGACCTCGCGCACATGCGCCGCAGCTACGTCCGCAACGCGCTCAAGGCAGCAGGCGAGGGCTACACGCCGACCGCCGAGGACGTCGAGTTCCTGGCGGCCGATACGAACTCCGATGCCGAGACGGTTGAGGCTACGATCGCGGGGTTGCGGGCGGGGTAGGAACCGGGCGTGCGCCGAGGGGGACACCTCTGAGGGCCCCAATGTGATAAAAACCTCGGACAATGTTCACAAAGTACGAGGAATCTATCACAATGCAACCATGAAGCGAACACCATCAGAAAGTGCCGTGCGGGCCGCTGCAGCGATATTCAGGGCTGCGGGGGGAACACTTCGCACGCGTGAGGCCGCCGAACGAGGGATTCACTACTCGACACTCTACGGAATGCGCGACGCGACGCTCCTCGAACAAATGTCGCGTGGAGTGTACCGTCTTGCGGAACTCCACGCGCCGAGCATGTACGACGTGGTGGCAGTGGCTGAAAGGGCGCCAGACGCGGTTCTTTGCCTCATCAGCGCGCTCGACTTTCACGAGATCGGCACACAGATACCTTCCGCAGTCAGCATCGCAATAGGCCGGAAGGACTGGCATCCGCAGTTCGACTACCCGCCCGTTCGTGTCTACCGAATGTCCGGTGAGGCGCTCACGGCCGGCGTGGAAGAACACTCAATCGACGGCACTCCGGTAAAGGTATTCAATCCGGCTAAGACGGTTGCCGACTGCTTCAAGTTCAGAAACAAGGTGGGGCTCGACGTTGCTCTCGAGGCTCTCAGAGAGGCCATTAGCGGCCAGAAGGCGACGCGTGACGAGATCATGCGGTATGCCGCAATCGACCGAGTCACGAAGATCGTCCGCCCGTACCTTGAGGCACAGCAATGAAGGAGCGCGATCTCAAGAACATCCCGGCGTCGATCCATGCGCGATTGCTCAACGAGGCTAAGGCGCGTGGCGAATCCTTTGACCAGGTACGCCAGTACTTCGCGATCGAACGGTTCTTGTTCCGGTTGTCGAAGACCGAGTGGGCGGAGCGCTTCGTCGTGAAGGGCGCAATCATGCTCCGTGCTTGGGGCACTCCGCTTGGGCGGCCAACGCGTGACATCGACTTTCTCGGTCATGTCGACAACTCGTCGGAAGCGGTGGCTGTAGCTGTCCGCGATTGCCTCGCGTTTGACTATCCCGACGACGGGATCGTGTTTGATCACGAAATCGAGACGGCTGAGATCAACACCGAGGACGCCTACCCTGGGGTCAGGGTCGTTCTGCGCGGGAATCTCGATGGCGGAATCTTCAAGCTGCAGCTCGACATCAGCATCGACGATGCCGTCGTGCCAGACCCCGAGTGGGTGGACTACCCGACGCTGCTGGACTTGGATGCGCCGCGCATCCTGGCCTATCAGCCGACGACAGCTCTTGCCGAAAAGTACGAGACAATTGTAAGCAAGGGCATCACGAACAGTCGCTTGCGGGATTATTACGATATCTGGCTACTGTCCACGTCGCACCCTTTCGACGGGGCTGAACTCACCGCATCTATCGGCGCGACGTTTTCCCATCGCGGGACCCCGATGCCGTCTGAGGTCCCGCCGGGTCTCACCGAGAGTTTCTACGCGAATTCGGATGCGCAGAGCAGATGGAAGTCGTTCTTGGTGACCCGGGGCGTGAATGCGCCCGATGACCTCGCCGAGGTGTGTGCGACGATCGCCGATTTCATCATTCCGCCAGCGGTCGCTGCTGCCACCGGTTCGACATTCTCCTCGATGTGGAAGTCGTCGTCAGGCTGGCGGTGATGATTTACGCACTGACGCCGCACCGTCCTTCGGCTCCAGCGCCGGGGCCGGTTTCACCACACGCCACATGATCGCAGCGACCAGCGTCAGTGCCAGCGCGCCGGCAATTCCCACCGGCACCGCCACGAGCGTCGAGCGGCCGAGGGTGAGAAACAGGAAGAAGCCGGCGAATCCGTTGAACGCGCCGTGGATGATGGCCGGCGCGACGACCGAGCGGCTGAACTCCCGTGCACGCCACAGGATGAAGCTGAGCGGCGTCATCACCAAGCACATCATCAGAACGCCCCAGCCCCGCGCGGCGCCGTAGTTGTACCCAAGCAGGATGACGGGCGCGTGCCACAGCCCCCACATCACGCCGGTCAGCAGGTTTGCCTTCACGCCACCCAGCGGCTTGAGCAGATCCATCAGCACGCCACGCCAGCCGTACTCCTCGCCAAACGCGAACAGGCCGTTGATGGTGAATCCGGCGATGATGCCGACGAACGGCCACAGCGTGTAGAGAAGGCCGACCGGGGGTGTGGCGGCGAGGTTCGCCTGCGTGGCGGCAGCGGGCATGGACTCAGCCACTGCGGCGAGCATCTCGGCTTGTGTTGTGACCAGGCGTCCGACGCCCTCGATTCCCAGCAGGTTGCCGAGCAGCAGCGTCACGCCCAGATTCGCCAGGTAGATGCCGATGCTGACCAAGAACGATATCAGCGCCACGCGGCCGATGTTGCGTAGGATCGTGCGCTTCTCCACGCCGAGCAGGTATCCACGACCAGCCCGCCGCTCGACGATGAGGCCGGCCACGATGGGCAGCGGCATGTAGAGGAACGCTAGCGTGAGCTGGTAGACAAGCGATGCGGACCCGCTGATCAGATTCGCGCCGGACAGCCACAGGCCCAGGCCCAGCAGACAGGCAAGGCCGAAGGCAATCGCGTAGTACTCGGCGACGCGGTTCCAGGCGACGGCGGTCGGCGTTATCGGCGCGGCTATCTCGGCGGCTTCGATGGGTGATGGCATGGGGGCTCCTCGTTAGAGATTCGATGTGGCGGCGAGATCGCGCTGCTGTTCGGCCTTGCGCCCGATGCGCGCCAGCCAGAGAAGGAGCGCGAACGGAACAGCGATGGCGATGCAGATCAGCAGCGGCGAGAACCACCACGCGACGAAGGTCGTCAGGGCGGTTACGAGCGTGAGTAACCAGAGTAGCGAGCCGAGCGATGCGAACAGCCCGGCGAACCCGATGGTCGCCCCACGCAGCAGCGCCGGTCGTCGGGTGAGCACGGACCACACCGCCCACAGGGTGGGAACGAGCGCCATCAGGAACAGGAACCCGAACGCTGCAGCCTGATCCCAGAAGTTGTCGGCCACGCCCTGGACGTTCCAGTGCGCCGGCAACTGAGCGGGGAGCGTGTCGCGAAGCACGAGATAGCTGAGCAGCATCGCGGCGGTCATCAGCACCGGCACCGCGAGCGCTGCGGCGAATGTCCGCTGCGGGGTGGACTCGAACGGCAGGTCCTCAGAGTCGGGCTCGATCAGATGGAGGCGTACTGCGACGGCGCCCATATTGAGGTCCCAGCCCATGCCGAAGACGCGTGGCATCCAGATACGCGGATCGCGGGGGTTCCAGAGCCGCTCGGCGATGCGCTCCGCAGTGGGCACTCGCACGTCGTAGGGAATGCCGAGCACACGGCCGGAGCCGGCGGTTCGCGGCGTCGGTGAGGTCACGCCCAGCGCTGCCGAGACGGAGTCAGGCGACCCCAGCTCTGCGATGAGACGCGCGACATCGTCGGTGGTCGCGTCGGCATCGAGGCGCTCGAGCAGGTGGCTTTCGAGGTCGGCGAGCACGTCGGCGCGCATCTCGGCGTCGGCGGGCTGAAGCGCTGTGGCGACATCGCGCAGGTAGGTCTCGGCGGAGTGGCGCGGCTCGCGGGGGAGGACGCTCAGGGACTGGATCGGCATCAGCGCGCACCTCCTAGCAGGATCGCGTCGACCGCGCGGGACACGGACGTCCACGCGGCGGTCATCTCGGCGAGTGCGGTGACGCCGGAATCGGTGAGGCGGTAGTACTTGCGAGGCGGCCCGACGGGGGACTCCTGCCACGTCGAATCGATGACGCCGGCCTTCTTCAGCCGAGACAGCAGCGGGTAGACGGTGCCGGCGCTGATGGCGAGCTCGGGATGCGACGAGAGCTCCTCGACCAGCTGCGAGCCGTACTTCTGCTCACGGGCCAGCAGGCCGAGAACGGCGACCTCGACGACGCCTTTGCGTATCTGGGAAACCCAGCTTTCCTGTTCGCGAACCACGGTGAACGTCCCTTCGGCTGTTGCGCGTGCGGCGTGCATGGCGAGTCAGACGACCCGCCGCCGATAAGGGTACTGCAAGGTACCGTGTGATGCAAGGTAGCGGTGAGATGCGCGTCGGACGCGGAGTCGGACGCGGGCGTCGGAGGAGGCCGAAGGCGGCGTTCAGGGCTGCGGCGGAGACAGCGCCAGGAGGGGAGCGCCGCCTACAGCACCACGCGGGCGGCCATCGTCGGTTGCCCGGTGAGCATGCGCCAGCCGCGCGCGAACCAGGTGCCGACCATGGTGCCGAGCCCGG
>JBBQZD010000238.1:0-4625 GCA_038208045.1 Gemmatimonadales bacterium | reverse complement strand
CCTGCCGGCCGAACAGCGTGGCGTCGCCCTGCAGTGCATCGCCGATGAGGCGTTCGTAGGCTTTCATTTCGTCGTCGAGCGTATCGCAGACCAAGAGCTCGACTTCGTTGCCCACGTTGGCGGTGCCGTGCCGCTTGACGCGGGCGCCGAGGGCGATCGCGACCTGTCCCGGGCCGAGCCGGAAGCGCAGGTAGTTGCCGTGCGGCGACGCCGCTTCCGGGAAGACCTGCTGCGGTGGCCGCCGCAGCGCCACCACGACTTCGGTGGCGGTCACCGGCAGGTGCTTGCCCGCGCGAATGAAGAACGGCACGCCCTGCCACCGCCAGGAATCCACGTGAATCTGCATCGCGGCGAATGTCTCCACCCGCGAGTCGGACGCGACGCCGGGTTCGTCGCGATACCCGCGATACTGCCCGCGCACGAGACTGCGCCCCGTGAGCGGCCGCGTGGCGCGGAACACTTTGACCTTCTCGTCGCGCAGGGGCTCACTGCCGTCGCCGATTGGCGGTTCCATGGCGAGGTTGGCCACCACCTGCAGCAGGTGATTCTGTATGACGTCGCGCACCGCGCCGACCTCGTCGTAGAAGGCGCCCCGGCCTTCGACGCCGAACGCCTCGGCCATCGTGACCTGCACGCTCTCGACGAAGTTGCGATTCCAGAGCGGCTCGAGAAACGAGTTGGCAAAGCGGAAGTAGAGCAGGTTCTGCACCGGCTCCTTGCCCAGGTAGTGGTCGATCCGGAAAATCGCCGACTCGGCGAACACCGTGTGGAGCGTCTCGTTGAGATGCTGGGCCGAGGCGAGATTGCGCCCGAACGGCTTTTCCACGACCACGCGACCGCCAACCGCGCAGGGCAGGCTCGCCAGCCCGGTCACCACGGTGGGAAACGCGCTGGGTGGAATGGCCAGATAGAACAGCGGTCGCTGCGCGGGCCCCAGGGCGTCGCCGAGGCGGCGGAAGGTGTCGGCATCACCATAGTCGCCGTTGATGAACTGCAGTTGCGCCGCGAGCTGCGCTGCCGCCGCGTCATCTCCGGAGCCGTGCTCCGCGAGACTGGCGTGAACGCGAGTCCGAAGCGTCTCCAGCGTGTAGCCGCCCCGCGAGACACCGATCACCGGCACGTTGAGCCGGCCCTTCCGGACAAGCTGCGCGAGCGCCGGCAGGACCTTCTTGTAGGCCAGGTCGCCCGTCGCGCCGAAGAGCACGAGGGCGTCGTTCGTCGGTTCGCTCATGCAGAGCCCTGCTGCGGCACCCGTTCCGCGTGGCCACCGAACTCGCCGCGCATCGCGGAGAGCAGCTTGTCCGCAAACGCGCTTTCGCCGCGCGAGCTGAAGCGCTCGAACAGCGCCGCGCTGAGCACCGGGGCGGGCACGCCCGTCTCGATGGCCGCCTGCAGGGTCCATCGTCCTTCGCCGGAGTCGGACACATGCCCCTGAAACGCTGACAGGTCGGCGTCGTGGAGCAATGCCTGCGCCGTGAGATCGAGCAGCCACGAACGGATCACGCTTCCACGCCGCCAGACCTCGGCGACGTCGCCGAGCGGCAGGGCATAGCGGTACGCCTCCGGGTGCTCCAGCGGCGCCGTCTCGGCGTCCGCCGTTCGGTCGGCGCTCCCGCTGTCGGCATGTCGCAGGATGTTCATGCCCTCGGCGTACGCGGCCATGATGCCGTACTCGATGCCGTTGTGGACCATCTTCACGAAATGCCCGGCGCCGCTGGCCCCGCAGTGCAGGAAGCCGCGTTCGGCGGTCGTCGTGCTGCCGCTTCGCCCGGGCGTGCGCGGCGCGGCCCCAACGCCGGGCGCGAGCGCGCTGAAGATTGGCTCGAGGCGCTCGGCGACGGCACGGTCGCCGCCGATCATCAGGCAGTAGCCCTTGTCGAGGCCCCAGACACCACCGCTCGTGCCCACGTCCATGTACTCGACGTCTGACGCGCGCAGTTCCGCGGCCCGGCGCAGGTCGTCGCGATAGTGCGAGTTGCCGCCGTCGATGAGCACGTCGCCGGCCGCGAGGTGCGGGGCAATCGCGGCAATCGTGTCGTCCACGACCGCGGCGGGCACCATCATCCAGATGGCGCGCGGGCCAGTGAGCTTGCCGGCCAGCTCCTCTGGCGACGCCGCCCCGATCGCGCCCTCGGCGACGAGACGCGCGACGGCCTCGGGATGCACGTCGTAGACCACGCCCTCGTGCCCGGCGCGCATCAGCCGGCGGCACATGTTCGCCCCCATTCGTCCCAGTCCTATCAGCCCGAGCTGCATGATCCACTCCTCGTCAGGTTGCCTCGATGGTGCCTGCGCGCGGTCGGCGCGTCAGCGCACATCTACATGAAAGTCTTTGCCGGCCCAGCGATCAGGGTCCGTAAGGCGCCAAGTGAAGTCCATGCACTGGCCGGCGCGCAACGTCGCCACCGGCAGATCTGCCACGTGCACGCCGATGCCCGTGTCGCGCGTCGGTGTATCGGTGATCGTCCCCCACTGGTCCACGCCCCAGTGCACGATGGCCGGCGCGGGGAGCAGCACGCTGAGCGATTGCCCCGCGTGAATCCCGGCAATCGGCAGCCGCTCGCTCCAGAACTGGCGTGTCACGGTGGGGCGACGGCTGTCATAGCGCGCGCACCGCGCGCGGCTCGTCGAACGGCCGGCCAATCGTGCGGCTCACGGCCAGCTTCACGAATTCGGCGTGCGCCCAGACCAGCGGCATCGCGGACCCCGAAGGCCGCCCGCGGAACAGATTGCGCGCCGGAATGTCCGCCGCATCCCACACCTGCTCCGGGAGCAACCCTTCCGCTCCCGTCATGGCCGCCATCGCCTCCAGGTAGGGCAGGGGATCGTCGCCGGCGGCGAGGGCGTAGTGCCCACGCTCCCCCGTGAGCAGCGGCCACGGGCGTCCCTGTCCCGTCCCGTCAAACGGGCTGCCATCGGCGTGCTCACCATACCCGTCGCTCGTGTAGCGCCGCCAGGCGGGGCCATTCGGCGTCTCCACGCGCAGTTCGTGGTCCACGACCTTCAGGCTGTCGCGAATCAGCGGATCGTCGGCGCGCCGCAGGCCCAGGCGCACCAGCTGCAGGAAATCGGGGCCGATCTGTTCTTCGGCGGCAAGCCCGGGATCACACGTCAGGTTCTTGATCGCCATCACGTGGCGCAGTCCATCGTCGTGGTCGTCCGACGGCGGAGGCGCGATGCGCACGTAGTGCGCGGCCACGCCGCACGCGTGCCCGACCTCCGTTCCGCTGGCCGAGGTCCAGTCCTCCACGTGCGCGTTCCAAAAGTCGGCGAGGGCCAGCACGAGCTGGCGGGCCGGCGCCTCGACGAACTCCGCGCCCGTGACGAGCGCGGCGATGCACACCGCGAGCGTGAACGGCGTGATGCCCGGGTCCTCCTCCCATCGGTCCTGGTCGGAGCCGGGACCGTTGAGCGCGATGAATCGGAGTGCGCGCGACACCATGTCCCGGACATCGGCCCCGTCCAGGGCTTCCCGTTCGGCGAGTGCGGCGACCAACAGGACGGGAAATCCCGTTTCGTCAAGTTGCTCCCCGCCCCAGAACGGCTTGCCGCCGAGCCACTGGTTCTGCGACCAGTGCCCGTCCTCATGCTGTGTCGCGATGAGGTAGCGCAGGATCGAGCGCGCCTGGTCAACTTCGCCGAGCGCCAGCAGTGCGCCGGCGCTCTCGACGAGGTCGCGTGGCCAGACCAGGTGATAGCCGCCGAGATCATCGCGGCTGTTTCCCCAGGGGATGCTCAGACTGGCCACGAGTGCGCCCGGATACGTCTTGTCGTGATGCACGCGCAGCACCATCGCGGACGTCGCGAACTGGTCCTGCAAGGCGGAAGGAAGGGCTTCCGGCAGCTGCAACCGTGCGTGCCAGGCACGCCACGCGGCCACGTGCCGGTCCCACGCGCCGACGAATGGTTCACTGAGCGCGGAGTACGCGAGCGTGGCCGCCGACTCCCTGCTCGACCCGAATCCCAGCGCGAGCGTGGCATGCCGGGGAAGCTCGCCGGTGAGGGCGACGTTTCCAGGACCTGCGCGTTCGTACTGCCAGGTCATCGTGCCGTTCGCGAAGAAATCCTGCCAGCCGTCGCTGGTGCCAACGTAGCCGGCGCTCGTGAGTCCCCAGGCGTCGCGCTGAGCGTCGTCGGCGGCGGCGAGGGCCAGCGCGAAGGGGCCGTGCGCTGCCCACAGGACCTTCCGTCCCCTGTAGCGCACCGCCTCCGCCTCGTTGTCGTGACCGGTGCCGCCGAGGTGTGGTGCCAGCAGGACGTACGGGCGCAGGTCCTCGTCGCCGTCCAGCGTCACCTCCAGCAGCAGCACATCGCGCTCCGCGTCGGGCGCGATCCGCAGTCGCAGGGTGAACCGTTCGTGCTCGTGCACGACGTCAATGGCGGGAACGCCTGGGCCTGACGACGCGCTCCGATAGTTGTCGAGGCGTTTCACCTCGACCCAGAATCCCTTGCCGTCCGCCACCACGAATCCGAGGTCGCGAATCTGCGGAATGTCCACCCGAGGGTAGTAGACCTCGTTGAGGATGCCGAAGCCGGTGGTGAACCAGAGCCGCGGCACGCCGAGCGCGCAGCCCACCATGTCCTTGGCGCTGCTGGTCCACGTCGGCTCGATGCCGGGATGTCCT
>JBBQZD010000237.1:0-4637 GCA_038208045.1 Gemmatimonadales bacterium | reverse complement strand
GTTCGAACTCGTGCGGCGTGGTGATCTGGTAGTCCACTCCGTACTCCACGCCCTCGCGGGGCGCGCGCGTGGTGCACGACACGGAGTTGCCGACGTCCGGACGCTCGGCCAGCAGGCGCTTGGCGATGGTCGTCTTGCCCGCGCCCGACGGGGCGGAAAGCACGATGGGGAACCGGATCATTCGAGGTTCTCCACCTGTTCGCGGATGCGCTCCAGCTCTTCCTTGATGCCGATGACGTCACGCTGGATGGCGGCGTCGTTGGCCTTGCTGCCCGTGGTGTTGGCTTCGCGCAACATCTCCTGCAGCAGGAAGCCCAGCCGCTTGCCGACCGGTTCGTCGTCGCCGCCGTCGCGAAGGGCGTCGCCAAAGGCGCCGATGTGGCTGCGGAAGCGGTCGATCTCCTCGCCCACGTCCAGCCGGTCGGCGAGGATGGCGACTTCCTGCGCCAGGCGCTGGTCGTCGAGCGTCACGCCATTGGTCAGCTTGGCCACGTTCTCGAGCAGGCGGTCCCGCTGGGCGAGCATCCGCTCCGGGGCGCGCGCCGCGATACGCGCGACGGCGGCCTCGATGACCGCCAGCCGCTCGAGGATCACGCCGGCGAGCTGCGCCCCCTCGCGCTCGCGCATCGCCAGCAGGGCCACGGCAGCGGCATCCACGATGGCCACAAGCGCCTCGGCGCCCCCCTCGAGCTCGTCGTCGTCCGCGGCGGCGCGAACGACCTCGGGCATGCGCAAGATCGCCGCGACGTCAACGTCGCCGCCCAGGTGGTACTTGTCGCGCAGCGCGAGCAGTTCGCCGGCGTACTGGGCGAAACGCCCCTCGTCGATGCTGGCGCCCAACCCGGCCGCACGCTCGAGGCGGGCCGAGACCGACACATGGCCGCGCGCGATCTTCTTGCGCAACGCTTCGCGGACCTCACTCTCCCAGCGGCTGAGTGCCGACGGGAGCTTGAGGCTCGGATTGAAGAAGCGATGATTGACGGTGCGGATTTCGACGCTGATGCGGGCGGTGCCCACGACGCCGTCAGCCGCTCCGAAGCCGGTCATGGAGCGAATCATATAGAACCGGATAAGATACATCCGGACAACGAGATAGGGAAGGCGCCGTCGCCATCCGAGCCCGTCAGTTCCAGAAGCTCCAGCGCAGGCCGTAGAACTGCTGGTTCCGGGGCATCACGTAACCCGGCGCCGTGTCGTAGATCTTGCCGAAGAGGTTGCGCCCTTCCCAGAACACGGTGCCGCTCTCGATCCGGATTTCCAGCCGCGCCGACAGGATGTCCGTGGGGGCCGTGCTCTTCCCCACGCCGCCTGCGGCGTTCGGAAAGAAGAGCGGCGACCGATGCTCGTGAAACGCCTCGGCGAGCAGGTGGAAGGTCCCCCGTGGGAACCGGTGCGGGAACCCCGAGTCGAGTATCAGACGGCTCTGCACCTCGGTCTGTGGGCGATACGCCCCCGATCCGCTCCAGCTCATGGCCGAAACGTCGAGCCGAAGGTCCCGGTAGACGGGCCCCTGCAGGCTCGCCACGATGCCCTTCTCCGCCCCGGTGATCACCCGCACGAGCGCCGAGTCGAGCGCCACCGGCGCCGCCACCATCGTGACGCCGCGCGAAATGACGCCGGCACTCACGCGGCGTCGCCAGAGAGTGGTGGCCACTTCGGCGCGCGACGCCGTGAAGGCCGGTCCGGCCGTCACCTCGGATTTCGGCGTGTAGCTCCCGTACGCCGCCGAGACTTCAATCCAGCGCCACGGCGTGAGGCGCAGCCCGGCGTCGAGGCGACGGGTCGAGTCGGCGCCGCGCGCCTCGCCGAAGGCCGTCAGGGCCACGAAGCCGCGCGCGTAGGCGAGCCGAGCCGACGGCGAGAGATCGGTACGGCCGTCGCCCGCCCGGAGGCGCGCGGTGGCGCTGCCGTGTACGCCCCAGCGCGAGGCGCCGGCCGACAGCACGTACTGCGAGCGCGACGTGGCGGTGTCCACGGTGTCCTTGGGCAGCGCCGTGGGCAGCGAGAACGAGACCGTGCTCGATTCCTTGTGGTTCTCGGCCGCGCTCTGGGACGACGCGAGCAGTTGCACCCAGGGAGCGGACGGCGCATCGGGGTCGCCCCACGCCACGCGCGCATACGCAATGCCGAGCGAGCCCTTGTAGGCCGGCACCGCGTTGGCGTCGAGCAGCGCGGGAAACTGCGGATAGCGGGCGGTCTCGCTCCGGTCCATCCCGACCCTGTTCCACGTCGCGTCCACGCTCCACCGCCTGCCGGCCCAGCCCAGGCGCCCAAAGACCTGCAGGGACGAGCCGTCGCCGCCCGTGCGTGGTGAGAGCGAGCTGTACTGCTGCGCCGCCAGTTGAATGGCGCCGCCGTTGTGCAGGCGCTTGCCGAAGAAGCCGCGATACAGATTGGTGTTTTCGGAGCCGGCGCTGATGTCGGTGCGCGTGAGTGGCGTGGTCCGGTCGACGCGCCACGTGCGCAGGTGCGCGCGCAGCTCGCCGGCGGCGCGCTCCACCGTCACCTCTTCGAGCTGCCAGACCGGCAAGGCCACGAGGTCGAGCACGCCGGGGTTGCGCGTGTCGATGGCGTCGAGTTCCACGCCGTCGAGAAAGACGCGCACGCGGCCGGCGTCCCCGTTGTACGCGACAAACTGCGGCGCCGGAATCCAGTTGGCGCGGAATCCCGTGGCGCCGGGAATGCGGTCCAGCAGGTCGGCGAGGGTGACGGCGCCGGTGCTGCGCAGCGCCTCGCCCGACCACTGCCAACGGGCATCGGTGAGCACCGGGCGCTCGGCGTGGGCCAGCGGTGCCTTGATGCTATCGGCGGCGAGGCGACGGCGGCGCGCGGTTGCGGAATCGACCGGGGTCGTGTCGCGCGCGAACGCCGTGTCGAGCGGCGAGGCGGGCAGGACCCGCGGCACGATGGCCGGGCGCGCGCCGGTGTCGGGCGGCACCGGCTTCTGCGCCGCGGCAATGCTGCTGCCTGCTAGCACGAGGGCCGCCAGGAGGCGGCCCCGTGCGCGAGCGCCTCGGTTCAGCGGAGCCTCCCTCGCACGAACTCCACGAAGGTCCGAACGGGCGTGCCGGTCGGCCCCTTCGGGATGACCACCATGTCGTTTTCGTTGTACGCCGTGCCGGCGACGTCGAGGTGCACCCAGGGCACGCCGTCCGGCACGAACTCGCGGAGGAAGAGTGCCGCGGTGATGGTGCCCGCGCCGCGGCCGCCGATATTCTTGACGTCGGCGATGTCGCCCTTGATCATCTCGCGATACTCGTCCCACATCGGCAGCTGCCAGCCCGGCTCGCCACCGCGGCGCCCCGCCGCGAGCACCTCGGCGATGAGCGGTTCGTCATTGCCCATCACGCCCACCGCAATGTTGCCCAGCGCGACGACGCATGCGCCGGTGAGCGTGTCGGCGTCGATAATGGCGGCCGGCTTGAACCGCGCGCTGTAGGCGAGTACGTCGGCCAACACGAGCCGTCCCTCGGCGTCCGTGTTCAGGATCTCGATGGTCTTGCCGTTGAAGGCGCGCACGACGTCGCCCGGGTTCATCGCGGTGCCCGACGGCATGTTGGTGGTGCTGCCGATGAGCCCGACGACGTTCACCTTGAGCTTCATGCGGGCGATGGCCTCGATGGCGCCGAGCACGCCGGCCGCGCCGGACATGTCGTACTTCATCTGGTCCATGCGCTCGGCCGGCTTGATGGAGATGCCGCCCGAATCGAAGCAGAGTCCCTTGCCAACGAGCGCGAGGGGTGCGGCGCCGCGGCGCCCCCCGCGGTACTCGACGACGATGAGCTTGGGATCCTGCGGCGTGCCCTGCGCGACGGCGAGGAACGAGCCCATCTTCATGCGCGTCATGTCGCGCCGGCCGAAGACGGTGACCTTGAGGCCGAGCCGCTTGCCCATGTCGCGCGCGGTGCGGGCGAAGTAGTCCGGCGTGCAGACGTTGCCGGGCAACTGCTGCAGGCGACGGGCAAGCCGCTGCCCCTCGCCGAGCGCCACGCCCGCGGCGAATGCCGTCTTCGACCCGCGCGCGTCGGCCGTGAGCACGGTCGCGCGGGCGAGCGGCTTCGGCCGCTCCTTCACCGCCGGCATGGTCTTGTATTCCGTGAAATCCCAGGCGCCGCGCGACAGCCCGAACGCGGCGGCTTCGACCGTGTCCCCGACGAGATGCGGCGCCCAGAAGGCCATGGCCTTCACGCCCAGCGCATTGCCCTTGCGCCCAGCAAGCGTCGCGGCGCGCGTGATGGCCTCGTAACGGTCGGCGTAGTCGCCAAGCCCGACCAGCAGCACGCGGGCGGGGCCATTGCCTGCCCCGACCAGGAGGAGCGATTCGTCGCGCGCGCCCTTGAAGTCGCCCTGCTTGTGCGCGCGTGACAGCACCCCTCCGTAGTGGCGATCGAGTGCTGCGAGCGACGCCGGAAACGTGGTGCCGGACGGCAGCGCCACTGCGAGCAGCGGCGTCGCCACTCGGGCGGGATCGCCGCCGCGCAGGGTGAGTTCAAGAGTCATGCGTTACGCTCCCTTCATGCCGGCGATGATGGCGTCGCCGAATCCGGAGGTGGAGAGCTCGGTGGCGCCGGGCAGCTGGCGCGCGAGTGCGTGGGTGGCGGGGTGGTGGGGGGGGGGGGGGGCCTTGCGGCGCGCGG
>JBBQZD010000236.1:0-4714 GCA_038208045.1 Gemmatimonadales bacterium | reverse complement strand
GGCGAGACCGCCGGCCTCGTGAATCAGCCGCGCAGCCTCCTCGAACGTGACGGTGCGCTTCTCGATGCATGCAGGACGGCCGTTACCGAGGTACTTGTCGAATGCTTCGCGGAAATCGCGCACCCAGCCGCCGGCGACGAGCGCGCGCGCGACGTGCGGGCGTCCGACGGCGCCGCCGGCGGCCTCGCCCAACACCGCCGCCATGGTGATGGGCACGCCCTTTTCGTTGAGCACCGCCACCATGGCCTCGGCGCGCGCGACGCGCCCGTCGCGAAAGGTCGTGAGCGCGTCGGCGATGGCGTCGACGTCGGCGAGGTGCAGGCCCAGCAGGTGCACCTCGTCCTTGCCGTCCATCACGCTCAACTCAACGCCCGGCACCACGCGCACGCCCAGCGGCGCCGCGGCGGCCATAGCTTCGGCGACGCCGGCCACGGTGTCGTGGTCCGTGAGGGCCACGACGTTGAGTCCGGCGAGCGCGGCCGTCTCGACGAATTGCGTCGGCGACGCCGTGCCGTCGGAGGCCGTGCTATGCGCGTGCAGGTCGATGCGGAGGACCGCCGGCGCGTCGGCGCCGAGCGGGGCCGTCACGTGGCGTAGCCCGCCTCGGGCGACGTGTCGCTGGGCTGCGACCGATGGAAGAGCGTGCCCAGTTCCGCGTCACTCAGCTCCGCCAGCGCCTGCTCGCGGCCACGCGGGCCGGTGGGCGAGAACCGGGAGACTCGCACCTCGCGCGCGGCACCGCTGCCGCGCACGAAGAGCACGGCGTATTCGTCGCCGTCGTACTGCGTCACGTACCCCGAGGGGTAGACGTGCCAGGTGGTGCCGTTGACGGCGAGGGGGCGGGAGGGCATCAGGAAAGCTCCACGATGGTGTAGATGCGGGCGGGATCGAGCGGGGGCACGGCCGCACTTTTATGCGCGGCGCGCAGCGCCTCGGCGCTGGGCGCCTCGGTGAACTCGATGAAGGCGCCGGAGAGCGCCGCCTCCTCGAAGACCCAGAAGTGGCAGCCCGTGGCCGTGTAGTGCGCCTCGCGCGCCCGCATGCGCTCGAGGAATCTCGTGCGGTCGCCGGGCGTCACAACGGTGCGCTGCATGCTGAGGGAACGGGGCATCAGAAGCCCTGGTCGGGAATCTGCTCGAGGGTCTGCTTGAGATCAGCCATGAAGCGGTCAGCGTCCGCACCGTCCACGACCTTGTGGTCGAACGACAAGAAGAAATAGGCGCAGGTGCGGATGGCGATCGTGTCCTCGCCATCGGGCCCCGTCATCACCTTGGGACGCTTCTCGATGGCGCCGAGCCCGAGGATGGCCGTCGTGCCCACCGGAATGATCGGCGTGCCCATCAGGGAGCCGAAGACGCCCGGATTGGTGATGGTGAACGTGGCGTCCTGCACCTCGGCGGGATTCAGCTTCTTTCCCCGGGCGCGCGACGCCAGGTCATTGGCTGCCTTGGTGAGCCCGGAGATGGACAGGTCCTCGGCGTTCTTGATGACCGGCACGATCAGTCCCGAGGGCTCGAGCGCCACGGCGAGGCCGATGTTGTAGCGCTTGCGATAGATGATGTCCGACCCGTTCACGGTGGCGTTCAGGACCGGATGGCGCTTGAGCGTGGCGACCACGGCGTGGATGATGAACGGCAGGTAGGTGAGCTTCTGCCCCGTCTGCGCCTCGAACTCGCCGCGCATGCGCGCACGAACGCGCGCGACGCGCGTGAGATCGAACTCGAAGAACGTGGTGACGTGCGCGGCCACGCGCGTGGCCATCGCCATGTGGTCGGACGTCAGGCGGCGAATCTTCGACATCGGCTCGACGACATCCCCGGCCCACGGCGTGGCGGGCGGCGCGTGCGCGTCGCCCATCGGCACGAGCATGGCGCCGGGCAGTCCGCCGGACCGTGGCGGCAGCGCCGCCCCGCTCTCGAGGAAACCGACGAGGTCCTTGCGCGTCACGCGTCCCGCGATGCCGGAGCCGTTGAGGCCCGCGATCTCGACGCCGTGCTCGGCGGCCATGCGCCGGACGAGCGGTGACGACTTGGTGCGGACCCGCTCCTCGAACGAATTGGACGGCGACCCATGGGCGGCCGGTGTCGGCGCGGACGGCACGGGGGCGGACGGCGCCGCGCGCGCGCTGGCCGGCGCGGGGGACGCATCGCGCGCGGCGGCCGGCGCTGCCGGAACGGCTGCCGGAACGGCTGCCGGAACGGCTGCGGGAACCGCCGCGGGCGCCTCGAGCGACGCGCCCTTCTCGGTCTCGATACGCGCCACGATGGTCTGCACCGCGACGGTCACGCCCTCGGCGACGAGGATCTCGGCGAGCACGCCGCTGATGGGCGACGGAATCTCCGCGTCGACCTTGTCGGTCGAGATCTCGAAGATCGGCTCGTCGCGCTTCACCTCGTCGCCGACCTTTTTCAGCCAACGCGAGAGTGTGCCCTCGGCGATCGACTCTCCCATCTGGGGCATCACCACGTCAACACGAGCCAATGGATTCTCCTTAGCTGTTCGGGCGCTTCGGGGAGCGCAGGGCCCAGATTACCAGCGCCGGCAGGGAAACCATCCCGAGCAGGCCGCCGACCACCAAGTACTCCGCCCAGTTGCACGACGGCACGCCGTCGCACGCCTTTGCGCGCGTGACGTACGCCACCAGTTTCGAGACGAACACCGCGACCATGCCGCCGGAGAAGAAGCCGAGCGGCAGCATGAAGCACCCGATCGCGAGCGTCCGCGACCACGGGGCGCCCTGCCCTGCCGGCGTTTCTTGACCTTCGGTCATACGTAGCACGTCGCGAGGCGATTCACAGCCAGAACGATATCCCGGACCCGCAGTCCGTCAAAGTCCTCGCGCACCGGCAGACGCGGCGCGGGCGCGCCAACTCGGCCCCGGACCCGTGGCCGCGCCGGTCAGTACGCGGCCGACATGGCGTGGCGCGCGTCCACCTGCTTGTGGAGCCGCACGAAGAATTTCTTCACGTTGCGGTCGAACCGGCTCTCGCCCATCTGGTCCGTGTGGGCCTCGACGAACGTGTAGTGGCCGCCCTCCATCCGCACGCTCAGCGTCAGTACCGACGGTACCTCCGGCGTGCCGACCACACCCGTGTAGGTGCGCGAACGGTTGGCCGTGTGCGAGAGGGTGAGCCCGATGGTCGGGAAGAAGGCGTCGGCCTCGGCGAGGACCGCGTCGGGATTGACGGAGGTGCGATGGAAGTGCTTCATGGTCAGCTCAGGTCAGGTCGGATCGGGTTGGTCGAATCTGGAGCAGCTACGGCGTGCGACCCGCGCCGGGCTCGTCACCCGCGAACACGGTTTGCCGCCAATCTTCGGTCTTCTGCAGCACGTGCGTGGAGTCGCGCCGGAACTGGATCCCGAGCGCCCATTCGCCGGTCGCCGGGAACATCAGGGTGGCGTGATAGGTGCCCACTTCGGGGCCGTACCGGAAGCCGTCCCAGCGCGTGAGGCGGTCGGCATTGGTGATGTAGATGCGGCCCTGGCCGTCGGCGATCGGTTCCTTGGTGTTCTTGTCGCGCACCACGATGGTGTACTTGATGGCCTCACCCGCCTTCGGCGGCGTGATGTCGCTCCACGCGCGAATCTCGAAATCCTGCGTCCAGAGGCGGATGTCGGTGTTCGGGCGGTCCGGGGGGGCGCAGGCCACGGCCGCGCCCGCGAGGGCGCCCAGCGCGAGGATCCGGCGCATCCACATGGTCAGTACTCCAGGCCGAGGTGGGTTACCTGCTCCTCCCCCATGAGGTGGCGGAGCGTGTTCTTGAGCTTCGTCTGCTGGATGAAAAGATCGTGCTCCGGCTCGAGTCCCGCAGGAGCCATCGGCGACTTGTAATAGAAGCTTAACCATTCCTGGATGCCCTTCAGGCCGGCCCGGTGCGCGAAATCGCTGAAGAGTGCGAGGTCGAGCACGATGGGGGCGGCGAGAATGGAGTCGCGGCAGAGGAAGTTGACCTTGATCTGCATCGGGTAGCCCATCCAGCCCACGATGTCGATGTTGTCCCAGCCTTCCTTGTTGTCGCCGCGCGGCGGGTAGTAGTTGATGCGCACGACGTGCGAGAAGCCCTCATACAGGTCGGGATACGTCTCGGGCTGGAGGATGGTGTGCAGCACCGACAGCTTGGACGCCTCCTTGGTCTTGAACGACGCCGGGTCGTCGAGCACCTCGCCGTCGCGGTTGCCGAGGATGTTGGTGGAGTACCATCCCGCGAGGCCGAGCATGCGCGCCTTGAGCCCGGGCGCGATGACCGTCTTGAGCCAGGTCTGGCCCGTCTTGAAGTCCTTGCCGGAGATGGGCACGCCCTCGCGGGCGGCGAGCGCCATCAGCGCCGGCGTGTCCACCGCGAGGTTCGGCTCGCCATTGCAGTACGGCACGTGCTCCATGATGCAGGCCCACGCGTAGAGCATGGACGGCGCGATGTCGGGATGGTTGTCCTGCATCGCCTGCTCGAACGCTTCAATGGACGCGTGCACGGCCGACGCCGAGATGTAGATCTCGGTGGAACCGCACCAGACGGCGACCAGCCGGTCGCACCCGTTGTTGGCCTTGAACGTGCGGATGTCGTGGCGCAGCTGCTCGGCGAGGTCGCGCTTGGTCGGCCCCGTCTTGACGTTCGAGCCGGTGATGCGCGTGACGTAGTGCTGGTCGAACACGGCCGGCATCGGCTTGATGGCGGACAGGAAGTCCTTGAGCGGGTCAAGGTGCTTGTCCTCGAGC
>JBBQZD010000235.1:0-4719 GCA_038208045.1 Gemmatimonadales bacterium | reverse complement strand
GCTGTCGCAAGCGGTGGCGAATCCCGGCTTTGGCTTCAAGTTGCAGACGGCGCTGTTCCTCACGACGGGCGCGGTGTTCGTCATGTGGCTCGGTGAGCAGATCACAGAGAGCGGCCTCGGAAATGGCGCCTCGCTCCTGATCTTCTTTTCCATCGTCGAGCGCTTCTGGCCGGGGATCATCCAGACGTTCCGCTTCGTGGGAACGGGCGCTGTCGGTCCGTTCTCGCTCGCCATCCTTGGCCTCGTCATGGCCGCCGTGGTGGCCGGCATCGTGGCGATGACGCTGGCGGCGCGCCGAGTCCTGATCCAGATCCCGCAGCGCACGATGGCGCGGGGCCGGATGCGGGAGGCGGCACGGAACTTCATTCCGCTGCGCGTCAACTCGGCGGGCGTGATGCCGATCATCTTCGCCCAGTCAGTGATCGTCGTTCCGGGCGCCATTGCGCAGTTCTCGGGGAACCCGGGGGCGCAGCGGTTGTCCGAGATGTTCCAGCCGGGGACCTGGCTGTACATCGCGGCGAGCGCGGTGTTGATCGTCTTCTTCACGTACGTCTACACGTCCATCATCTTCAATCCGGTGGACATCGCCGAGAACCTGAAGAAGCAGGGCGGCTTCATTCCGGGCATCAAGCCGGGCTCGAAGACGGCCGAGTACATTGACGACGTGGTCAGCCGCATCACGCTCCCGGGCGCGATCTTCCTGACCATCATCGCGCTGCTGCCGGTGTGGATTGCCGACTCCATGAGCGTGCCGTTCCGGTTCGGTGGCACCTCGGTGCTGATCGTCGTGGGCGTTGCCCTCGACACCATCGCGCAGATGAACCAGCACCTGCTGCTGCGCAAGTACGACGGCTTCATGAAGAAGGGGCGGGTGCGGTTCCGCGGCAGCCAGTCGACCGGCGGGTTCTGACCAGGGAGCAAGCCATGATCGTAGTCCTGCTCGGACCACCAGGTGCAGGCAAGGGGACGCAGGGGGAGCGGGTAGCCGCTGCCCTGGGCGTCCCCAAAATTTCTACCGGAGACGTGCTGCGGGCCGCCGCCACGGCGGGCACGACGCTCGGTCTCGAGGCCAAGGCCTACATGGACCGCGGGGACCTGGTGCCCGACGCGGTGATCCTTGGCATCATGAAGGACACCCTGTCCGCGCCCGAACAGGCGCGCGGCGTCGTGCTCGACGGCGTGGTGCGCACGGTGCCGCAGGCCGAGGGGTTGACGCGCGTGGCGGCGGAGGTCGGCAAGCAGGTGGACGTGATCCTGCTGTTCGAGATCGCCGACGACCTGCTGGTGGCGCGGCTGAGTGCGCGCGCCACGTGCGCCGCCTGCCACGCCCCCGTCGCGGGCCGCCAGCCGGGCGAGACGCACGCCGAGTGCCCGGAGAGCCCCAAGGGGATGCTGGTGCGGCGCGCCGACGACGAACCGGACGCCATCCGCAACCGCCTGAAGGTGTACAAGGCGCAGACGGAGCCGGTGGTGGCGTGGTATCGCGCGCACGGGGGCAACGTGCAGGCGATTGACGGCACAGGGTCGTTCGAGGAGGTGGCCCAGCGCGCGCTTCGCGCGGTCGGCCATTGATCCAGCTCAAGAGCGCGCGCGAAATCGAGACGATGGCGGCGGGGGGGCGAATCCTCGCCCTCACGCACGCGCACCTGCGCGCGACGGTGCGTCCGGGGATGACGACGCAGCAGCTCGACGAGGCGGCGGAGACGTTCATTCGCAGCCACACCGGGGCCACGCCGGCGTTCAAGGGCCTGTACGGCTTTCCGGGCGCGATCTGCATCTCGCTGAACGAGGAGATCGTGCACGGCATTCCGAGCCCCAAGCGCGTGCTGCGTGACGGCGACATCGTGAAGCTCGACGTCGGCGTGCAGTACGAGGGCCTGTTCACCGACGCGGCCATCACGGTGCCCGTGGGCACGGTGGACCTGACCACGCAGCGGCTCATCGACGTCACGGCGCGTTCGCTCGACGCGGGCATCGCGCAGGCCGTGCCGGGAAACCACGTCGGCGACATCGGGTACGCGATCCAGGAGGTCGTGGAGCGCGCGGGCTTCGCCGTGGTGCGCGAGCTGGTGGGGCATGGCGTGGGGCACCTGCCGCACGAGGATCCGCAGGTGCCGAACCACGGCAAGCCCAAGCGTGGCACGCGGCTGCAGGCCGGATTGACCATCGCCATCGAGCCAATGGTGAACGTGGGCGGTGCGGCGACGCGCACGCTCGGCGACAAGTGGACCGTGGTGACGCTGGACGGCTCGATGAGCGCGCACATCGAGCATACCGTGGCCGTGACGGCAGACGGGCCGCGGGTGCTGACGCGGCTGTAGCCGACCATGAACCGGTCCACCAGTCTCCCCGAGCGCACGGCGATGGTCGTCGCCTGGATCGCAATCATTGCCGGCGCCGCGGTGCGGGCGTGGGCGGTGACGCATCGCGGGTCGCTTTGGCTCGACGAGGCCTCGCTGGCCCTGAACGTGATGACGCGTGACTTCGGCGCGCTCGCGCGGCCGCTCGACTGGGGACAGGCGGCGCCGGTGGGATTCCTCTGGGTGGAGCGGCTGGTCGCCGGGCGCGCGGAGGTGCCGGAGTTGTGGCTGCGCCTGTTGCCGTGGTGCGCCGGCGTGGCCCTGCCGCTCCTGCTGTGGCAGCTTGGGCGCCGCGTGCTCGGCACGGGCGCCGGGGCGATTGCCGCCGTGACGGCGGCCGGCTCGCTGCTGGCGCTGCGCTACTCCACCGAAGCCAAGCCCTATGCCACCGACGCGGCGGTCGCCGCGGCGCTCCTGCTGCTGGCGTGCGCCGTGCGCGAGACGCCGGCCGTGGCCCGCCGCTGGTGGTCGCTCGCGGCCGGCGCCGTGCTGGCGGTCTTGCTCTCGATCCCGTCGGTCTTTGTCATTGCCGCGGTGGGGCTGGTGCTGGCGAGCGACCGGCAGGAGCGGGCGTCGCCGAGTGCGGTGCGCATCGGCGTGCCGGCACTGGCGGCCTCGGCCCTCTTGTTTGGCGGGCTCTGGCTTGCCGCGTACCGCGCGGGGGCGTCGAGCGAGCAACTGCGCGCCTACTGGGCCCCGGTGATGCTCGACGTCACCGCAGGCGACCTGCTGGTGCGCGTGGTGCGCGTACTGATGGAACTGACGTGGATTCCATTGCGATGGACGGGCTCGCTGCTGGGCGCCGGCATCGGCACGGCGCTCTGGATTGGTGGGCTGGCCGTTGTGGCGGGGCGCGACCGGCGCCATGCGATGCTGCTGGCGGGACCGATTGTCCTGGCGGGACTCGCCTCCGTGGCGGGTGCCTACCCGCTCTCCGACCGGTTGGCGTTCTTCGCTGTCCCGGGCGTCTGGGTGGCGCAGGCCGCCGCGTTGATCGGCATCCGGAACGGGCTGTTCTCGGGCCGCAGCATCCTGACGAACACGCGGACCGCCGCCGTGTTCGTGGTGGTGGTCTCGCTGGCCATCGCCATGTGGCAGTTCACCGACTCCGACCGGTTCCTCACCGCGCCGGGGTCGCTCGAGCCCACGCGCGCGCTGTTCGCCAAGGTGGACGCCGAGGCGGGCGCGACCCCGGTGTACGTCTTCGCGCGCTCGGCGCCGGCCTGGCTGCTGGCCACGCACGACGGCTCGTGGCGCGAGGGGGCGCGGCTGGCGCGCTGGACGGCGCTTGCCGGGCGCGCCTCGTCACCCGGCTACGAGAACCTCTCGCGGCCGCGCGCCGTGCGCCCCGGCGAGGGCGACAGTCTGGTGGTGCGCAGCGGCACGCGGACCGAACTCGTGGGGCTGGCGCCGGGGGCGCAATACCGCATTGCAGGCGCGCCCGTGCCTGCGGAGCCGTCGCCGGGGTGGGCGAACGAGGAAGCCCGGCGGCTGGCGGCCATGGCGCGGCCTGAGGTCTGGCTGGTGGCGAGCCACTTCTTCGCCGGGTCGCGCCGCAACGAGCTGCGACCGCTGGTGGAAGCGGCGGAGGCGGCCGGGCTGCGGATCGTGGAGGAGCTCCGGTCGGGCGACGAGGTGGTCGCGCTGCGGCTGGCGAGGTCGCCTTAGTCCTTCCGCTCCACCGGCAGTCGCTCCACCGGCAGCCGCTCGGCCGGCCGCACGACGATCGGTTCCGCGGCGCCGGCGCCCACCTGGCGGGTCTCGTTCATCATCTTGGTGACGAAGCGCTGCCCCTCGGAGATGCGCTCCACCTCGAGCGCGATGCTCTCGACCGCGTTCTCGATGCGCGCGATGCGCTCAGTGGACTCGCGCGGAAACGCCGCCGGCGCGAACGGGCGGCGCATGATGCGCCGCGCCCAGGCCAGCGCGACCGGCAGCAGGAGCGCGAGCATGGCCACGGACGAGACGGTGGTGTAGTTCACGCTGCGGGCGGGAGCGCCGAAGTTGGACGACGGCGTGGTTTCCTCGACAAGGTTCGGGGGCGCCGAGGCGAGCAGCTGGCCGTTCTGCGAAATGTCCTTCTCGAGCTGGACGATGCGTTCGTCGAGGACCTTGAGGCGCGCCTCGAGTCCTTCGCGGCCGTTGCCGTTGCGTCCCATTTCGCGCACGACGTCGCTGCGGCGGCCGGTTGCCGACGTCAGCTGGCGCGACAGCTCGCTGCGGCGGTTCTGCAGCAGCAGCACGTCCTCGCGCGTCATCGGACGGCTGACGTTTTGCGGCAGCGCCGGCGATCCGGCGGTTGGGGCCTGCGGGGCGGCGACTTGCATATCCAATAGTACGGCGGTTCTCGCGTGGGAGT
>JBBQZD010000234.1:0-4730 GCA_038208045.1 Gemmatimonadales bacterium | reverse complement strand
AGCGCGTCGCCAACAATGCTTGCGGCGCGCTCGGTGACGCGCCGTTCATCGCGATCGCTGCCCGAGATGAACGACGGGCGCACGATGAGGTACGGCAGGCCGCTGGCGATCAGCTCGTTCTCGAAGCGGCCGCGCACGGCGAGGTAGGGGTTGCCGCTGGTGGCCGACGCGCCGAGCGACGAGAGGTAGATGAAGCGCGGCGCGAGTCCGGCAGCCTGCGTGGCGCGCAGGAGGATGGCGGTGAGGCCGTAGTCAACCTCCTCGTATCCGGCGGACTTGCCGGTGGCGCGCAGGTCGCGCGCGGCGCGTCCGCGGGTGGTGCCGAGGAGGGCGAAGACGACGTCGGGGCGCAGGCGGCCCATGGTGCGGGCCATGTCGTCGTCGGTCCACGGCGTGGTGTCCACCTGCGCGCCGGCGGCCGCGAAGCGCGCGGTCCAGCTGCCGAGCGCGGAGGAGTCGGGGCGCACGTGGGCGACGGTGCGGACGCCTTGGCGGGCGAGGCGTTCGGTGACGTGGCGGCCGGTGTAACCGGTGGCGCCGGCGATGAGGGCGGTGGGCACAAGTGGAATGTACGGGGGGAGGTGGGTGTGGGTGAGGCGGGGTTCAGTCAAGACGGTGAACACTGCTCTGCCCGACGGCGCGCTGGCGCTCCATGGAGACTTTCGAAAGTGCGCCGTCGCGACTCGACGCCGTGCTGCCGAAAGACCACTTTGTTTGACAAAAGGAGACCTCGATGATCCGCAACCAGGTTCCGCGTGACGTATCCGCGACCGGCCGACTACCCCGCGCCCTCGCCGCCACCGCCGTGCTGCTCGCGGCGGCATCGCTCAGCGCCCAATCAAGCCGTCCGCCAGAACAACCCCTCCACGACGCCCCCGTCTCCGACTGGGCAAACCCCGCCATCGTCCGCCGCAACGTCGAGCCCACGCACGCCAGCTTCACCGCCTACGCCACCGAGGACGCCGCGCGCGCGGCGCGGACCATCGCGCCGTTCTACCTGACCGACCAGCCCACCACCGCGCCGTGGTACCAGAGTCTCAACGGGCGATGGAAGTTTCACTGGTCGCCCAAGCCGGCCGACCGCCCGCTGGACTTCTATCGCGACGATTTCGACGACCGGGCCTGGCCAACCATTCCGGTGCCGGCCAACTGGGAGCGCCAAGGATACGGCGTCGCGATCTACACGAACATCAAGTATCCGTTCCATCCGGACGGTCGCCCCACGCCACCGGACCTGCCGGCCAACGACAATCCGGTGGGCTCGTACCGGCACACGTTTACCGTGCCCGCCGACTGGAACGGGCGCGAAGTCTACCTGCGCTTCGGCGCGGTGAGTTCGGCGTTCTACCTCTGGGTGAACGGACGCATCGTCGGCTACAACGAAGGGAGCAAGGACCCCGCCGAGTTCGACGTCACGACGTTCGTGCACGCCGGGGCCAACACGCTGGCCGTCGAGGTCTACCGCTGGAGTTCGGCCAGCTACCTCGAGGACCAGGATTTCTGGCGCCTGAGCGGCATCACGCGCGACGTCTACCTGTTCGCGCGACCCCGCACGCACATTCGCGACTTCTTCGCCCGCGCATCGCTCACGCCGGACTATCGCGATGGCCGGCTCGCGCTCGACGTCCAGCTCGCGGGCGCCGACGAACTTCCGCGGCCGCACACCGTCGTCGCCAAGCTCTGGGACGGTGACCACGTCATCGCCGAGCAGCGGCAAAGCGTGTTGGTCGCGGACACGGCGACGCTGCACTTCGAGCAGCCGGTGGCGCGCCCGCGGCTCTGGTCGGCCGAGCATCCGAACCTGTACACGCTCACCCTCACGCTGCTTGGCCCCAACGGACGCGCGGTCGAGTCGGTGGCGAATCGCGTGGGGTTCCGCTCGACCGAGGTGAAGAACGGGCAGTACCTGCTGAACGGCAAGCGCATCTACCTGAAGGGCACCGACATCCACGAGCACCACGAGGTGACCGGGCACGTGCTCGACGAAGCCACCATGCGGCGCGACCTGGCGTTGATGAAGCAGCACAACCTGAACGCCATGCGCTTCTCGCACTATCCGGAGCCGGAGCGCTTCTACGAGCTGGCCGACGAATACGGGATGTACGTGGTGAACGAGGCGAACATCGAGTCGCACGGCATGGGCTACGACCCGCGCTACACGCTTGGTGACAAGCCGGAGTGGCTGACCATGCACATGGACCGCACGCAGCGCATGGTGGAGCGCGACAAGAATCACCCGTCCATCGTCATCTGGTCGCTGGGCAACGAGGCCGGCGACGGGCGCAACTTCGTCGCGACCTACAACTGGATCAAGCAGCGCGACGACACGCGTCCGGTGCAATACGAGCGCGAGACCGACGTCGTGAACAAGGCCGCGGGACAAAAGCAGCACTCCGACCTCATGGTGCCGATGTACCCGAGCATCCCGTGGCTGGTGCGTTACGCGACGGGCGATGGCGACCGCCCGCTCATCATGTGCGAGTACGCGCACGCCATGGGCAACAGCACCGGCAACCTGAAGGAGTACTGGGACGTCATCAAGAGGTACCCGAAGCTGCAGGGTGGTTTCATCTGGGACTGGGTGGACCAGGGCCTGCTCGAGACGGCGTGGAATGGCAGGCAGTACTGGTCGTACGGCGGCGACTACGGGCCGCCGGGCACGCCGAGTGACGGCAGTTTCAACGCCAATGGGCTGGTGGGGCCGGACCGCGTGCCGCACCCGGCGCTGGAGGAAGTGAAGAAGGTCTATCAGTACGTGAACTTCACCGCGGTGGACCTTGGGGCGGGCACGATCCGCGTGCACAACGAGTACGACTTCACGTCGCTCGACGACTTCGACCTGCGCTGGGTGATCACGGACGACGGCGTGGCGGTGGATTCGGGCCTGGCGCACCCGCGCGCCGCGCCGGGCGACAGCACCGTCGTGGCGCTCGGCTACCGACTGCCGAAGGCCGCGCCCGGACACGAGTATTTCGTCAACCTGGCGCTGGTGCGTCGCGCAGCGCTCGGCCCGGTGTCGGCGGGGTACGCGGTGGCCACCGAGCAACTGGCGCTCCCACTGGCGGCAACCGTCACGGCGACCGACCTCGGCGCACTGCCACGGCTTGAGCTGGCGCGCACCGAGAGCGCCATTACGGTAAGTGGCGCCGAGGTCGTGGCGAGATTCGACGTGCGGCAGGGCACGCTCGCCTCGCTGCGTTACCACGGGACCGAGCTGATCCAGCGCGGCCCGCTGCCAAACCTGTGGCGCCCCGCCACGGACAACGACTGGGGCAACGGGCTACCGCGCCGCACGCGCGTCTGGCGGTACGCCGCGCAGAACCGCACGACCTCGGCGCCGCGGGTGGAGCAGCCGTTGCCGGGCGTCGTGCGCGTGTCGTTCGACCAGGCGCTGCATGACGACGCGGGCGTCGCCGTCGCGACCTCTGCCACCACGTACACGATCCTCGCGTCGGGCGACATTCTCGTGGAGAACGAACTGACGAAGACCGCGACGACCGTCGAGCTGCCACGCGTGGGCATGAACCTCGTGCTGCCGGCGGGCTTCGACCAGATGACCTGGCTTGGTCGCGGTCCGTTCGAGAACTACTGGGACCGGAAGACGGCGGCATTCGTGGGCCGTTATGCGGGATCGGTCGCGTCGCAGTACGTGCCGTACGTGCGCCCGCAGGAGAACGGCAACAAGACCGACGTCCGCTGGGTGGCGGTGACGAGCGCGACGGCGGGCCTGCTCGCGGTCGGTGCACCGCTGCTCGAGGTCGAGGCGCAGCACAACACGCCCGAGGATTTCGAGACGCCGGGGGCAGGATTCGTCGAGCGCGACCAGACGATCAACCGGCACGTCAGCGACATCACGCCGCAGCCGTTCACCTGGCTGGCGCTCGACCTGCATCAGCTGGGCGTGGGCGGCGACAATTCGTGGGGCGCGCAGACGCACGACGCGTACCGGCTGTCGGCGCCGAGCTACCGGTACGCGTTCCGGCTGCGGCCGTTCGACCCGCGGACTGACGATCCGGCGGCGCTGGCGCGACAGCGGTTCGAGGTGGTCTCGCCCTGAGGGCGGCGAGGGCGCGCGGCTCCGAGCCCGTCCGCTAGGCCTTCGGTGGCCCCGCGGACGGCCCGACCGTTTCGCGCGGCTCGTTCCACGTCAAGATCGCCAAGATCACCGCACCCACCGTCACGCCCGAGTCGGCGACATTGAACGTCCAGAACCGCGAGGCGCCAATGCCGACGTCAATGAAGTCCACCACGCCCCGCGTACCGCGCAGGCGGTCAATCAGGTTGCCCGTGGCGCCGCCGGCGATCATGCCGAGCGACGCCGACAGCCACGTCGCCGCGGGCGGCAGGCCGCGCCACATCCGCACGATGATCGCCACCATCACGACGGCGAGCAGCGAGAAGATGACGCGCGATGACGCGCCGAGCGACATGTTCATCGCCGCGCCCGTGTTGTACGTCAGCGTGAAGCGCACCCACTCCCCGATGACGTCGTAGGGCACGTGCAGCACCAGCCGCGACTCGGCGAGCCATTTGGAGACGAGGTCGCCGCCCAGGATGCCAAGGGCGCAGGCGGAGAAGATGCGGTCGCGCGGAGAGGAGAGCATGCGGTCCGGGAAGGGGCAATCGTCTTAGATTACGGTGGGCCAGCGCCAAAGTTACAGCCGCGACGCCGGTGCCCGGAACCCATGCGGCCCCTTCACCAGCAGGAACGTGCTCGGCCCCAGACTGCC
>JBBQZD010000233.1:0-4734 GCA_038208045.1 Gemmatimonadales bacterium | reverse complement strand
GGGAAGAGGAAGAGGGCGGGGGGTCGGCACGATGGCGTGCGGGCCCCCCGTTCCGTTTCGTCCGGCGTCTACCGGCTACCGGCTACCGTCTACCGTCTACCGTCTACCGTCTACTTCCCAGCCGCACCCCCTCTTATTGTTAGAGAACGCCCAGTGGGCGCCCCCAAACCTCTCCGCCCAGTCATGTCCCAAGCCCTTACCGCGCGTGTCAGCGCCGCGCTGCAGCAGATCGTGAATCCCCGTACCGGCGAGAACCTCGTCGCGAGCGAGCAGGTGGCCAACATTGCCGTCACCCTCGACGGCAAGGTGGCGCTGGAGTTGCGCCTCGCCTCGGTGGACGACGCCACGCTGGCGCGCACGGTGCGCGTGGCGGTCGAGGGCGTGGACGGCGTCACCGACGTCAAGGTGAAGGTGCGCGATGCCGTGCAGGTGGTCGTCACCGATGACAAGACGCCGGCGGCGACGGTCGCCGCGACGGCCACGGCCGTCAAGCAGTCCCGCTCGCTCCCGGTAATGACCGAACCCGCCGCGCCGCGCGCGACGCCGGGCGTGCCGGAGCCGGTCGCCTATCCGAACTTGGGACGCATCATCGCCGTGTCGTCGGGCAAGGGCGGCGTCGGCAAGTCCACCGTCACGGTGAACCTGGCCGTGGCGCTCGCGATGCAGGGGAAGCGCGTCGGCATTCTCGATGCCGACATCTACGGCCCGAACCTGCCGCTCATGCTCGGCGTGAACGCGCCGCCCAAGGTGGAGAACGAGCAGATCGTGCCACTCGAGGCCCACGGCGTGAAAGTGATCTCGCTGGGCTTCCTCATCGAGCGCGACCAGCCGGCCATCTGGCGCGGGCCGATCGTGATGAAGATCATCACGCAGTTTCTGCGCGACGTGCAGTGGGGCCAGCTCGACTTCCTGTTCGTGGACATGCCACCCGGCACGGGCGACGCGCAGCTCTCGCTGACGCAGGCCGCCAAGATTGACGGCGCCATCATCGTCACCACGCCGCAGGAAGTGTCGGTGGGCGACGCCCTGCGCGGCGCCAAGATGTTCGAGCGCGTGGGCGTGCCGCTGTTCGGCATCGTCGAGAACATGAGCTGGTTCGAGTCGCCCGAGACGGGCAAGCCGATTGCGATCTTCGGCACGGGCGGCGGGCAGCGCCTGGCCACCGAACTCGGGATTCCCCTGCTGGGCGAAGTGCCGTTCTACCCGCCGGTGGGGCAAGGGGGCGACAGTGGCACGCCGATCGTGGTGGGGGACCCGGGGTGCGCGGCGGGGAAGAAGCTGATCGAGATTGCGGCGAACTTGGCGAAATAGATGGGAAGGGAAGCTCTACGCTCTACGCTGTACGTTGTAGGCCCAACGGGGACTTGTCGTACGGCGTAACACGTAGAGCGTAAAGCATAGAGCTTCGTTTCCCCCCGTGGAGCACCGTCCATCATGCCCCTCGCGACCCTACTGACGGACTTCGGCACCGCCGACGGCTACGTCGCCGAAATGAAGGGCGTGCTGCTGGCCGGCGCGCCCGGCACGCAACTGGTGGACGTGTCGCACGACGTGCCGGCGCAGGACGTCGAGTTCGCGCGGCTCACCTTTGCGCGCTACTGGCGGCGCTTTCCGGCGGGCACGGTGCACCTGGTCATCGTCGATCCCAAGGTGGGAACGTCCCGTACGGCCATCGCCGTCGAGAGTGACGGACGCTTCGCCGTGGGGCCCGACAATGGCGTGCTCTCCCCGGCCATGCTGCTGCCCGGCGCGCGCGCGGTGATTGTCGAGGTGCCGCACGGCGCATCGCCCACCTTCCACGGGCGGGACGTCTTTGCGCCGGCTGCCGCTCGCCTGCTCAATGGCGACCCGCTCGATGACCTGGGCACGCCCTTCAGCGATGCCGTGCTGCTGCGCACGCCCGAGGCGCAGCGCCGGGCCGACGGCGGGCAGGACGGCGTGGTGCTGGCCGCCGATCACTTTGGCAACCTCGTCACCAACCTGACGGCACGCGGTGAGGGCACGGTGGAAATCGCCGGCCGGCTGGTGCGCATCGCGCGCACCTACGCCGATGTCAACGAGGGCGACCTGCTGGCCGTCGTCGGCTCCAACGGCCTGCTGGAGATCGCCGTACGCGGCGGCAGCGCGGCGCGATTGCTGGGCGCCGGCCGCGGCGCGCCGGTGACGTTGCGGCGTGAGGGCGGCGGCGCCTAGGAAACCAGCCGGCGCGCCGCTACCTCGGCGCGCCGCTGCCTCGGCGTTTCTCTATCTCGGCGTGCCGCTACCTCGGCGTTCCGGACGGCGTGGCGGAAGGCCGGCGGGCGGCAATCACCCCGCCAATGGGCGTCGGGGTCTGCCAGCTGCTCGCCGAGACCTCGGCTGAGGTGACGCGCACCTGGACGTGCCGCACGCCGCCGCGCGCCATCATGGCCGCGCCCAGGCCCGCCGTGCCGGCCACCCACGTGAGCGCCACGGCCAGCAGTCGCGCCACCATCTCGGCCCACGGCGTGTTGGCCAGCAGGGCCACGGCAAGCCACGGCAGGGCCAGCAGCAGCGTGCCGACGACGAGCGATCGCACCGAGCGCATGCGGACGTTTGGTCCCTCGCGCACCAGCGCATGCCCCGCGACCGTCACCGCGGCCAGCGCGCCGAGGGCGAGCACCCCGATGAGCGCCAGCGCGAAGGCCACGAGGGCGAATGGTATCAGCAGGATGCCGACCAGCGTGAGGGCGAGCGCGACGCAGACAAGGGCGAGCACCGGCAGGACGCCGAGCTGCACAGCGATGCCAACGAAGAGTGCCGTACTGAAGCGGCGTTCGAGCGTCTGCACGACGGTTTCGAGCTGGGCGCTGCTGAACAGGATGACCCCGAGTCCCACCAGCAGCACGACGGCCAGCCAGCCGGCCGTGAGCTTGAGGCCGTGGCGCAGGGCCGCGGCGCCCGTCAGTGCCGGGCGTTCGGGCTTTGCCGACTGCCCCGGAGGCGAGGCCGACCTGAGCTCGCCACGCACATGCCCGCCGTCGAGAATGACCTTGCCGCGCACGGCCAGCGCCGAGCCGTCCACGTCGCCGCCTTGATGCACGACGACGTCTCCGCCGAAGGCGAAGACGTCACCGAGCACGGTGCCCCGCACGTGCACCGTGCCATGGGCGGCGGCGACCGGTCCGTCGGTGGTGGTGCCCGCCGGAATGGTCAGGTCACCCCACGTGAAGCGGTCGGCTGCGGGCAGGGTGCGGCCCGCGGGGGTGGCGCGTTCCTGGCTGAGCGCCTGCGCCAGGGAGTCGCGCGCGGCTGGTGAAGGCTGCGCGGTGCCGGCCTGTGACTGAAGCCGTGCCGCGCCGCCGAGCGCGATCAGCGTTGCGGCGGTGGCCGAAATGAGGGCGCGCATCGGTCAGCTCCCGCGCTGGCGGGACGCGGCGGCGAGGGCCCGAAAGCCGAACGCCGCGGCGCCGACGGCGGCCAGGAGCGCGACGGCCCCCGCGAACAGCGCCACCGAGCCGTTGGAGCGAACGGCGTCCGCCGCCGTGTCGCCAAAGGCCGTCTCGAGAAGTCGGCCAGCCCCGTCGACCAGCACGCCCCGGGCCCGCGTGGCCAGGTAGGCCGCCGACTTGAACCCGAGGTCCGCGCTGAAGGCGAGCCAGATGGCGCTGGCCGAGAGCGTGGCGGATGCCATGAGGGCACCTGCCACCGCGACGATGCGCAGCGGGCGGGACTCGGGCACGAAGCGACGGGCCGTGGCCAGCGCCGCCACGTGCCACGGCTCGATGACCTGCACCTGCGCCATCACCCGATCGGCGAAGCCGGTGCGCGGCATGAAGTGGGGGAGGAGTTCCAGCGCGTCGGCCACGACGCGCGCTTCGTCGAGGCGCGCGCGGCAGTCGGCGCAGTCGTCGACGTGCGCACGCAACGGCGCGACGCCGAATCCGGCGTCGCCGTCGAGCAGCAGGTCGATCTCATGGGGCAGCAAATGACGGTGGTGCACGGGTCCTTCCTCCTGGCTTCTCGTACGGGCCGGATGTTGCCGGGGTTTCATGGGTGGGGGTTCGGGCCGCCGCCGGCCGTCACTCCCGGAGGTGGTCCAGCGCGTCCCGCAGCTCGTGCCGGGCGCGGTGGATGTAGGTCTTGACCGTGCCGAGCGGCAGGTCGAGCGTGGCGGCGATCTCCTCGTACGACCGTCCCTCGACGTGGCGCAGCATGATGCAGGAGCGGTACTCGGGGCGCAGCGCGCCGATGGCGCGCTCGATGGCGGAGCCCAGCTCCTTGGCCTCCATCTCGTCGAGCGCCGACTCCGACTTGTCGGCGACGTCGAACCGGGTGGCCTCGACATCGGCGGCGGTCGAGGCGTTCGGCGAACCGTCCATGGAGATGGTGTCGAGCTGGCGGCGCCGGAGGTGATCGATGGCGACGTTGTTGGCGATCTTGAAGAGCCAGCTCGAGAACTTGAATTCCGCGTTGTACTTGTCGATGTGATTCAGGACCTTGATGAACGTGTCCTGGGCCAGGTCCTCGGCGGTCGCGGTGTCGCGCACCATGCGGAAGACCAGGGAAAACACCGGCCGTTCGTAGCGGCGCACGAGTTCCCTGAAGGCCGTCTCGCGTCCTTGCTGGGCAAGGCGCGCGACGTCGGCGTCGGGAAGGTTGGCGAGGTCGAGAGCTTTGCCTCGGCGCGCGCTGCCTGCGCATGGCGGTGGGGAGGAGCGCGCTCGTCCTGGCCGAGCCGACGAGCGAGGGCTACGCGGCGGCCTGCCTGGCAAG
>JBBQZD010000232.1:0-4763 GCA_038208045.1 Gemmatimonadales bacterium | reverse complement strand
GTTCACGACCTGGCCCAGTGGTGCGCGGCGCACGGCGTCGCGCGCGTCACCGACCTCCGGGGTTCCCTCGAGTGGCCCGCCGCATGACGCATCCGTCGCCCGTCGTCCAGCGCGCGCCGGCGTGCATCGTTGCCCTCGACGTGCCGACGCTCGAGGCGTGCCGTGCCTTGGTGGAGCGCCTCGGCGATACCGCCGACTTCTACAAGGTGGGGCTGCAGCTGTACACCGCCGAAGGGCCGCGCGTGGTGGAGTGGCTGCGCGGCGCGGGCAAGCGGGTCTTTCTCGACCTCAAGCTGCACGACATTCCCAACACGGTGCGCGGGGCGGCACAAAGTGCGGCGCGCCTTGGGGTGCAGCTGCTCACGGTGCACGCGTCCGGCGGTTCGGCGATGCTGGCGGCCGCGGTGGAGGGTGGCGGCGCCGAGGTGGGCATCCTCGGCGTGACGGTGCTGACGTCCATGACGCAGGCCGACCTCGAACTGGCGCGCGGGCACGCGGTACCGAGTGTCGCCGCGGAGGTGCTGCGACTTGCGGCGATGGCGGCGGCGAGCGGTGCGCACGGTATCGTCTGTGCGGGCCCGGAAGTGCCGGTGGTGCGCGCCGCGCACGCCGGGCTGCGCGCGCTGGTGCCCGGTATTCGCCTGGGCGGGACGCCGTCGCACGACCAGGCGCGCGTGATGACTCCGGGCGAGGCCGCGGCGGCAGGGGCGTCGTACCTGGTGCTCGGGCGCACGGTGACGGCCTCGACGGATCCGGCGGCGGCCATGCGCGCCGTGCAGGACGACCTGCGGTCGTGACGGTGGCGGCGGACGGCGCGCCGACCGCGTGGGTGGCGCGGCACAATAGGTCGGTCCCAGTGTCGCCCGCAGTCGAATTCTGCCGCATGATTGCGCCGCCCAGCCCCGAAAACAGGCCGAAACTGCCTGATCCGCGGTTCCGTACACGTCAGGCCTGAAAAAAAGTCAAGGGGGCCGCTTGTATTCGGCTCCTCGACCGGTTAGCCTTGGTGTCTGTCCCAAAAACACCACCGTTTTCGCACCACCGGGAGTCCGCGTGAAAGTTCGTTCGAGCGTGAAGCCGATTTGTGAGCACTGCAAGGTCGTGAAGCGCGACGGCGTGACTCGCATCATCTGCAAGCGCAATCCCAAGCACAAGCAGCGGCAGGGCTAACCGACCTATGGCACGCATTTCTGGAGTCGACCTTCCGCGCGAGAAGCGCGTCGAGATCGGCCTGACGTACATCTTCGGCATCGGCCGCGTGGTCGCCCGCCGCATCTGCGAGACTGCCGGGGTCGCCCCGGAAACCCGGGTGAAGGACCTCAGCGACGCTGACGTCAACAAGCTCCGTCAGGAGATTGAAAAGACGTATCGCGTCGAGGGTGCCCTCCGCACGGAAATCGCGATGAACATCAAGCGGCTGATGGACATCGGGTCCTATCGCGGGATCCGCCATCGCCGTGGCCTCCCCGTTCGCGGGCAGCGCACGCACACGAATGCGCGCACCAAGAAGGGGCCGCGTCGTGCCATCGCCGGCAAGAAGAAGGTGACCAAGTAATGGCTACGGGCAAGAAGACCAAAAAGGTCGTGGACGCCGAGGGTGTGGCCCACGTCAACGCCACGTTCAACAACACCCTGATCACGATTACCGACCCGCACGGGAACACGGTGTCGTGGGGCTCGGCGGGCAAGGCCGGGTTCAAGGGATCCAAGAAGAGCACCCCGTTCGCGGCGACGGTCGCCGCCGAACAGTGCGCGCGCGAGGCGATGACCGCCGGCGTCCGCAAGGTGCACGTCCGCGTGCAGGGGCCGGGGTCGGGGCGCGAGTCCGCGATCCAGGCGCTGGCATCCGCCGGGCTCACCGTCAAGTCGATCAAGGACGTCACGCCGATTCCGCACAACGGCTGCCGTCCGCCGAAGCGCCGGAGGGTCTAGGCCATGCGTTATACAGGTCCCAGTTGCCGGCAGTGCCGGCGTGAAGGCACCAAGCTGTTCCTGAAGGGCACCAAGTGCTTCACGGAGAAGTGCCCCGTCGAGCGCCGTCCGTTCCCGCCGGGCCAGCACGGGCAGAACACCTCGCGCCGCCGGAAGGTCTCGGAGTACGCCAAGCAGCTGCGCGAGAAGCAGAAGATCAAGCGCACGTATGGCGTGAGCGAGCGGCAGTTCCGCAACACGTTCGACAAGGTGGCGTCGCTGCCGGGCATCACGGGGCACAACCTGCTCGCGGCGCTCGAAAGCCGTCTCGACAACATGGTGTACCGCATGGGCTTCGCCGCGAGCCGCAAGGCCGCGCGCCAGCTCATCAGCCACCGCCACGTCGAGATCAACGGCAAGACCGTCGACATCCCGTCGTACCAGGTGCAGCCGGGCCAGGAAATCCGCATCCGCCAGCACGCCAAGGAATTCTCGGCGGTGCTTGCCTCGCTCGAGGTGGCCGCCCGCGGTCAGGCGCCGAGCTGGCTGGCGGTGGACAAGGACTCGTTCAGCGGCCGGATGCTCGAGCGTCCGCAGCGGGCCTCGATCCCGATCGCGGCGCAGGAACAGCTGGTCGTGGAGTTGTACTCGAAGTAAGCGGCGCGAGGTGCGGACCGGGGCGCGCTGCCCTGGTCGCTGCACCCCGCATCGCCGGTCCACCCTGACTGATTCACGGGCCTGCCGCGCGTCAGGGGCGAGGCAGGGCGTAGACGGCGCACCAGCGCCGCCTGACCACATCACGGATCTCACGACGAATGGCTCAGACTATTGATTTGCGCGGGTTGGTGCGTCCGCAGCTCGTCGAAATGACGAAGCGCGACGACAACCCGAACATCGCCGAGTTCCGCCTGCAGCCGCTCGAGCGCGGCTACGGGCACACGCTGGGCAATGCGATGCGTCGCATGCTGCTCTCGTCGCTCCGCGGCACGGCGGTGTGGGGCTTCCGGATTGACGGCGTGCTCCACGAGCACCAGACGATCCAGGGCGTCGTGGAAGACGTGCACCAGATCATCGGCAACCTCAAGGTCCTCACCCTGGCGCTCGCGCCCGAGGTCGAGGAGACGATCCTCCGCATCAACTGCTCGAAGGCCGGGGCGGTGACGGCCGGGGACATCGAGGCGCAGGGCGGCATTCGCGTCATCGACCCGAAGCACCACCTGTTCACGCTGCAGGACGACCGGGACCTCACGGTCGAGCTGTACGTCAACAAGGGCCGCGGGTACGTGGACGCCGACAACCACCCGTCGGACCGGTCGCTGCCGGTTGACCTGGTGCGCATCGACTCCATCTACTCCCCGGTCCGTCGCGTGAACTTCCACGTGAGCGAGACCCGCGTGGGCCAGCGCACCGACTACGACCGCCTCGTCCTCACGGTCGAGTCGGACGGCACGGTGTCGCCGGAAGAGGCGGTCAGCTACGCCGCCGCGCTCGCGCAGACGCACTTCCAGTACTTCGCCGGCTTCGGCTCGCACGCCGCGGCGATCACGGGCGACGGGGCGACCGACGCGCAGCGTCTGGCGCTGCTGCTCGCCACCTCGATTGACGCACTCGAGTTGTCGGTGCGCTCGGTCAACTCCCTGAAGAACTCGAACATCCGCACGCTGGGCGACCTCGTCCGGCAGACGGAAAGCCAGATCATTCAGGTCAAGAATTTCGGCAAGAAGTCGCTCCAGGAGATCGCGGATCTCCTCGAGCGTGAAGGATTGAACTTCGGGATGAAGGTCGAGGACAATGGCGACGGCGTCCGGGTCACGGACTGGGGCACGCCGCCGAGCCGGGCTGCCGCGAACGCGCCCGACGACGAAGAAGAGGAGTAACACCGATGCGTCACCGCAAGGCAGGCCGGCAGCTGCGCCGGACCAGCGAGCAGAAACTCGCCCTCATGCGTGGTCTCGCCACGTCGCTCATCGAGAGCGGCGCCATCGAGACGACCGAGGCGAAGGCCAAGGAACTCCGGCCCTTCGTCGAAAAGCTGATTACCAAGGCCAAGGAGGGCACGCTGCACGCCCGCCGGCTGGCCGGCAAGCACGTCCAGAAGCGCGGCGCGGCGGACAAGCTCTTCCAGGAGCTGGGTCCGAAGTTCGCCGAGCGCGCGGGCGGGTACACGCGAATCCTGAAGACGGGCCATCGCAAGGGCGATGGCGCGGACATGGCGCGCATCGAGCTCATTGGGCTCGTGGAGAAATAAGCGATGATCGCCAGGAACAAGTGCTTCGTCTGCGAGAAGGGCATTGCCTTCGGCAACAACGTGTCGCACGCGAACAACAAGACCCGTCGCACCTGGAAGCCCAACCTCCAGGTCGTCCGCGTGGTTCACGAAGGCAAGATCACGAAGGTGAAGGTGTGCACGCGCTGCCTGGCCGCCAACAAGGTCCGCCGCGCCCCGCGCGGCGCCGCTGCCGCCGTCTGACGGCCGGTCCTGTCTACATGAGGGGTAGTGAGAGGGGAGCCCCTGGGTTCCCCTTTCTTTTTGATGCTCGGCGGTAGACTGTAGAAGGTTGCACGTCCGTCCGTAGTCTACCGTCTACCGTCTTCCGTCTTCCGTCTACCGTCTACCGTCTACCGTCTTCCGTCTACCGTCACCCATGCCCACCGCGCTGATCACCGGCATCACCGGCCAAGACGGCTCCTACCTCGCCGAGTTCCTGCTCGACAAAGGCTATCGCGTCGTCGGTATCGTGCGCCGCTCCTCCACCACGCCATACGAGCGCATCGCCCATCTCGTCGACCGCATCGAGCTGCTGTCGGCCGACCTGCTCGACCAGACGTCGCTCATGGACGTGATGTCCGCC
>JBBQZD010000231.1:0-4811 GCA_038208045.1 Gemmatimonadales bacterium | reverse complement strand
ACCCCCCCCGGGGCCGCGCGGCGGGCGCCCTCCACACCTTACAACACCTCGGCCGCGGGCCGCGCCGTCGCTTGCTTTCGCCGCGCCGCCTGGCGCGCCACGCCGCCGGCCGGCCGGCCGGCCGGCTCGCCGGCCGGCTCGCCGACGGGCCCGCCGGCGCGCTGTTCGCGCACCTCCCGCGCGCGGCGCATCGCACCGAGCAGGGCGCTCCCGCGCGCCGGCTTCGTGATGACGTCCACGTAGCCCATGGCCTGCGCCTGTTCCTCGCTGACCGCGTCGCTTGTGCGCGCGAGCATCACGAGCGGCGTGGCGCCCGTGGTCGGCTCGGCACGCACGGCCTCGGCGAACTCCAGGTCGTCGTTCGTCCGCGTGCCGAACTCGACGAAGACGACGTCGTAGGGCCGCTCCAGCGACGCGGCCTGCCGCAGCTGCTGCAGGCCGTGGTCCCCGAGTGCCCGCGTGTCCACCTGCGTGCCGAAGCTCTCGAGCCGCTGGGCCAGGGCGCGCCGCGTCACGTCGTGGGCGTCCACCACCAACACGCGCCGATCGGCCAGGTCGGGCATCGGCGACGCGACGCGGCTGTCGCGCGGAATCGAGAGCCGCACGGTGGTCCAGAACGTCGAGCCGCGACCGTCCACGGAGCGGAATCCGGCGCTGCCGCCCATCATCTCGGCGAGGCGACGAGTGATGGCCAGACCCAGCCCCGTGCCGCCAAACCGCCGCGACATGGTGGCGTCGCCCTGGCTGAAGTCCTCGAAGATGCGCGCCTGCTGCGCCTCGGGAATGCCGATGCCGGTGTCGTGCACCGACAGGCGCACCACGGCGACGTCCGCGTGGCGCTCGATCACGTCGAGTTCGAGCACGACGTGGCCGAATGACGTGAACTTCACCGCGTTCGCGAGCAGGTTGAGGGCCATCTGCCGGATGCGACCGGCGTCGCCGACGAACTGCGTCGGCATCGCGCGGCCCACGTGCATGGCCAGCGCAATGCCCTTTTCGTCGGCCCGCGGCGCCATGAGGTCGCACACTTCCTCGAGCGTGCCCACGAGGTCGAACGGCAGCGGCTCGATGGTGAGCTTGCCGGCCTCGATCTTGGAGAAGTCGAGGATGTCGTTGATGATCGCCAGCAGCGAGTCGGCGGACGACTTCACCGCCTGCGCGTACTGCCGCTGCTTGTCGTCGAGGCTCGTCTCGATGAGCAGTCCCGTCATGCCGAGAATGCCGTTCATCGGCGTGCGGATTTCGTGCGACACCGTCGCCAGGAACTGGCTCTTGGCGCGCGCCGCCGCCTCGGCCGTCTCCTTGGCCAGCACCAACGCCGTCTCGCTCCGCCGGCGCTCGCTCAGGTCGCGCACCTCGAGCAGCGTGATTGGGCTGCCCTCGAATTCCGCCGGCGTCAGCGTCACCTCGGCCGGGAAGTACTCGCCATTGAGCTTGCGGAAGTGCAACTCGCCCTTGTAGGCGCCTTCGGCGACGTCGCGCCGGAGCAGCGTCTCCACCAGCGCCATGGACGGCTGTCCGTCGGGCTGGTGTTCCGGCAGCAGGCTGGACAGCGCGTGCACCATGAGCGCGGCCTTGTCGGCCGCCGCGAAGAGCGCCACCGCCGCAAGGTTGCAGTCGCCGATGGCCTCGGCGCGCAACAGCAGGTGTGCCGCCGTGGCGTGCTCGAAGATCACCTGGAAGCGCTGTTCGGCAGCCACGCGCTCGCCGATGTCGCGCATGATGGTCATGAACTCGTTGCGCTCGCCCGTCTGCACGAGACTCAGCGACATGTCAATGACGATGTCGCGCCCGTCGCGATGGCGACCGAGCACGATCTCGCTGACGCCCCGCTCGCTGGCCCGCGCGCGATCGAAATACACCCCCAGCTTCTTGGGCTCCATCGAGCGGTACGGCTCGCCCATCAGCGGGCGCACGCCCGTTGTGAGCAGCTCCTCCTCGGTCCAGCCGAACAGCCGCTCGGCGGCGGGATTGCACCCCGTGATGGTCCCCTGGTCATCGGTCGTGATGATTGCATCGATGGACGAATTCAGCAGGGCGCGCGTCCGCGCCTCGCGGCTCCGCAGGTCGTTGGTGGTCGTGTTCACCGTCGTCGCCAGCGACACGTAGGCCGCGCGATCGCGGCGTCGCTGCCGCGCCAGGATGGTGGCCAGCACGACGGCGCCAAGCGCCAGCAGCAGGTCCACCAGATACTCGGCGCGGTCGGTCGTCGCGAGCACCTCGGCGAGCATGCCGTCAAAGGTCTCGCCGATGGCGCGCGACTCCCGCAGCGCGTCGCCATATCCGGACGAGAGCAGCACGTCGAGCGAGTCTGCCGCGCCGCGCCCGGTGCGGCCCGACCCCACGCGCGTGATGGCCATGTCGCGCAAGCTGGAGACCTGCCGCTGGAGGGCCGCGACGCGGTCGAGCAGGAGCGAGTCGCGCAGCACGGGCCCCCCGCGTCCGTTCGCGAGCACGTCGCCGAGCTGGGCGATGAGTTGCGCCGCGTGATCGTAGCGGCCGGTCACGTCGCGCGCGGGTTCGATGCCGGCGTCGCCGGCGGCCCAAGCGTCGAGGGCGATGTGCGCGTCGGTGAGGTCGAACCGCACGCTCACCCCGATGGTCGCGGTCTCCTGCGCCCGCTGGAACGCCAGCCGCCGGGACCGTTGCATCGCGAACACCAGGGCGACCACCAGCACCCCGATCGCGAACACGGAGAGGGCCACGCCATCAAACCAGCCGGATCGCCGACGGGACTCGGTCACGGGGACGCTCGCATGCCGCGAAAGATATGCGCGCGCCCCCCGGTCGGTGAGTCGGCCGGGGAGCCCGCCTGCCGCCGGCTAGAAACGGCGCCGGAGGTCGAACATCAGGTGGCGGGTGGCGAAGGGGAAGACGTAGTTCACACCGTCATAGGCGTACCCACCCCCAAAGGCGAGGTGGTTGAGCACGTTGTTCACCCGCAGGCCCAGCTCCGTGCCGCCGTGCGCCCAGCGCACCGCCGCGTCGGCCAGCAGGTAGCCGGGCAGCACGCCGCCCGCCGGTCCGCTGTTCGTGAGCGGTGACGCAGAGACCGCCCGGGCGTCGGCGAGCACCGTGAGTCCGAAACCTGGCTGCCAGGTCACCGACTGCGTCGTCACCACCGCCGGGGTGAGGCGCGCCCGCACATTGCGATGGCTCTCGCCGCTGCCCGCGTCGGTGTAGATGTTGATGCGTGCATCGGTGACCGCCAGCGTCGCGCCAATGGCGAGGCGCTCGGCCGCCTGCCACTGCACCTCGCCCTCGAGCCCGCGCCGGTGCGACGCCCCGACATTCTCGCGCAACGGCGATCCGGTGAGGCTGATGGTGCCGACCGGCGCGATCTCCGCGCGGAACTCCATCGCGAACAGGTTGGCACTGGCGCGCACGGCCCCGCGCGTCCAGGACGCACCGGCCTCGTAGTCAACGACACGCTCGGGCTCCACGCGGCTGAGCGGCAGGATTGACGCCGCGTTGGACGCGTCGAGGTTGTCGGCGCCCGCGAACATGTCGTCGCGCGTCGGCTCGCGCCGCACGGCGCCCACCGAGGCGAAGAACGCGAGCGCCGGCGTCTGACGCCACGTGAGGCCGGCGTGCGGGTTGAGGAAGCGCCAGTCGATGGACGGTCCCGCCACGCCGGCGTTCCGGTCGGGGGCATAGCGGAATTCCGCGCGCCGCACCTGCACGTCGCCGAACCACGTGGCGCGCCCCCGCGTGAGCGCCAGCTTCGCGAAGGCCGACTGCTCGTTCTTGTGCCCCGTGTTGTCGTAGACGCGATCGGCCAGCGCCGGCCAGATGCCGAGGGAGTGGTCACGGTGGTAGCGCATGGCGTGCGCACCCGCGTCGACGGCCACCGCACCGCGACGATAGGAATAGGTGCTGAGTGCGCCGAGCCACGAGTACGAGAGGTTGAAGCGCCACAGCTCCGGGTCGACCTGCACGTCAAACCACCCGCCCGCGCCCTGCCGGTACAGCGTCGTCGTCCACGTGCCGTGTGCGCCGACGGTACGCATGTGCTGGAGGTTCCAGAAGACTTGCGAGAACCGGTCGCGCTCGTCGCGCCCCATCGGGTTTGCGCGCGGGTCGACCAGCACGGTCGCCTCGTCGGCCGCGTAGTACGACGACCGGAGCTTGGAGAGCCCGGCGAAGGCCGTGAACTTCACGACGTCGCGCGTGCCGAACCACCCGGCGGAGAAGAAGCCCGACGACGCGTTGTTGCCGGAGTGCCGGCGGAACCCGTCGGTCTGGTGCGACGTCGCGCGCGCCGCCATGGCCCAGCGCCCGCGCACGAGCCCGGACCGCCACTGGAGCGCGGCCCGGCGCGTGTCGAACGCACCGCCCGACACCTGCAACTCGCCGCCGCGCGCCGCCGTGGCGAGTTGCAGCGACTGGAAATTCACCGACCCGGCGTACGACGCGGTACCAAACGTGCTCGTGCCCGCGCCGCGCTGCACCTGCACCGACTCCACACTGTTGGCAAAGTCGGGCACATTGGAAAAGTAGAAGGCCTGGTCTTCGGGATCGTTCAGCGGAATCCCGTCGAAGGTCAGGTTCACGCGATTCTGGTCGAGGCCGCGCAGGCGGAGGTAGCTGTAGCCGGTGGACGACCCGCTCTCGGAGTAGGCCGTGATGCCGGGCACGCGTGTGAGCAGGAGCGGCGCGTCCTGCCCGGAGTAGCCGCGCTGCAGTTCCTGCCGACTGATGGTGCGCTCGCTCAGCGGGGCGCCGCCAACGGCACGGACCGCGCGCACCACGATCTGCTCGAGCGTGTCGGCGCGAGCATCGCGCGGGGCGGCGCGCACGGTGTCAGTGCG
>JBBQZD010000230.1:0-4822 GCA_038208045.1 Gemmatimonadales bacterium | reverse complement strand
ACTTGTAGCTCGTGCGGTCGTAATTGAACTTGAGGTCCGGCTCGGCCTTGAGCGAGACGTAGAACGTGAACGCGAAGTTGCCGTTGGGCGCCTGCGTGAAGCCGAACATCGCGCGCCAGTCGTGCAGGTCGCGCTGCAGCGTCACCTGGTGGCTGGCGAATTCCTTCCGCACCGCGTCGTAGCTGGTGCTCCACTGCGCCGACCACTTGGGCGTCAGGTCGAAGCTGGTGCGCCAGTTGATGCTCGTCTGCGGCGGCACGCGGAAGAACGACCCGCCGGCCGTGGTGGAGGAGAACTGGGTGTAGTCCACCGGCGGTGCGGCCAGCGCGGTGCGCACGCAGACGTCGTACTGGATGGGATTGGTCTTGAGCGGCTCGCACTGCGTGGTGGGATCGTACTCGACCACGCGGCTGCCCTCCGAGGGCGGGCGCTGCCGGTTGGAGCTGAAGGTGATGCTGGCCTGGAAACCGCGCCCGGTTTCCACGGTCTGCATCTGCTGACGCATGGCTGTGCCCGCCACCTGCTGGGTGCCGGAGAAACCGCTGCCCATCATGCCGCCCTGGGCATTCCCCTCCCGTCCGGGCCCGCCGGGCCCGCCGGACCCGACCTTGTCGGGCCGCTCGCCGCCCAGCAGATACCCGATCCAGCGAAAGAGCCCCGACTGCCCGCTGAGCTGCATGCTCGCGCCCATGGTCTCGCGATACGGACCGAACTTCGCCGTGTCACTGAGCACGGAGCCCTCGAAGAGCGAGTAGCCGACGTCGAACGAAAGGCCCGGGAGCAGTCCGGAGGCGAGACTGAGCGACAGCCGGTCGGTGGCGAAGCCGCTGCGCCCCTTCTTCTTGGCGCGCTCGAAATCGTATACGAGCGGCGACATGCCGATGGAGAGCAGCTTGACCTTGCGCCCCTCGCCCTGCGCCCCCGAGTCGGCGGCGCCGCGGAGCATCTTGATGTCGAAGGTCTGGTTGAGACCGAACGACAGGCGGTTCTGCGCCAGGGCGCCGTTATAGTCGAAGCGCGTCTTGCCCAGCGCCGCGAGAAACTCGTCACTGACGTGTGACGTCGGCGAGAAGCTCCAGGCCAGCGTGGGCGTGATGGTGTGCCGGACGACCTCGGCGCCGAACAGCCGCCAGAGGCGCCACGGCGCGAGCGAAAAGAAGGTGGGTCCGACACCGACGCCCCACGACAGACGCTTGGTCTGCGCGACGAAGTTGCCGCCTGACCGCTCGGAGCGCACCCAGAAGCCCGACGGGTCGACGTTCTCGAACGAGACGGAGGGAACGAGATTCCACGATCCTTGCAGAAACGTCGGCAGCGTGATGGCCGTGCGCCAGTCGAGCGTGGTGAGCCAGGTCCGGGCATAGACGCGCGTCTCGCGCCGGCTCGTGTCGGCGGGGTCGCGGACGACGCGCACTTCGGGAAAATCGTTCAGCCGGTCGGCGAAATTGAAGCTGAGCGGGAGGTTGAAGCCGCCGATCTTGAAGGGCGAGTTGAAGGCGGCGGTGGAGGACTGCGTGCTGCGATCGGACCGCAGCGAGTCGAGCAGGCCATTGCGGTCGAAGTAGCGGTACTTGAAGTCACCCTGCGCATCGAGGTGCGCGCTGCTGGACGTCGCGAAGTTGAACGTCGGCGTCCAGTCCACGTGCCGGCCGATGGCAATGGCCTTGGACGTGACGTTGACGCTCGGAAAGTCCTGGTCCACCTGCTGGCGCCCGGGATACTGGCGGCGCGTGCCGCCAACCGACATCGCCAGCGGGCCGAGCGCCTTGGAATAGTTCAGCTGCGACGTGATGGTCGCGAGCGCGGTGACCGGGTTCAGGGCCGTCTGCCGCTGCACCGACGTGCTGGTGACGTAGTTGAGCGACGCCGCGACGCGCGACGTGGTGGAGAAGTCCTGCGAGTGGTTCCACGAGAGCTGCGTGTTGCTGCTGCCCGTGCTCAGCGAGTGCCGGGAGACGGCGAACCCGCCCTGCATGAACCGGTCGAGCCAGTGATAGCGGAATTGCGCGTTGAGGCGCAGCCAGCCGGGATCCTGAATGGAAGCGCGGGCGGAGGACCGCCAGTCCATGGACACGGCGACGTCGGTGTAGTCGCTGAGCGCGAAATAGTACCCGATGTCCTCGATGGTGCGCCGGTAGCTCGGGCTGTTGCGCACGAGTTCGGCGAAGCCGAAGCGCGGGGTGAGGATGCCGCTCCGCCGTCCGCTCCGGATGTCCTGGAAGACGAAGGGCAGCCACATCACCGGCACCCCCTGGATGTACAGGATGGCCGGGCGCGCCACCATCACGTTCTTGCTGACGTACTTGATCTGCTTGGCGAGAAAGTGGTAGTGCGGCAGCGAGTCGGTGCAGCTCGTCACGGTGCCGTCGCGACCGTACGTGGCGCCGCCGGAGGCCGAGTCGCCGGCGAAGCCGCCGACGTGCGCGGTGACGACCCAGCGCTCGCCGCTGGTCTCGACCGTGCGGATGTTGGTCGCGGTGCCCTGCTTGGCGGTGACGTCATACTCCATGCGCCCGCTCGCGTTGACGTCCTCGCGCCCCCGCTCGCGAATGACGATTGCCGGGCCGTAGGAGAGCGACTTCTTGGTGGAGTCGTTGTACACGATCGTGTCGGCGGCGAGCAGTGTCTCGTCGCGCTCGACGACGGCGCGCTCCTTCGGCCGTCCGATGAGCATGATGGCCCGTTCCGTCGCGCCGAACGTGACGAATTCGGCTTGGTACCGCACCACCTGGTATCCCGGGCGGTTCATCAGCGCCGAGGCCACCGAATCGGGCGCGGCCCAATGCACGAGCACCGTGTCCTTCTTGCCGGTATCAGCGGGCGAGCGCGGCGCCGGCGGCATGGCCTGCCGAGCCTGGCGCGGCCGGTTGCCCGTGGGGAGCTGCGCGGCGAGCGGCGCGGCCAGCGGCGCCGCGAGCGGCACCGCCATCATCGCCAGCACCACGGCGAGCCGCGCTGCGGCGCACGCGGTGCGCCATCGGGCGCCGCGCATCACCGCTCCCGGGCGGCGGCGAGGCGCTCCGCTTCTTCCTCGCGGCGGGCCTTCTTCAGCTTGGCCCGATAGACGAACCACGCGAGGACGATGCTCAGCTCGTACAGCCCGTAGAGCGGGACGAAGAGCATCAGCGTGGAGATGATCATGTCGCCGGGCGTGATGACGGCCGCCAGGATCAGCATCCCCACGAAGGAGTGCCGGCGGTAGTTCGCCAGCATGCGCGGCGTCACCAGCCCGAGGGCGGTGAGCGCGAGGATCAGGATGGGGAGCTCGAAGACCGCCCCGAAGGCCAGCGTGAGGGCGACCGCGAACGAGAAGTACTCCGACGCCGACACCATCTGCTGCAGCGAGCCGCCCCCGATGCCGCCCAGCAGTTCGAGCGTGATGGGCAGGACCCAGAGCACGGCGAGCGTGCAGCCGATCAGGAAGAGGCCCACGGCGCCGATCAGCACCGGGATGATGACGCGCTTCTCGTGCGGATGCAGCGCCGGCGACAGGAAGGACCAGACCTGGTAGCCGATGACGGGGCTGGCCAGGACAATGCCGACGCCGAACGAGACGTTCATGAGGATCGTGAACGGGTCGGCGGGATGCGTGTAGATGAGCTTCTGGCCGTGCAGGAAGTCCTTGGCCGGAAACGCGATGATGCCGATGATGTCGAAGTTGCTGACGAGCGTGAAGGCGACCGCGAACGACAGGATCAGGGCGGCCCCGCTCCAGATGAGCCGCCACCGCAGTTCCTCGAGATGGTCGAGGAACGGCATCTCCGATTCCTTCGCGCGCTGCGGCTCCGCCACGGCCGGCCCCGGCGTTACTTCAGGTCCCGCAGCAGCGAGGCGGCGAGCACCGCCGCATCCGACTTCGGATACTTGTCGAGGACCTGCTGGAGCAGCACGCGCTGAAGGTGGCGGGTCTGCCCCGCCACCTTCAGCGCGACGGCGCGCTTGTACAGCGCGGTCGGCGCCCGGTCCGACGCAGGATACTTGTCAACGACGAGCGCGTAGACCGAGTCGGCTTCCACGACGCTGCCGGCCGCCGCGAAGGCCTCGGCGATGTTGAACTGCGCGTCGGGCGCGAGGTCCGAGGTCGGGTACTGCAGGAGCAGGTCGCTGAACGCGGCGCGGGCCGCCGACGACGCACCTCGGGCGAGCTGCTGCCGTCCCAGCTCCATGAGCTGGTACGGGCCGGGCGCGGCCTGTCCGGCGGGAGGCACGGCCGGAGCGCCGGTCCCCGGCGCGGGTGGCACCGCGTAGGCCGCCTCGTTGGCGCGCGTCTCGATCTGCGCGCGCATGGACTCGAGCTGCTTGCGGCTCTGGCCCGTCAGTTCCTGAATGGTGAGCAGCTGCTGCTCGACGCCGTGCATGGACATCGAGACGTCACCCTGGAAGCGGTGCAGCGTCACGGTGGCGAGGCGCAGCGAGTCGGCGACGTCACCGAGCGCACGCACGATCTGCCGCAGTTGCTGCGACTGCAGCGTGTCGGCATGCGCCGCGCGGGCGGCGGCGGCCTGCAGCGTCCCGATGTCGTTCTGCAACACACGCACGTCGCCGCGCGTGGCAAAGCACGCCCCGACCGCCAGAACGGCGGCCGGAGCGATCAACAGGCGTGCACGGCGCGAGGTCACCGGCTCGGGAGCATCATCGGGCTGGCACCGGCGATGATCTCAAACTCGTCGCGGCGGTTCTTGCCCCACGCATCCTCCCCGTCCCCCATCGCCGCGGGACGTTCCTCGCCGAAGCTCACGACGTCAATGCGGCCCTCGTTGATGCCGCGCGAGATGAGGTAGCGCTTCACCTCGGCTGCGCGACGCTGGCCGAGGGCGAGGTT
>JBBQZD010000229.1:0-4852 GCA_038208045.1 Gemmatimonadales bacterium | reverse complement strand
AACCGCATGAGCAATCGCGAGCTGATCTTCCGCGCCCACGGACGGTTCGTCGAGTCGCTCGGCGGCCGGTACGTGACGGCGGAGGATGTGGGCACGAGCACGTCCGACATGGACTTCGTGCACATGGAGACCGACTACGTCGCCGGCCTGGCCAACAAGTCGGGCGATCCGTCGCCGGTGACGGCGCGCGGCGTCTTCCGCGCCATCGAGGCGTCCGCCAAGTGGCGCTGGGGTTCGGCGTCGCTCGAAGGCCGCACGGTCATCGTGCAGGGCATCGGCAACGTCGGCTACTACCTCTGCCGCGAGCTGCACGCCGTCGGCGCCAAGCTCGTGGTCAGCGACATCCGTGGTGAGAAGGTGGCGAAGGTCGTGGAGGAGTTCGGGGCGAAGGCGGTGGAGGGCGATGCCATCTATGCGGCCAAGGGCGACATCTTCGCGCCGTGCGCGCTGGGGGCCATCCTGAACGACGACACCATCCCGAAGCTGCAGGTCGAGATCGTGTGCGGTGGCGCCAACAACCAGCTGCACGTTCCCGACACGCATGGTGCGGCCATCGAGAAACGGGGCATCCTGTACGGGCCCGACTTCGTCGCCAACGCGGGCGGAGTGATCAACGTGTATGGGGAAGTGGCCAACTGGTCGCATGAGCGCGCGCTCCGCAAGGCGGACGAGATCTTCGACACCATGCTTGGCGTCTACGCCATTGCGAAGGAGCAGGGCGTGCTGACCTATGACGCGGCCGACAAGCTCGCGGAGCGGCGCATCGCGTCCATCCGCGCCCTGGTGCGGACCTGGCCCGAGTGGCCGCGCAAGTCATGACGGGCGAGCACATCCCGATCGGCGCCGATCACGCCGGCTTTGCGCTGAAGGAGAAGCTCAAGGCCGCGCTCATCGGCATGGGGTACGACGTGGAGGACGTCGGCACGCATTCGCCGGCGTCGACGGACTATGCGGACTTCGCGCATCCCGTCGCCGAGGAAGTGGAGACGGGCAAGGCCACGCGCGGCGTCCTGCTGTGCGGCACGGGCCTGGGCATGTCGTACGCGGCCAACCGGCATCCGCATGTGCGGGCCGCCGTGGCGTGGTCGGCGGAAATCGCCGAGCTCGCCCGCAAGCACAACGATGCCAACATTCTCGTCGTCCCGGCGCGCTTCGTGAGCGACGCGGACGGCCTTCTGATTCTCAAGACCTGGCTGGACACGCCCTTCGAGGGCGGCCGGCACGAACGGCGCGTCGAGAAGATCGAGCGCGAGGAGACTCCGTGATGCAATCGTGGACGACGTGGGATCGCTGCCCGCCGGGCGAGGCGCTGCGCGCCCAAGACCCGATCATCGCCGGACTGATCGAAGATGAGATCGCCCGCCAGAGCGACGGCCTCGAGCTGATCGCCAGCGAGAACTTCGTGTCGCCGGCCGTCATGGAGGCCATGGGCTCGCCGCTCACCAACAAGTACGCCGAGGGCCTGCCGGGCAAGCGCTACTACGGGGGCTGCGAGGTGGTGGACCGCGTCGAGCAACTTGCGATCGACCGGGCCAAGCAGCTCTTCGGCGCCGACCACGCCAACGTGCAGCCGCATTCCGGTGCGCAGGCCAACGGCGCCGTCTACATGGCCTTTCTCAAGCCGGGCGACACCGTCCTCGGGCTCGATCTCTCGATGGGCGGCCACCTGACGCACGGCTCGCCGGTGAACTTCTCGGGGCTCATCTATCACGCCGTGCACTATGGCGTGAATGAGCAGGGACTCATCGACATGGACGCCGTGGCCGCGCTGGCCGCGCAGCACAAACCGAAAATGATCATCGCCGGCTACTCGGCGTACTCGCGGGTGCTCGATTTTCCGCGCTTCGCCGAGATCGCCAAGAGTGTCGGTGCCATCCTGATGGTGGACATGGCGCACTTCGCCGGCCTCGTGGCCGCCGGCTTGCACCCGTCGCCGATGCCGCACGCCGACGTCGTCACCACGACGACGCACAAGACGCTGCGGGGGCCACGCGGCGGACTGATCCTGTGCAAGGCCGAGCACGCCAAGGTCGTGGACAAAGCCGTCTTTCCGGGCCTCCAGGGCGGGCCGCTCGAGCACGTCATCGCCGCCAAGGCCGTTGCCTTCGGCGAAGCGCTCGAGCCGGCGTTCAAGGACTACGCCCGGCGCGTGATCGAGAACGCACAGACGCTGGCCGCCGCGCTCGCGGAGCGGGGCTTCCACATTGTCAGCGGCGGCACCGACAATCACCTGATGCTCGTGGACCTGCGCAACAGGAACCTCACGGGCAAGGTGGCGGAGCAGGCGCTCGACAAGGCCGGCATCACGGCCAACAAGAACACCGTGCCGCGCGAGACGCAGTCGCCGTTCATCACCAGCGGCATCCGGCTCGGCACGCCGGCGCTGACGACGCGCGGCATGGGCGCCGTCGAGATGGTGCGCGTGGCGGAGCTCATCGACGAGGTGCTGCAGGCGCCGGACGACGCGGCGACGCTGGCGCGGGTGCACGGGAAGGTCCGTGAGCTGGCGGCGGAATTCCCGCTGTACCCGGCGGCGCGGGTGACGGCCTAGCGTCGTTCCCCGTGCCGGTGCGTCGCCCTCCGCCGTGCTGGGGAGGGCGGCCGTGCCTTCGGGGGTTCCGCGCGGTGGACCGCGCCCACGGCGCGCAAGGCGTTGTCGCAGGGCCCTCAGCCAGTGCATCTTGCAGGATGCACCAGGCGACGGAGACGCGGGCGTGACGGAACTGGCGTTTCGAGATGGCGTGATGGACCGCATTCGCGTGCGCGAACCGCGGTTCCATGAGCACGCCTTCCTCTTCGTCCTCTCCGCCCTCGAGTTCGCGCAGGCGCGACAGACCGAGCGCCGCCATCTCACCGGCCGCGAGCTGGCCGAGGCGTGTCGGGACCTCGCCATGCAGCGCTTCGGCGTGCTCGCGCGCCTGGTGCTCGAGCACTGGGGCGTCACCGCCAGCGCGCACTTCGGCGACGTCGTGTTCGCGCTGGTCGACCTGGGTCTCCTGCTCGCGCAGCCCACGGACTCGCGCGAGGACTTCGTGGGCCTCTTCGAGTTCTCCACGGTCTTCGACCGCAATTACCCGTGGAACGGGTCGGCGGCGTCGTGACGCGCCGTGACGTGACGCGCCGTGACGCGACGCGCTGCGACGCTACGCGCTGCGACGCGTGACCGGCGTACGGGTGGTGACGGCGGCGCAGGCCGCGGATCGTGACGCCCGTGCCATCGCCAGCGGTCTCTCCTCCCGCGACCTGATGAAGGCCGCCGGCCGCGCCGCGGCCGCCGAACTGCTGCGGCATGCCGGCGCGCGCGTTGACACCGGCATCGAGATCTACGCGGGCGCCGGCAACAACGGCGGCGATGCGTGGGTGGTCGCCGGGACGCTCGCCGCCGCCGGCTTCGCGGTGCGTGTCCACGAAGTGGAGCCGCCGCGCACCGCGGATGCCCAAGCGGAGAAGGCCGAGGCATCGCCCGTCGTGCAACAGGCCGCGCGGCCCGGGCGGCATCCGGGTGTCGTGGTCGACGGGCTCCTCGGCACCGGCGCGCAGGGCGCACCGCGCGGCGGCATCGCCGTGGCCTGCGCGGCCATTGACGCGGCGCGGTCGCTGGGCGCGTACGTGATGGCGCTCGACGTGCCCAGCGGTCTCGATGCGACGACCGGCGCGCACGACGGCGCCCCGCGCGCCGATCTCACGGTGACCTTCGGCACCCTCAAACGCGGGCATCTCCTTGCGCGCGACTGGTGCGGACACATTGTCGTCGTGGACATCGGGCTCGGCGCCCATGCGGCGCTCGACGACGGCGCGCCGCCATTGGTCGACGCGGCCTATGTGCGCCGCGTCGTGCCGCCCATCGGCGCGGATGCGCACAAGGGTGATCGCCGCAAGGTCGTCATCGTCGGCGGCGCGCACGGCATGATCGGGGCCGTGCTGCTCGCCGGCCGCGCGGCGCTGCGCAGCGGCGTGGGCCTGGTGCAGCTGGTGGTGGAGCGGTCGAACATCGAGGCGGTGCAGCGCGCGCTGCCCGAGGCCATTGCCGCCGAGTGGCCCGTAGACGACGCGGCCGCGGCCGCCCTCGGCGCCTGGGGTGACGCGCTGCTGATCGGCCCCGGGTTGGGTCGAGCGGCCGGCGCGCGTGCCTTGGTCGAGCGTTGCCTGCGCAATACCTCGAACGCCGTGGTGATTGACGCCGATGCGCTCAACGCCTTCGAGGGCGACGCCGCGGCGCTGGGGGCGGGCATCGCGCAGCGCGCGGCGCTGCTCACGCCGCACCCCGTGGAGTTCTCGCGCTTGGCGGGGATGACGGCCGGCGCCGTGAACGCGTCGCGCTTCGAGGTGGCGCGCGACCTCGCGCGCGTCACCCACGCCGTGGTCCTGCTCAAGGGCGTGCCCACGGTCCTCACCGCGCCCGACGGCCGCACCGTGGTGAGCGCCAGCGGCACGCCGGTGCTCGGACAAGGGGGAAGCGGCGACATGCTTGCGGGCATCGCGGTGACGCTGCTCGCCCAGGCGGGCAATGCGCTCGAGGCGGGTGCGGCCGCGGCCTGGGTGCATGGCCGTGCCGCCGAGCTGGCGGCCCCCGGCGGCGAGGTGCGCGGCGTGACGCTCGACGATGGGCACGGTGCGCTGCGGGAGGCCTGGAAGCTCGAGCGGCCGGAGGCCCCACCGCACGTGCTGGCCGAACTCGCGGCGGTGGGAGAACGCTGGTGAGCGCGCGCACGGCATGCGCCCTTTGGCCGCGCCGCGCGCTGGGTTTGGCGTGGCTCGCCGCGATGGTGGGCGTCGGGTGCGGTCCGCCGCCCGCGGGCACGGCGGGCACCGCCGGCGCTCCGGCGCCGCGCCGCGCCATCGCCGGCAGCCT
>JBBQZD010000228.1:0-4857 GCA_038208045.1 Gemmatimonadales bacterium | reverse complement strand
CAGCTTCACCTGGAGCGGGGATTCCTCGCCGCTGACGTAGAGGGTGGCGTGTCCCGCCGCTTCCAACCGCGACGCCACCTGCAACAGGATCGTGGACTTGCCGATGCCCGGCTCACCGCCAACGAGCACCATCGAGCCGGGCACGACGCCACCGCCGAGCACGAAGTCGAACTCGGCGAGCCCGGTGCGCAGACGATGGCTCTCGGTGCCCACGACGTCGCGCAGCCGCGGCGTGGCCGCCACCGTGCCGCCGTGCGCGAACCCGCTGGCCCCCGCCGAGCGCCGCTGCTTGCCGCTTGACGCGCCCGCAGGCGTGACGATCTCCTCGACGAGCGTGTTCCAGTCGCCGCAGGCGTCGCACTTGCCCTGCCACTTGGCGTGGTCGGCGCCGCACTCGGTGCAGCGATAGGCCGTCCGGACCTTGGCCATCAGCCCTGCGTGCGTGCCGTGAAGCTCTCGAAGCGCGTGAACTGCTTGCGGAAGTTCAGGCGCGCCATGCCCGTCGGCCCGTTGCGCTGCTTTGAGATGATGACCTCGGCCAGCCCGTCGAGCGGAATGTTCGTGTCCTTGAGCACGCGCGGGTTGCCGGCCTCGTCGTACGCCCCCTCGTAGTACTCGGGGCGGTAGATGAACATCACGACGTCCGCGTCCTGCTCGATGGAACCCGACTCGCGAAGGTCGGAGAGCAGCGGGCGCTTGTCGGTGCGCTGCTCGACGCTGCGCGAGAGCTGCGACAGCGCGATGACGGGCGTGTCGATTTCCTTGGCCAGCATCTTGAGCGCGCGCGAGATCTGCGAAATCTCCTGCGTGCGGTTCTCCACGCCCGCGGGCGAGCTGATGAGCTGCAGGTAGTCGACGATGATGAGCCCCACGTCGGCGCTGGCCTTGAGCCGCCGCGCGCGCGAGCGGATGTCGTAGACGGTCAGGCCCGGCGAGTCGTCGACCCAGATGGGGGCGTTGCCGAGGAAACCGGCGGCGCGCGCCAGCTGCGCGTCGTCGTCCGGGGTGAGCTTGCCACTGCGAATCCGCTGAGCGTCCACGCGACCCTCCGAAGCGAGCATGCGGAGCAACAGCTGCTCCCTACTCATTTCGAGGGAGAAGACCGCCACCGGAACGTTGCGCTCGATGGCGGCGTTTTGCGCGATGTTCAGCACGAACGCCGTCTTGCCCATCGAGGGACGCGCGGCGATGACGATGAGGTCGGAGCGCTGGAAGCCCAGCGTCATCTTGTCGAGGTCCGGGAACCCGCTCGTCACGCCGGTGATGTCGCCGCCGCTGGCGCGCAGCAGGTCAATGCGCTCCATCGCCGACCAGAGCAGGTTCTTGATGCGGACGAAGCCCTCGGCGCCGCGATCCTTGCCGACCTCGAGGATCTTGTGCTCCGCCATGTCGATGAGGTCGTGCGAGCTGTGCTGCCCCTCGTACGACTCTGTCACGATGCCGGTGGCCACCTCGATGAGGCGGCGGCGCAGCGCCTTCTCCTTCACGATCTTGCAGTGGTGCTCGACGTTGGCCGTGGTCGGCACGATGTCGATGAGCGTGCCGAGGTAGTCCTTGCCGCCGACGGCGTCGAGCACGCCGACCCATTCCAGCTCGTTGCTCAGGGTCAGCGGGTCGACCGCCGCCCCCTCGCGCTGCAGCGTGACCATCGCCTTGAAGATGCGGCGGTGCGGCTCGCGGTAGAACATCGTCTCGTCGACGAGCTCGGAGGCGCGCGACACGGCGTCGGCGTCGAGCAGCATCGCCGACAGCACGGCCTGCTCGGCGTCCTCGGAGTACGGAGGGCGCCGGTCCCGGAAGGGATCAGCCTTGGACGGCGGAATCGTAAATTCGACGGGCGAGCTGGACATCTTCCCAGGCCGGGCGCTTCCATGCGGGATTCCGCAGGAGCGCTGCAGGGTGATAGGTCACGATCAACGGGACGCCGTGAAAGCGGTGGACTTGGCCACGCAACTTACCGATCGGCAGGGCCGTCTGCAGTAGTGTTTGCGACGCAAAGGTGCCGAGGGCGAGGATCACCCGCGGCTGGAGCAGCTCGAGCTGCCGCAGCAGGTACGGGCTGCAGGCCTTGATCTCGTCTGGCGCCGGGTTGCGATTGCCCGGCGGCCGGTGCTTGAGGACGTTGCAGATGAAGACGTCTTCGCGCTTGAGCTGCACGGCCTCGAGGATCTTGGTGAGCAGGTCGCCGGCCCGGCCCACGAAGGGGCGGCCCGTCTCGTCCTCGGTCTGCCCCGGCGCCTCGCCGACGCAGATAAAGCCGGCCTGCGGATTCCCCTCGCCAGGCACCGAATTCTTGGCGCTCTTGTACAGTTCGCAGGCGGTGCACGCCGCGATATGCCGGGCCACGTCGTCGAGCGACGCGAGGGCCGCCAGCGGACCGTCCATCGAAGCGCGTCGTGAGGCGCCGACGACGATGCCGGTTCCCGGCTCCGCGGGCGACCCCACCGTGGGCGTCGGCTCCGTGGGCGTCGGCTCCGTGGGCGTCGGCTCCGCGGGCGTCGGCTCCGCGGGCGTCGGCTCCGCCACCGACGTCGCTGGCGCGGCGGCGCGTGCGGACGCCGCTGGCTTCTTCGTCTTGGCAGCCGGGGCAGTCTCCTCCGCTCCGATCGCCTTGAGCGCGTCCTTCCAGTTGCCGCCGGTGGCGGGCTCGTCGCGCGGGGAGCGCGGACGCGTCGCCTCAGCGCCGGCGGGCGTCGGCGTGCCGGCAGATGGCGCCCCCTTGTGGCCAATCAGGCGCAACGCCTCCTCGAGCGGCAGCGAGTCGAGCACGAACTCCGACTCGCCCAGCTCGCGCCGCTGCTCCAAGTAGAGCCGGAGGCGGTCCCTAGCGTCCATGGACGAGCCCCGCCACACGGTCCAGAATGGCGTCGGCCGCGTCGGTCTTGGATTGCAGCGGAAGTTCCTCGCGCGCGCCGTCGCGCCCCAGCAGCGTCACCCGGTTGGTGTCGTGCCCGAACCCGGTGCCCTCGCCCACGGCGTTGGCCACGATGAGGTCGAGCGCCTTGTCCTCGAGCTTTTCGCGGGCATTCGCCTCGAGCCGTTCGGTCTCGAGGGCGAACCCGACGACGACGCAGCCGGGCCGGCGCGCGTCGCGCGTGGTCCGCAGAATGTCGGGCGTCTGCTCGAGCGTTATCGGTGCGGCGGCCGTGCCCTTCTTGATCTTCTGCGCCACCACGCGGGCCGGCCGAAAATCTGCCGGCGCCGCCGCCATGATCAGCACGTCCGCCCCGGCGAGCGCCTCGCGCACCGCGCCTGCCATCTCCTCGGTGCTTTCGACGTGCACCACGCGCGGCCCGGTCGGGGCCGGCACGGCGAGCGGGCCGGCAATGAGAATCACCTCGGCGCCACGCCGCCAAGCCGACTCCGCGAGCGCGACGCCCATCTTGCCCGTGGAGGCATTGCCGAGGAAGCGCACCGGATCAAGCGCCTCGCGCGTCGGTCCCGCGGTGACCACCACGCAGGCGCCGCGCAACGGTGAGGCGGGCTCGAGCAGGCGCGCGACGTGCGCCCGGATGGTGGCCGGTTCCGGCATCCGCCCGGGGCCGCTGCCTTCCTCGCGGCTGGCCAGCGGCCCCGACTCGGGCTCGAGCACGTGATAGCCGATCTCCCGCAGGCGCGCGACATTGCGCTGCACGGCAGCGTGGGCCCACATCTTGTCGTTCATTGCCGGCACGATGAGCACCGGCGTGTCGCCCGCCGCGAGCAGCGAAGCCGCAATGAGATCGTCGGCCCTGCCGGTCGCGGCGCGGGCGAGGAAGTCGGCCGTGGCCGGTGCCACGACGATCACGTGCGCCTCGCGCGGCAGGCGCAGGTGGTCGAGCGCATGCCCGGCGGCCACGAGCTGGTCGTGCACGGGCCTTCCGGTGAGCGCCTCGAACGTCACCGCACCGACAAACTCGCGCGCGGAGCGTGTGAGCACGACGTCGACCTCGGCGCCGGCAAGCGTGAGTTCACGCGCCAGCGTCGCCGTCTTGTACGCCGCGATCCCCCCGGTGACGCCGAGGAGCACGCGACGGCCGTCGAAAGGACGCACCGGCCGCTCCCGTGCTCGCTGCGGTTACTCCGCGCGGCGGCGCGGAACCACGCGATACTCGATGCGCCCTTCGGTGAGCTCCTCGAGTGCGCGCGTCGTCAGCTTCTTCTCGCCCGACTTGGAGCGATCGCGGGGGAACTCGTTGAGCACGCGGGCGTACTTCGCGGCCACAAGGACCGAGAGGTACTTGTTGGTGGCGTGCTCGGTGACTTCGATCGGGGTGAAGACTCGCATGGTGGCCTGGGTGGTTAGACGTAATTCGTGATTTCGTGCTCGAGCCGGGCGATGAGCCCGGCCACCTGCTGGTCGAGCGCCGGCGCCCGTTCGCGACGGGCCATCTCGGCGTCGATGATCGCCGACACGCGCGCCACGGCGCGGTCGAGGTCGTCGTTCTCCACCACATAGTGGTAGCGACCGATTTCGTGCAACTCCACCTGGGCGCTCCGCAGGCGGGTCAAGAGGGACTCACGGTCCTCGCTGCCCCGGCGCATCAGCCGTTCGACGAGGACCTCAATGGATGGAGGGATGATGAACACAAGCGCCGACTGGGGGAAGGCCCGGGCGAACTGCGCCGCCCCCTGGACGTCGATGTCCATCATCACGTGGCGCCCGGCCTGCAGCACCCGCTCGACCTCGCTGCGCAGCGTGCCGTAGGGCCGCCCGTGGACCAGGGCGGTCTCGGCGAACTCCCCCGCCGCCTGCCGCCGTTCGAACTCGTCCGGCGAGAGGAACTGGTAGTCCACACCGTCCACCTCGCCCTCGCGCGGCGCGCGCGTGGTGCACGACACGGAGTAGCCGACGTCCGGACGCTCGGCCAGCAGGCG
>JBBQZD010000227.1:0-4878 GCA_038208045.1 Gemmatimonadales bacterium | reverse complement strand
GACTCCTGCAAGCCATGCAGGATCTGAAGAAACTGGTCACGCATGAACGCCTCAGAGAGGAGGGGGGGAACCGGGTCGTGTTCGGCGCACGTGGGTGGCTATGCGCCGGTCTTGTGTGCCGGCGTCGGCAGGCTGGCGAGCGGAATCTCGCGGACATCCCTGCGCCCGGCGAGGTCGCGCAGCATGCGGCGAAACGCCGGGGTGTCGAGCGGTTGGCCGATCCGGTAGATGCGGCGCCACACGGTAAAGAGGAGCTTCTGCAGCGTCAGTGACGACAACTTGCTCACGTCGCCGTGCATGGACTCATAGTACAGCACCAGCCGCACGGGCCGCGCGCCAGCGCGCAGCTTCGGCTGCAGGTAGTGGAAGTCGAGGGCCAGCACTTCGGGCCGCCGGATGAGCGTCCGCAGCCACGGGTTGTCGCGGCGCACTTCGCCCACGATGGCTTTCAGCGGCTCGTCGCGGACCTGCCGGGCGTCGCGCTGAAAGACGCGGCTGAGACGTGCGCGCAGCTTGGGACCGACGCCCTGCTGACGCGCCCGCGGCGAGACGGCCAGATAGCCGATGAAGCCCATGTTCACGTTGCCGAGATAGCTGCCCGTCGTCACGCCGATCACCGAGCCGTTGCGCACCGCCACCACGAGGTGCCAGCGAATGTCGGTGACGAGCTTCGCGTGCTGCTCCCGCAAGGCGTTCCGCCACTCCGGCAGGCCGACGACTTCTTCCTGATGGAATGTGCGCCACAGCAGGCGGTACCCGGCCGCGGCCAGCGGATCGGCCGGGTCGAGGATCTCGCGCATCGTGACGCGGCCCGTGCCTGCTGCCGCACGGGCGCGTACCGGCGAGGTGCGTCGAGCTGGGGACATGGCGGAGGTGCGGGGAGAAAACGGTCGCGCGCGAGAGTTCCGGAGAAAAGTAACGGGCCGTACGCAGCGCTGGCAAACGCGGCGGCGCGTGTGCGGACGGCGTGCTGCGGCGTCCAATCGACGAGGCGGTGCCGCCGTCTTACATTGCGACGTCTACCCTTTCTTGTCGTCAACGCGGAGCCCACATGCGTGCACCATTGTCTGCCGTCGCGCTCGCCCTGGCGGCGAACGTGGCGCTGCCGGTCCGGCTGCTGGCCGAAGAGCACGTGGGAATCGCGAGCACCACCGACCCGGTGTCGCAGGGCATCGTCGCGGTGGTGATTGTCGCGCTGTTCGTCGCGCTCACGCGCGAGGCGGCCCACCGCGTGCTCATCGTCTTCGGCGCCGCGGCGTTCGTCTGGCTGCTGACCTACCTCTCGCCCTATCACCTCGTGTCGTTCGAGGCCGCCTGGCAGCACGTCGACATCAACGTGCTGCTGCTGCTGGCGTCGATGATGGCGGTGGTGGGCGTGCTCAAGGCGACCGGCTTCTTCGCCTGGGCCGTCGCCATGCTCATGAATCGCGCGGCGGGTGAACCGAAGCGCGTGCAGCACCTGGTGCTGTGGTTCACCGGCGTGGCCTCTGCGCTGCTCGACAACGTCACCACGGTCATCTTCGTCACGCCCATGGCGGGCGCGATGGCGAAAAAGCTGCGCATCAATCCGGTCGTGATCCTGCTGCCGATGGTCATCGCCTCAAACGTCGGCGGCACCGCCACGCTGATCGGCGATCCCCCGAACATCATGATCGGCTCCGGGGCGAACCTGTCCTTCGTGGACTTCATTCGTGCGCTGGCCGGGCCCGTGGTGCTGATGATGGTGGGCATCCAGTGGCTGTCCAAGCGGTTCTACCGCACCGAACTGGACGAGTCGGCGCGCTCCGAGGCGTGGGTGCCCCTGGTGGTGCCGCAGCCGACCGACCCGGTGCTGCTGCGGTGGCTGGCCGTCATCTGCACCTTCATCCTCGTCGGCTTCCTGACGCATGCGATGACCGGCATGCCGCCATCGGTGCCGGCCATGATCGGCGCGGCCGCAGCCCTCATTGTCCAGGATCGGCTCTACCTCCGCAAGAACAAGCCGACCGAACACGAACGCGCGCATGGCATCCTCACGATCATTGAGCACGAGATCGAGTGGCCGACGCTCGCGTTCTTCTTCTTCCTCTTCATCATCGTGGGCGCCGCGGTCGAGACGGGGCTCATCTCCTCCGTGGCGCATGGGCTGGAATGGGCCATCGGCGCCGGGCGTGATGCGCTGTCGCTGGGCGACACCGGCACGCTCATGCTCGCCGCGCTGCTCCTCCTGTGGGCGAGCGCCTTCCTGTCGGCCTTCATCGACAACATTCCGTATGTGGCCGTCACCATTCCCATCGTGCACGAACTCACGAAGGCCCTGCCGGGCGAGACGCAGGTGCTCTGGTGGGCCCTCGCGCTCGGCGCCTGCCTGGGCGGCAACGGCACCGCCGTGGGCGCCTCCGCCAACGTCACGACGCTCGGACTGGCCGAGAAGGACGGCACGCGCATCGGGTTCAAGGAGTTCATGGGCTTCGGCATGCCCGCCATGATCCTCACCGTGACGATCGCGTCGGCCTGTCTCGCCGTCCATGTCTTCCTTGGCGAACACCGCGCGGACATCGTCATCTGGATCGTCGCCCTGCCCGTGCTGGTGCTGGCCATGCGGGCCGGCGGTCCCTCGCGGAACGCAGAACCCGTGGCCAGCTGAGAGATCGGCGACCGCTACCGCCTCGCGCGCCGTGCCGTGCAGCGGCGCGCCGGCCTGTCCGCCGCGTTCATTTCGCGCTCGCCGTCGCGCTGGTGGCCACGATCTGCTGCTCGAGCGTCGACAGCACCAGCTTGGCGCTGGGTGGAATCAGCTTGGAGTCGTCGATCTCCTTGGCCAGCTTGCGCGCGCCGTCCACCGCCGCGACCTGCGCCTCGGCCAGCGTGTGCCCGTCCAGGGTCACCGACCGCTCGAAGTGGAAGGCGGCGTGCTCGATGTCCCGCCCGATGACGGGAATGTCGTCCGCCCGCGGGCGCACCAGACCCGCGATGGCGAGCTTCACGTGGTTGAGCGCCAGCGCACGGTCAATCTTGACCAGTTCCTGCTCGAACGCCTTCACGTTCCCGATGGAACCGGCGCGTAGCGAGGCGGCAAGCTTGTCCAGCTGGGCCTCGCCCTCAATGAGGCGCGAACCGACTTCCTCGTCGCGACACCGGCCGATTTCCTGGCGCACGTGGGCGCTGGACGCGAGCAGCGTGTTCGCCGCCTGTCGCGCTTGGCCGGCCAGGAATTGCTTGCGGGCGAGCACGAAGTCCGCGTCAGGCTCCTGCGCGCGAACGATCGGGGCAGCCACCAGGATCGCGCCGAGCGCCATCATCAGTGAGCGTACGGACATGGGCACCTCCCACAGCGGGTGCCGTGACGCCTTCACGCGAGTACGCCCATCCGGGCGCCTCCACGGTGAACCGCCGGACCCGTGTCTGCATTCTGCCGACCGCGGCCTCGTCTCGCAGTAGGGAAAGCCACTTATGCGGGCCAAGGGAAGGCCCGACTCCGTTGCCGAAGCCGGGCCGGCACACTGCGCGTTGCGCGCTTCGCCTTGCGCCGCGGCCGCGCCACCCCGGTGGCGCCACGCCACCGTGCCGTCCTATCGCTTGCCCAACAGCTCCAGCACGCCCAGCGACATCCACGGCAGGTACGTGATCAGCAGGACGCCGATGCCGGTGATGAGCAGGAACGGCAGCACGTGCCGGTAGAGGCTCGTCAGCGGCTGGTTGAACCGAGACGACGACAGGAAGAGGTTCAGTCCCACCGGTGGCAGCAGGAAGCCCATCTCGAGGTTCGCCAGGAAGATGACGCCCAGGTGCACGGGGTCGATGCCGAATGCCGTGCCCATCGGCGCGATCAGCGGCGCGAGGATGATGATGGCGGAATAGATCTCCAGCACGCTGCCGAGCACCAGCGGCAGCCCATTCAGCGCGAGCAGGAAGAGCACCCGCGAGTGAATGTGCTGCGTCACCCAGCCCAGGATGGCGTCGGGGATCATCGCGTCGACCAAGTAGTTCGTCAGTCCCATGGCGACGGCCAGCAGGATCAGCACGGCCCCCATCAGCGCCGCGGCCTTGATCAGCACGTCCGGCAGCTGCGAGAAGATCTTGATGTCCCGCGTGATGAAGCACTCGACCACCACCGTGTAGGCGAGGGCCGCCGCGGCGGTCTCGATCATCGTCGTGGTGCCGCTCGCAAAGAGCGCGACGATCAGCACGGGGAGCATCAGCTCCCACTTGGCGTGCCACGCGGCCGCGGCCACCTCGCGCCAGGCGAACGGCGCCTTCTCCCGCTTGATGTGTCGGCCGACCAGGACGCCGTACCCGGCCGTCAGGAGCACGAGGAGCAGCCCGGGCAGCAGTCCGGCGATGAACAGATGGTCGGCCGGGACACTCGCGTCACGCGAGCTGGCCACCACGCTGTACAGGATCACCGGCAGGCTGGGAGGAAAAAGCAGGCCCAGCGATCCGGCCGCGGTCACGAGACCGAGCGAGAAGCCCTCGGAGTAGCCGTCCTTCCGGAGAATCGGATAGACAAGTCCACCCAGCGCGATGATCGTGACGCCCGAACCGCCGGTAAACGTCGTGAACAGCGCGCAGACCGCCGCCACCATCAGGGCGATGCCGCCGGGCATCCACCCGAACACCGCGCGGAAGAACCGGACGAGGCGCTCGGCCGCGGTGCTCTCGGCGAGCACGTAACCCGCAGCCGTCAGCAGCGGAATGGCCGGCAGCGTCGGCGACGCGATGAGCCGGTACACCTCCGCCGAGACCGCGGCAACGGGCGTGCCCTCCGCGAAGAAGAGCACGAGCGCCACGCCGCCCATCGCGACGAAGACCGGCGCGCCGAGCAGCGCCGCCGCCAGCACCAGCAGGGTCAACGGCCAGAGCATCGCCGCATACACAGGCGGCACCAGCCCGAGGGCG
>JBBQZD010000226.1:0-4881 GCA_038208045.1 Gemmatimonadales bacterium | reverse complement strand
CAACGCTGCAGTATGGAGGCACCACCTGAATTTTCAACTAGACTCGGGACAGACCCGGGGAAACGAAGCTCTACGCTTTACGCAATACGCCGTACGAGGCTCTGATGCCCCGTACGGCGTATTGCGTAGAGCGTAGCGCATAGAGCGGCCTTACCTCGCCCTACCTCGCCGTCCCCCGCGTCACCTCGATAATCGCTTCCATGTGCCCCAAGTACCGCTCCAGCGCACGCCTGCCGGCTGCCGTGAGGCGGTACTCGCTCTTCGGCACCCGGCCTTCATACCCTTTCTGGCACTGCACGTAGCCGCCCTCCTCGAGCTTGCGCGCGTGTACGCTCAGGTTGCCGTCGGTCAGTCCGAGGATGTCGCGCAACTCCGTGAAGCTGACGCGGTCGTTTACGGCAAGGGCGCTGATGATGCCCAGCCGGACACGATCGTGAATGAGCTTGTCGAGCGCCGCTGGCACGGGCTCGCCACCGAGCACGGGCGCGAGGGCGGGCCCGGCATGCGCAGCCGGCTTGCGATCGCCGCGCTTGGCACTGGACGCAGAACTCTTAGCCACCGTGGTTCCTCGCGATGAAGAGGCCGAAGATCAGGTGCAGCAGGCCGAAGCCGAGACCGAGCAGCCAGACGTGCGTCGCTGCCGGAAGGAACAGCGCGAGCGCGCCGAGGGCGACCAGGATGGTGCCGAACACGGGCACCGCGCGCACCGAGAACGCGCCACCCGAGACGACCGCCGCACCGTAGCAGGTCAGCCAGGCTCCGGGCAGCAGGTCCCAGGCGGCGGTACGCACGAGGGCACCGGTAAGCAGCGCGCCCGCCGCCAGCGCCGGAACGAACGCCAGCGCGAAGGTCCGGGCCGGCCCCGCGCGCAGCGACTGCCCCGACCGCCGGGCCTTTCTGGCCACCGAAATGAGCGACACCGATACCGCGACGACCGCCGCCACGAGCCAGAGCGCCAAGCGCCGCTCGGGCAGCGCCGCCAACGGCGTGAGCACCGCCGCCGCCAGGCCAACCAGGCCCGACATGATCATCCCGACGCCCGAGACCGCGGTGAAGCGTCCCGCGCGCACCATCGTGTCGCGGATGAACGCGAGATGGTCGGCGGCGCGATCGGCAAGCGCGGACGAACGGTCGGCGGCGGGACGGGTCATGTGCTTTGTAATATAAAGACGGAGGACGACGGAATGCGACAGCGTACCACAGCGTACGACAGAGAGGCCTCTGTGTTACGCTGTCGTACGCTGTCGCATTCTGTCGCATTCTGTCGCATTCTGTCGTCCGCTGTACCAAACAAGAAGGACCGGCTCCCGGAAGCCGGTCCTCTTGTACACCTGCGGCTCGCGCCGCATGCGATTGCCAACTCGTGACTTCGAATTGGTAACGCAAAAGGTATAATCAGTCCGGCAATTCGCGCCAGAGTGTTTCGAAACTTTCTTTCAGACCGTCGCGGCGGCGCAATGTGCGTCGAAGGCCTCGGTCAGGTCGCCGGCAATCTCGTTCGCCGAGCGTCCTTCGATCTGATGACGCTCGAGCATCGTCACCAGGCGCCCATCCTTGAGGAGCGCGATGGACGGCGACGACGGCGGATAACCCGTGAAGAAACCGCGCGCCGCCTTGGTGGCATCGATGTCCTGACCGGCGAACACGCTGAACAGCTGTTCCGGCTTCACGGCATGCTGCAGCGCCGCGGCGACGGCGGGACGCGCGTTGCGCGCCGCGCAGCCGCAGACGGAGTTCACGACCACCAGCGTCGCGCCCTTGGCATTGCCGAGCGCCTCGGCGACCTCGGCGGCCGTGCGCAGTTCACGCACGCCGAGGGTGGTCAGTTCGGCGCGCATCAGCGCGACCATTGGTTCGGGATAGGGCATGGGGGACTCATGGAAAAGAGACGGAGTACGACAGAGTACGACAGAGTAAAACAGAGTGCGACAGACACCTCATCAACCGCTCGAGAGCCGGTCAGGTTCCGGGCGGGTTTACCGCGCCAGTGCGAGAATTGCCGCCTGCGGAACCACCAGGTAGCGCTCGTCATCGAACGTGATCTCGACCGCGGCCTTGCGGAAGAACAGCGCATAGTCGCCGACCTTCGCCTGCATCGGCACGTGCCTGGTCTCCTTGCTGCCGGTGATGCGCCACGGCTCGTCGAGATGATCCTCCACCACCGGCAACGGCATGCCGGGGCCCGTGGCGACGATCTTTCCGCCCTGCACCTGCTGCCCTTCCACCGCCGTGGCGGGGAGGTACAGGCCAACCTTGGTGCGCTCCTCCCCATCCTCGAGGCGGATGAGCACTCGGTCACCGACGACAATCAGTTCTTTCTTCTTCATGAGCACGGGTCGATGGACGATGGATTCAATCTAGCTAGCGCACAAGCCAGAGCTTCGTCTGCTGTCCCTTGGCCCATCGCGGTGTCCCGTCCGTGCCGATCATCATGTCTTCTTCAAGCGCCATGCGCACCGCCTGCCCCTTCCACTCGGGTACCGGCGACGTGGCCTGCAGCTCGATGGAGTACCACATGTTCGCGACCACCTTCGCGTCACCCCGCCCGGGCACGCCGTCCTGGTAGTCCCACAGCCCGATCAGCGGCCCCGCGCCGTGTCCGTGCAGGCCGATGGGATGCGAGTAGATGGTGCCGTCGATCCCCCGGGCCTGCATTGCGGCGCGCGCCGCGGCCAGGATTTCGTTGCCGCTGCGGCCCGGACGGATCTCCGCCATCACGAGGTCCTGCAGCGCGTTGCCGGTCGCCAGCGCCCGCTTGAGTCCCGCGGGGGCATCGGTTTCGCCCGGACGCAGCACGTACGCCATGTGCTGCGTGTCGGTGTTGAGCCGCAGGGCCGTGATGCCGACATCGCAGTGGAGCACGTCGCCGCGCTGGATCACCGGGTCCTCGCCCAGCTGTTCCTCCGTCGTCCCCGCGCGCTGCACCTCGATGCTCGGCTGGAACCAGGTGCCCAGCCCGAGATCGTTGACGCGCTGGCGCCACCACCAGACGAGGTCGCTCGTCTTCGTCTTGCCCGGCACGATCACCTTGGCCGAGTACATCTCGCCGATGAGCTCCCAGACGAGCTGCTGCATCTGGCCGTAGAACGCGTCCTCGTCGGCCACCCGCGAGGCGATGAACTGCAGCGGCAGCTCCTCGGCTGGCTTCATGCGCGCCATCCAGCGCTCGCCGAGCGCCTCGGACATGCCCAGGTATTCGCCGTGCGTCAGCCCGTCGGTGAAGGCGAAGACACGCGAGTAGTCGATGCCGATGACCCGCGGGTTCCGCTCGTCCACCACGGCCTTGAGCGCGGCCCACTGCTCGTCGCCCCACAGTTCCGCCTGACGCCCACCGACGGCCGCCTCCACGGGCGTCGTCGAGCGGCGTGCCTCGAAGACCCCGCCCTGCGACGAGCCGCCGAGTGCGATGCGCTCGAGGCACGACCCGTCGCCCGGATCGGTGCGTCCGGATGTCGAACACCGATCGAACAGCACGTAGATGGTGCGGCGGCGCGCCGCAAATGTCGTGGGCGAAACCAGCGACGAGAACACCGGATCCTCATTGTATTCGCGCATCGGCACGATCCACATGTCGATGCCCTGACGGCGCATCAGCGCGGGCAGCACGGTCTTGAGGCGCGTCTCCAGCCATCGCTGCTGGCGGCCCGCCTGCTCCCGCAGCGTGCCGAAGGGACGCTGCCGGTCCGCCAGGCGGCTGCCCGGCGGCTGGGCGCCGGCGGGGAGCGCCAGGCCCGCAAAGAGTGCGGCGACGAACGTGGCACGCAGGAGTCGCATCATGGATGGTACCGGAGGATGAGGGTCAGGCCACGGGCGGCGCCGGTGGCTCCTCGACGGCCCGGTGCGCCTCGGAGACGCGCTGCGCCGTGGATGTGCGATGCTCGCGCGCGAGCAGGATCCGCCGCACGATGGTCACGACAACGGCCAGCAGCGCCGTGAAGGGCAGGATCACCAGCACGCGCATGAAGAGCACGCGCCACGCCCCCGGCAGCCAGTCGGACAGTTCGGCGACACCGCTGCCCATCTTTTCCATCCCGATGGCGGTGAGCGCCAGCGAGAGCACGATCTCGGTACCGGCCTCGAGCGCCGCGAACATCGGCGCGCGCCACCACCAGTGGCGGATCGTGTAGTGCGACAGGTGCACGGTGAGCATCGCCAGCAGCACGACGGCCCCGATGACCGCCGTCGAACCGACCCAAAGCCAGCTCTCGGGTGACCCGTGCGACAGCACATACGCGCGATACAGCCGCAGCACGATGCCCGTGACGAGCGCCATCTCCGGCAGGGAGACGGACAGGCGCCGGATGGCCGTCGGATCCTCGACGACCTCCCAGGCGATGGTCTTGCGGGGAAAGAAGCTGGGCACGAAAGGAAGATACGCCTGACCACGAGGAACGGACACCGGACGGCAGGCGGCGTCGGTCAGCGCTTCGTCAGGCAGCGCCTATCGCGCGGCGATCCGGCCCGCCAGCCACTGCAGGCTCTCCACCGCGTGGGCCCGCCAATAGGCCCAGTCGTGGACGCCGGGATACTCGGTGTAGTCGAGCGCAACGCCGCGTGCCATCAGGGCGTCGCGCAGGGCGCGGTTGCCGGCGAGGAACGGATCGCCCGTCCCGCAGTCGGCCTTCAGCGCGGGCAGCGTGGCGCCCTGCGCCCGGGCGAGGTCGAGCAGGTGCACCGGGTCACGCGAGTACCAGGCTGCCGTGTCGCCACCAAAGGTCGTACGCATCGTCGTGCCGACCGCGCCGGCGCGAACGCGCCGCCAGGTCGAGTCGGCCGTGCCGGCCGGGCGATTCACGATGCCGTCCGGGGCCCACTCGAGCGGCCAGACCACGCCGGAGTGCGACGCCGCCGCCGCGAAGAGCTGCGGATACTGTAGGGCCA